>JBAUZZ010000248.1:0-16613 GCA_049585495.1 Chthoniobacterales bacterium | reverse complement strand
TCGGATTCCTGTTCATGGGCGGTCTACCAATTGAGCTGCCCAAAACTCCGGCGTTACGTGAATTAGTAATATCCTCGTTGCACCAACTATAACCTGGCCCCCTTTACTTATTCCAATGTCTTCCTCTAATTTCCGGGCGCAACCATTAAGCAAGCTTTCCAGCGGGCCAGCTCGGTTCCGTTCAGTCTCATCGTTAATGACGAGCTGGCCGACAACGAAGATTATTCGATCTTTCCCTTCAATCCATTGGATACGCCCTGCGACAAGATCTCGCTCGCGGTCAACGTGTCAAAGCCCGGCCGAGAATAATTGACCCAAGTTTCCAAGTACTCACCCGCCGTACGGCAAACGTTCCACGGAATCGACCGATTACGGTTTTGGATGTAGGTGGCGATGTCTAGCGCCGTGACGGTAATCGTCGGGTAAGCATTGTTGTAGCCCAGTTCGGCAATTCTTTAACGCTGGTGCCCCAGGAGCCTATCGCTTGCCGGTAAGGGGATATCCTCCAAATCCTCTAGGCTGGGTAGCGTCAGCGAACCTCATTCTTGGCGCCGCGAACTCTACCGGCGTCACTTGGCTCCGGGCTTTGGCTTGCCATCCCTGATCCATCCTATCCGTCCGGCCGTCCACCCGGGCAGTTGCTCGGCGGATCGAGCTGGGTCGCGGCGCTATGGGCATCACTTACAAGGCGCTCGACGTTGATCTGCGTTGTCCGGTGACGCTGAAGGTCATAAGCGAACGATATCTGGGTGACGAATCAACCCAGCTTCGTTTCTTGCGCGAGGCACGTGCCGGGCTTCGACGAATGGCTGCTGAACAGTATCGCTCTGCACAACTCGTTTTTGGCTGGTCTTTCTACAGGCAAGGTACGAGCGGAGGACAAGCTAACGGCGACAATGCAGATTGCCGAACGAGTCCAATCACTGGCGCAAGAACAGAATGACGCTGCGCTAATGATTGAAGCCTATCGCGCTTTGGCAGTCACGCTCTACCATTCTGGCGATTTCGAGACCGCACAACAGTACGCGATACGTGCTGTCCAGATCTGGCACTCGGGAAACGTTCCGTCTCATATGGAAGGCCCCCAGACGCCAGTCGTCGTCTGTCTGTGTTATCGGGCTGGGTCCGAGTGGCATCTCGGAGAGATCGCCTCTTGCCAAGCGACCATAGCGGAAAGCGATCTCACTGGCAAAGACGCAGAATGATATGAACTCATTAGCCATGGCGCTCTTTTGGGCAGCGGGTCTCGCTCACAATGAGCGTAATCCTGCTGAAGCGGAACGCTGGGCATCGGAATTGATCGAACTTTCCACACGGGACAATTTTGTGTTTTGGCTATCGATAGGAGCCATTTACCGCGGTTGGGCGCGCAGCGCTTCCGGTGACACAGCCCAAGGTATTCAGTGGATCGAGCAGGGAATAAAAGACTTTCGGGCCGAACTGCACCGGCTCCGTGGCGTGTTTCTCGCCGCTCTCGGTGCTGACGAGGCCGAGATTGAGGCTGCGTTCTGCGCAGCCATCACGACTGCAAGGGAGCAGAAGTCGCTTTTAATGGCAAAGCGGGCCGAAGCATCCTACGCAGAATATCGTCGCCAAAAAGCGAGAGTCTCAGGAGGTCACGTGTTCCGGTTACCCCTTTGCTAACTCGCCCTTCGCGCCTAGGTGCTCAAAGATTATCCTTTGGTGGCTTGGCTCCTTCCGCTCCATGCTAGAGCCTTATGGTCCCAAAAGTACTCAAGGTTTAGTCCCCCCTGCGCCGTGCCCCCGTGGTAGAATATTCTGATTGCGAGCAAAGAAGTTGTCGGGATCATACTTCGTTTTGATTTCAACAAGACCTTCAAAGTTGTCGCGGTACGTCGCTTCTACCCGTCCAACGCCTTCGTCCTCCATCAGGAAATTCACATAGGCACCTCCGAGACTATAGGGCGCAAGCGCAGCCCAATAATCTCTCGTCCATTTCGTGATTAAGTCGGCGTTTGCCGGATCCGAATCGATCCCGCAAATGACCATAGAGTATTGTGCTTCCCGATAGCTGAACGCAGTGGCCTGGCGGCCAACACGGGCCGCCGCTCCGTCGATGGGGTAAAGGTGCATCGTTGATAGTAGGGTCGGAACCTGACTCCCAAACTCCAGATGGCGAGCGATCGCAGCTTTGCTAGGCCGGTTCACGAAATGCCCTTTCCAATACCACTGCAAACCTGGAGGAACCAAAGCGTCAAACAAGCTCTGCATCGCTGTGTAGGGCATTGGCCCGACCACTTCCAGAAGCGGTTTGCGAAATGCTCGGATGGATTTGAAAGCAGCATCGGCACGCTCGGGAGGGCCGGAATAGCACCTATGATGCCACAGAGCGTCTTGCCGTGCAGATAAACCGGAAACGGCTCGCCCGGCTGGGCCCTCAAGAACGCGAAGAAACCATAAAGATCCTCGGAAGCGGCCGGCATAAAATCGGCGTACCATTCGAGAACCTCTGGAGCATCGCTCAAGTCCCAAAACATTGGCCCGCCGACGACCTCACGAACCGGGCAAGCTCGATACAGGAACGAGGTGACAATTCCGAAGTTCCCACCACCGCCCCGGACCGCCCAGAATAGATCTGGGCGTTCCTCGGTGTTCGCGGCGACAAAGCTTCCATCCGCCAGCACCATGTCGACCGACAGGAGATTGTCGATTGTCAGACCGTATTTCCTCGTCAGATAGCCCGTGCCACCACCCAGCGTTAGCCCGGCGATCCCGGTCGTACCGACGACGCCCGCAGGGACGGCCACACCAAAGCTCTGCCCCAAATGGTTGACATCGCCTTGAGTACATCCGGGCTCGGCGCGAATGGTCACCGAGGAGGGATCAAAGCGGACTCCTTTCATCAGGGAAAGGTCGATCACCATGCCATCATCGCACATCGCCAGACCCGCACCGTTGTGGCCACCGCCTCGAATCGCGACGATCAAATCGTTTTCTCGAGCGGCTCCGCGGTGTCTTTCTGGCGGCCATGGGCGCCAACGAAGCTCAAATTGACGCTTCATTCTCTGCAGCCATCAACACCGCAAAGGAGCAGAAGTCGATTTCGCTAGCGAAACGCGCGGAAGCAACCCACGCAGAATACTGTCGCCAAAAAGCGAGCGGGTCAGGAGGACGTGGATTCCGACTTCCTCTTTGCTAACTTCTTGCAACACTCTGCCTTTCGTTCAACGGACAAGGCGAACCTAAACCGGTGGGTCGGACCCATTCGCGAGAGGCTGTTTTCGCTGGCCGTTTTGGAGATACACTACCGCAGTGGGCACTCGCTTACACAAATATAACGAGGTCAGAGAATACCTCGCTTTGCCTGCTCGACGCCGCTGAAGCGCAGGGCGCGCGCGTCTCGGGCAACGATATCTTCCATCTCCTGCTCAAGCAGTTCGCGGTCGTCGACGCCGCGCAGCAACCGTCCAGCAAGCGGGTCGAAGCGTCCAGCGGCAATATCGGCGATCAGCGCGGCGGCGCGCGAGGGCGGAACGTTCACTCCGTCGTCAAATAGCTCCTGAATGTTAGGGAGATAGGTCTTACCGGCGTCGGAGAAGAGCTGCAGCTCGGTCATCGACGTCCGCACCAGTCCCGGATCGACGGCGAAGGCCAGCACGCCGCGGTCTTTCGTGGTGTCGTTGAGGCACTCGGTGAAGCGCATAATCGCCGCCTTGCTGGACGCATAGCCCGATCCATGCGGGAAGCTGTTGCCGGTCCCGCCGCCGACTAGGTTGACAATGCGGCCCTTGCCGCGGGCGAGCATTGCCGGCGCGGCCACGCGACAGGTGTGGAAGGTGCCACGCAGATTGATCTCGACGTCCTGCCACCAGACATCAGGATCGCATTCCCATATCGGACCGAAGGCCCGGAAGGAGCCGTGATTGTTGACGACCAAGTCAATCGCGCCGAGCTCGGCCGCGACGCGGCCGAGCGCATCCTCGACAGCGAGGCGATCGATAAGATCCACAGGGATGGCGATTGCTGCTCCGCCTGCACCGGTGATGAGGGACGCCGTCTCATCTATCTCGCGCGCCGTTCGCGCCAGGACGGCGACCTTGGCGCCACCGTTCGCCTGATGAAGCGCGATCTCGCGCCCGATTCCACGCCCTGCGCCGGTGATCACTGCGACGGTGCCGTTCAGGTCGGCCATGAAAATCTCCTGCTGAATCGTGGCGGCGAGACGCTCGCTCCGTTGAGAATCAGACCGACAACGTTATGCACCCCGATTCGGGCTCCTTCAACAATGGTTTTTCCCTGACAGACACCGGGAAAGTTAACTAGGTAACGATAGGAGGTCGCAGGCATAAGCCTACCTTACCTTTCCACGATGCTCGCCGCAAAAACCCATTCAACATGGCTTCTTCAGAGTCCCTTGCAAACAAGTCGTCTTTTCTCCGCCTGCATCAAACTGTCGGTTATCCGGCCAACAGCTTTCCTGATCCGCTCTCGTCTGCCTCCGTTGACCATTTAGCGTGTACGGCTGCAATCACGCTATAACTATCCCCGTAGGCCTAGCGGGTGGTATGGCGGCCACCGCCGCGATCTCTACGAGTTGGCCGGACGGCTCTGAAACACATGTCTATCCAGTTTTTTTCTTTTCGTTCTGTGCGACCCGCGCTTTCACTATCTTCCTGACCAGTGCGGCTGGCAGTGGCCGGTCCACGGGGAAGTGGATGGTCCCTTTGGATGTCGAATAGCTTTTAAGTTCATTCTTGAACGCTTCGATAATCGGGGCCGTCGGGAACAAGCTGCAGTGGTCCGAAAACGCGGCGAACCAAACCAGGATTCCTTTGTACTTGAAGGCTGGAATCCGGTAACTGATGGTCTCGTTCGCCTCCGGTGGCACAGCGGACCAGATCGCCGCGCGAATCTTGTTCAAAGTGCTGCGGCCGGGTTCCGGGATACCAGCAAGATATTCATCAATATTTTTAGGAGCCTCGCCGGCTTTCGGCGCAGACCTGCGAGTGGTGGGCTTCGCTCGATTCATGTGGATGACGCTGCAAGCACTTACCCTTCAGCGACGCATAACATGCGGTAAAGTCTTCGGAATTAAAGCTGGTCCGGAGTTGCTGGCGGTCTTCCCTGCTCATTTTTGCAAGTTCTTCCTTGAGGCTCACCCGATAGACCTTTTTTGTTGAGCTCTATACTACAGTTCGGTAATTCCACCATCAAGCAGCCGCGGCTGCTTTCAAGGTTCAAGTTTTGAATTCCGCTGGCTCCTGCATCCACCAATCTAAAAAGGTACTGATTCAAGTCCTTGTTCCTCCGGTCGTCACGGCCTTCGAGATGGAATGGACAGAGCTCTCTAACGGCGACTTGATTCTCGCCGCTGAGGCGCAATTTGATGCGCTTGTCATCACGGACCAGAACTTGCGTTATCAGCAGAGCTCACAAACCGGTTTCCGCGCCACCACCTCCAACAAGAGTTGGCGAAGAACATCGTCACTTGCGCCCGCTGGGATCGGTTCGCGGATGTCAAATTCCAGACCAGGTTCAGCTTTGGACTTCTGAGCTTCACCGAAGACCCACCGTTTGGCGTCCTGGAGAGAATCAAAATCCCGTGTGATACGCTTACCACCGGTGAAACGCTTTCCCAATTGCACTCTCCAGTACTGGTCCCCGCGGCCGCTTTTGTTCGCAAACACGGTAACGCTCTGCATACCGGATTTTTATTTTCACAACTAAACCGACTGGTTTAGTGTCAATTAAGAGCTGAAACCGATTCTGAGAATAACACCGCTTTTCAAGGCGCTTGGCGACGCTCCTTGCGCTCCCTGCGATATCGGGCATCCGAGGCTGCTTATAACTTCATTGATCATAATGGGCGTGGCAGCAACAACTTTGTCCAGACCAATTTCGGCCTTCTAAATAAAAACAAAGACCGCGAAGTGACCGGCGGAGCTTAACTGTCTTCCGTCCGATCCTTCGTGTGCAGATCGAAATCTCACCGCGAACGGAAACAATATTCTTCCGGAGCGGCGGGCTATTTGCTTTGAGCGGTGACAACATCGTTGGAACTGGTGCCAATGTGACAACTTCTGGCGGATTGGGAGATCTGCTGAACACGGCTGACGGAGCGGCAGCTTTAACAGGCCCTTCGGGTCCCGGAGCAATCAGGCTCCAGAATTCGACAATCACCGCCAACGGCCCCGGTGCCAACGGGTTGTTTGTGTCCGGGCCGGGGAGCAGTATAGCCCTCACCAACAGCGAGGTCCTGAGCTCGAAAGGCAGTCTGGGCGTTAGTCGACAACGGTGCAAAACGCGTGACCCTGCCCTTATCGTTCCCACGACAGGGGGACGCGCCGACCCTGAAAACCGATGACTGGGTGGGACGATCGGTTTGCACCATAGCGACTGTGCGCACAGGCCAGAACGTCGTGCCGATGGCGAAGGGGACGTGAACGTCTCTTTAGCCACGATAGTCTAAGAGCGTGGCATTATGGATCACCCCCTTGACATGCTTTTAATCAATAAAGGCCAGCTGCTTCAGCGAATCGCCACAAATTTAAAGCACGCGGTTCCTTACATGGACACCGGAGAAGTTGAGATCCGGGGTAAGGGCAACCCAAAATCTGTTGCAGAACCAGCTGGCTATGGGGAATACCCGTTTGAGTTGAACACGAGTCCTGATCCTGTCTGGAGAAAACTCTTCTCCGAGAACATCCGTCTCAACCAAGACGCACAACCGGTTTTTAAAACTAAGTGGATGGTAGTCGTCTGCGACCCCGTCAACCTAAAGCGTTTTTATCAGGACATCAAACACGCCATGGATAAGACGAATGCGGCTTACAAGATTGAAAGAGAACAAGTCATCAAGCGTGTCGAGCGGGAAATGGCCAAACAGGAGTCGGAGGAAAAGCGAAAAGCTGGAGAAGAACAAAAGGTGAGGCGCGCGTTTGACGAGCTCGAGCTCTAGAGTCCTTCGTGGGGCCTTCAGCCTTCGTCCGGGAATGTGGTTCCGATGGCGCGGCGGCACACAGCTACTTAGCTCCTGCGCCCAAAGCGAACTAACGGCTGCCTCAGTCTCTCCCTCCTCGAACTCCAGAGCTAGGTCTCTGGCTGCACCGCGATGATCCCGGCACTCCGGTCGAGGATATCATCCTGATGCTCGAAGACTTTCGAAAAGCAGGAAAGATTCGGCACAGCGGTTTGTCGAACTGGACGCAAGCTCGCGCGGAAGCGGCTAGAGTTGCGGCGGAAAAACTGGGTATCCAGTGCTTCGTCAGAATCCAGAATCAGTGGAGCCTGGCCAAAGCGGATGCTTCGAAAGGGGATAAAACCTGGGCCTATACCGATGATTCCTTTGCCAAATGGCATGCACGTCATTACATCGCAGCGTTTCCGTATACGACTCAGGCAAACGGGTATTTCCAGCGGTTGGAAAACGGCATGCTCGATATGGCTTCCGAATCGGTGAAGACGGTCGCCGACTCCTCGAATCCATCGAAGCTGCAAAAGCAACGCTTAGCGCGGAGAACGTCGCATTCCTGACCGGCCAACATTAAGTTGGTTGGGATAGCGGGAGGTTCCAAGGGGGGCAGTTTCAAGGCACCACGTGCGAGCTTGAGTAAGCTGGATCGCATGCCTGAACCCTCGGTATTACCCCACTACGAGCGATCAACTTCGCGCAGGGCTCTGCGGCGATGCTCGCGAGAATGATTGCGTGCGCCCGCCGCAGCATTGTCGTTGCGGACGGTTCGAAGTTTGGCTTCAATGCCTTCGCGCAAATCGCCCCGCTCACTGCAATCGACACTCTAGTGACCGATATCGCACCTCCGCCGGAGCTCAGCCGAGCCCTGAGTCAAGCCAATGTTGAGGTTATCGTAGCGCCCGCCTGACTTATAAACCAGCTTCACTTATAAACCAGCTTCTATAGGCTATCCGCCGCCGCAGCGGGATGATTGATGCAGAGTTGGACGTAACCTAGATCAGATGCCTATGCTTGACCATGACTTGGTTCTTGGACTCGATGTGGGAACCACCAATCTTAAATGTCTCGCCCTCGATGACACAGGAACCATCATTGCGCAGGAGTCCGAACCGACTCCGCGGTCTCATCCAAGATCGGACTGGACGGATTTCGAACCCGGCCCCCTTTGGGAGGCGGCTTGTCGGACCATACGGACCGTGGTCTCGCAATTGGAGCACCGCGAAGCCGTCAAAGGCATTGCCGTCTCCAGCCTAGCGGAGTCGGTCGTGCCGATCGATTCGCAAGGTCAATTTCTTGCGCCAGCAGCGCGCCCGCCTTCAGGAGGGCTTGGTTACCTCGATTGTGCCAGCACGATCCTGGGTGAGCCATGCGAACAAACCATCTTCCGCCGAGAGCCATCCTCTGATCCGCGATCTAAGAACCTACTCCGATTTCGTCACCCACCACCAGTAACTTCGAGATCGTTCCGGCATCGCCTTGGTCGTTTTCGGAAATCCGCGAGGCATTCGAACGGAATGTTGAACAATTCTTTTACTCTGGTGCTTATCCAGATGCAGCGCCATTGATGTTCTCCTTGTTGGATCTAATATTCTTCTAGCTGGGGTCGTGCAGCGTCTAGTCGTTGGTCGCCTCGAATCCGAGTCATCTCGAGAACTGCCATGGGCAATACCGACATCCTCTCCATTCAGCTCTACACGTTGCGCTCACTAGGTGCGCTCGAGCGCGTGTTGGACGTCGTTAAGCGAGCTGGCTACGGCTACGTCGAAACGGTGGGATCGCACCTGGACGACGCCGAGAACGTGCGCGCAAATCTCGACGCGCGGGGCCTTAAGACATCTTCGAGCCACGTTAGCCTTGCGGCTCTGCGAGAACGCTTGGGTACCGTGGAAAGGGCTTGTTCTACGCTCGGCTTCGACCAGCTCTTCATGCCCGCCGTGCCGCCGGAACAACGGGAGAGCGGTGCGCAGTTCTGGCGCGCGCTGGGCCGCGAGCTCGGTCAGACCGCCGAGCGCATGCGTGATCACGGGATCGCTTTCGGCTACCACAATCACCACTGGGAACTCGCGCCAAAGGAAGGTTCGAAGACCGCTCTGGACCTGATTTTCGAGGGTGCCGGGCAGAGCCCGCTTGCTTGGCAGGTGGACGTCGCTTGGCTGGTGAGGGCTGGCGTTGATCCCAAAAAGTGGATGGAACGCTATCGGGACCGGATCATCTCCGCACATGTGAAGGATATCGCACTGACGGGGCAAAACGAGGACCAGGACGGCTGGGCCGATGTCGGGGCCGGCGTGCTAAATTGGCCCGATCTGTGGCAGGCTGCCCGCTCTGCCGGTGCCAGGTGGATGGTCGTGGAGCATGACAAGCCTGCTGATCCCGCTCGGACCGCGCGCAACAGCTATGCCTACATCAGCGGAATGAATATCTAACAATACTATGGCATCCATCGACATCGGCATCATCGGCTGCGGCAACATCAGCCATTCCTACTTGAAGGGTGCAGCCCGGTCGCAACAGGTCCGAGTGAAGGCGGTCGCCGACCTACGCATGGAAGCGGCGCAGGAACGGGCGGCGGAGTACGGCGTGCAGGCGCTCACAGTTGAGCGGCTCCTCGCCGCCCCGGACATTAAGATTGTCATCAACCTGACTGTTCCGCTTGCCCATGCAGCGGTGAGTCTTCAGGTTATCGAAGCCGGCAAACACGTCTATTCAGAGAAACCGCTTGCGACCTCTCACGCAGAAGCGCAGGCGCTGGCGCGCGCAGCCGCGGCGAAGGGTTTGCGTGTTGGCTGTTCACCCGACACCTTCCTCGGTGCTGCACACCAGGCCTGCCGGCGCGCCGTCGACGCGGGACGGATCGGCCGGCCGATTGCCGGCAGCGCCTTTTTCGCCACCCATGGCATGGAACACTGGCACCCGAATCCCGAGTTCTTCTTTAAACGCGGCGGCGGCCCGATGCTGGACGTCGGCCCGTACTACGTCGCACAACTGGTGAACATGCTGGGGCCGGTTGCGCGCGTCGCCGGGCAAGCCACGATGGGCAGCGCAACACGCACTGTCGGCAGCGGTCCGCTGAAAGATTCGATCATAAAGGTAGAAGTTCCCACAACGGTTCATGCCCTTCTCTCCTTCGTGAGCGGCACCAGCGTGACGATCACAACCTCCTGGGATGTCTGGCAACACCGCCGCCTTCACTTTGAAATCTACGGTTCGGAGGGCAGCATCTTGGTGCCGGATCCCAACTTCTTCGGCGGTGAACCACTGGTCACGGAACGCGACGGCGACTGGACCCCGCTTGACATCTCGGCGCACCCGTTTGGGAGGCCCAATCGATATACGAAGAATGGAGCTCACGTCGCCGACTATCGAATTATAGGCCTGCTCGACATGGCTGCCGCCATCCGCGATGAGCGCCCACACCGCGCCAGCTGCGAACTGGCCATGCATGTCATGGAAGTGCTGGATGCCGTCGAGCGGTCTTCCGTCGAAGGGCACCACGTCAATATTGAAACGTCGTGCAGGCAGCCGGAGCCCGTACCGCTCGGCAAGGGGGAAGAAGTGTTTGGTTAGTACGGCGAACCACTCGCCCGAGCCCTTGCGCCACCTTTCCCCAAGCGCCGCCTTTTTCCCGCTCCTTTCGAATTCAAGCACCAGCCCCTTGATCGAAAAACTCGCGCTTGTCCTCATGCTGCATCCTTCCACGACTCTGCCGCCAACCCTTCGACGCCCCCCGAACCAGAAGAAGTTCTCCTCGCTCGCGCACCTTCATTGCGGGCAAGCCGAATGAATTTATCATGTTAAAGCTTGGCTCGGTTCGACTGGAACTTTTCCCTAGCGATTCGCCCAAAACCGAGCACTCTCTGGCCGTGACGAGGAAATGATTGCCGTTTATTTTTATGGTGTTATGCCGCCGGGCGGCCGTTTTGTATATCTCTACCGCGGGATCGATCCAGATTTCGCAGAGTGGCAGAAACAGAAGAAGAGCGCTTCGCAAAGTACTGATGAAGCAAGGTGACCCCTCGCCTGTGGCGGAGTCGTCAGCGCGCCGTACCAGCGCCGCCTTCGCGGCCGCACCCTGTGGGCTCGGAATCGCATTCGGGTCCTTACATCGCCCGGTATATCGGGACGGCTCCTACCACCACACCTTTCTCAGCGGTTTCTTGATCATGAGTGGCCTCAGGTATGCAATCGCTTTCTCCGCGCCGTCCTCGGCGGACATCACTGGGTCCTCATGTTCAAAGGACAAGACGTAGTCGTAGCCGCCCGAAACGAGCGCAGTGATGACGCGGCGCCAATTTACCTGGCCCCAGCCTGGCACCCGGAACCGGAAGCCCCGGTCCGACCTCGTCCACGCTCCCGTCGGAATCACCCCGGACCTTCTGACCTCGTCCTCCTGCAACTCCCCGTCCTTCGCGTGGCAGTGCAGGATCGTCCTTGAAGGTCTTGATGAAGACCACCGGGTCGATGAGTTGCCACACGAGGTGGGAAGGATCGAAGTTGAACCCCAACTCGGATCTGTTGTCTAGTGCAGCTAGGGCCATCTGCGCCGTTTCGATAGTGTATGCGATCCCCGTGGGGTGGACTTCCAGAGCCCATTTCACCCCATACTTTCTGAACTCGTCGAGGATGGGGTTCCACCGCTCCGCAAAGACGGCAACACCTTCCTCGTAGAGCTTTTCGTTAGCAGACGGGAACACATACCATTTGTCCCACACGTGAGAGCCAATGAGACCAGTGACAACGGGCACCTCCAGGTCAGAGGCTGCTTGGGCCGTCTTCAGGATTTGCTCCTGAGCGTATGCCGTCTTTTCTTCCGGACTCATGCGCGGCGCCCAGATATCCGTGCTGGAGTCGTGGGCCCCATAGAAAGCTGGCCGGCCGCTCCGTTGTTTACTGCCAGCAGGCAGATTCCCCTGTCTGAGAGAAGCTTGCGGACTTTCCCGCCGCCCCCGCTGTTACCTCCGACAGGTCGAGGTGCGGGTTTCCCTCCCAGGCTGGCAACTCGACCGCTTCGTAGCCGAGGTTTGCCACGTGGGAGACCACCTGCGAGAGCGGCAAGTCCCCGAAAAGCGCTGTGAAAATTCCTAGCTTCACGGCAAAATTTGCCTCATTCGAACGTTAATAGAAACTCAAAACTCCCTTTGAAGACACATGACAATGAGACTCGAGGGAAGCGCATTTTGTCTCAGCTCAACTCGGCTTCTCGAGTCTGCTATTCCACAAATATGTTCGCATCAGACTCTAGGTAGGCAAAATCAGGACTAGCGTCTCGCAGTGTAATCAGGATCGACCCCGGCCAAAGTCCCTTGTTCACATCTTTTATAGTGACAATGTTGCCGTTAGTGTCCTGAACCCGGTCCCCAGTCTATAAATGTACTCCGGCGGACTCGTAGAAACCTGTGCCCGACATTATCCGCGGTGTAATTAGTAAGACGCTTACGTTACAAGGTTCAGGTGGCCAAGACGATGGCAGCGCTTTGACAGCAAAGAAGGCAAGTCGGTGATGTGGCCTCCCATGGCCTTGAGTGCGCAGTCGCCGCCAAAGGCCTCGGACTTCAAAAGGCTGGTGAGATCCGTTACTGATAGTAAACGAATGGATGTAGCCCTGGTGTTTACAGCGGATGTGAAGAACTGTCAAAACTTCGAGAGCTCCTGTACGGCGAGCGTAATGGCGCGTTAGAGTAAGCTAGGAGGACTTGATGCCGCAGAGACGCCGTCATATAACGGGCGTGGTACTTTGCGTTACTGTGATGGCAGCCGCCAGTATCGACACGGCCGTCCTGGCCCAGGCTGATCGCGATTCGGCCGCGCTGAGGGAGCCCAGGGTCGTAGCTGAGTCGCGGTTCGTGGTGACCAATGCTCCCGCCCAGACCGACCTGGTGCAGCTCGTGGTCGACTTCGAGCCCAGCGCATGGACGTCGCTACACACACACGGAGGTCAGGCCATCAATCTCGTGCTCGAAGGGGAAATCACGCTGCGGCGTGGCGGGATGGATCGTCCGTACAAGGCTGGGCAGTCGTGGACCGACAGTACCAGTCAAGTTCACGCGGCAGGCAACACTAGATCTGGCAAAGCCCGGTTGCTCACGAATTTTCTACTGCCGAAGGGCGCGCCTCAAATCACGGTCGTGCAGGAATCTCAATTTGGCCCGGCGGTCATCTACGAAGCAAAGTTTCGACTGCCGTCGCTTGCAACGGAGACCGAGATTGTGCAGCAAGTGAGCGACCTCCCTGCGGGGTGGCGCTCGGAGCGTGCCTACCACGGATTTGCCGCCGGCCTCATTATGGAGGGCGAAGTCACGTACCGGATCGGCCCAGACCGGAAGTCATACAAACCCGGTGATGCCTGGATGGCGCAAGCTGGCACGTGTTTTCCTGGCCGATCAGCGATCCGAACAGCGCGACGCCGAGCACGCTGTCGGTTTGTCGCGACGAATTGAGCACGCTGGCCGCCACCCATGAACGTGACTTCTCTGCACTGCCAAGGAGTGCCGAGGTCAGAGGCGGCACCGAGAGAGCCAAGCCGCCGCCGATCGCGATCAATTGCGTGCACTGCGCCCACCTATGGCCGGTGGGAAACGCTTTCCCAATTGCACTCTCCAGTACTGGTCCCCGCGGCCGTTTCTGTTCGCAAACACGGAAACGCTCTGTGGTAGATCGCGGATAGCGGCTCGAGCTTTCGGCACGCGAAAATTTAAGACAACTTCGTCCTTGTTTTGACAAGAAAATCATCCGTGCTAACTGTGAAACCCGATCAAATCTTTGAGAGAAGATGAACCTATTTTTGAAGCAAACTTGCGATTGACTGCTGTTCTGGTGCGTTCCAAACTGCCACGCCATTGCTACTCAAGAATATTTGCCTCTCGAAGATTCCATTTGTAAGTACCTAATTACAAGCGATTTACGGCTAGGTAGCTCAGTTGGTAGAGCAGAAGACTGAAAATCTTGTACTCTGCGCTTTTGCAGCCTTTCTTAGCTCTGTCAAATTCCCGGGCCCGTTGCAAAACGATCTCGACGTCGAGCTCTGTCATCGCGGTGCGCAATTCCCAATGCAACAGGAAACGCGAAAGTGGCTAAGATCCTCCATTTCTCAGCCACTTTTTTTGTCCATCTTTGCCCTCTTGCGACCTTCCATGAGCCGCTGCCTCAAAACAGAGAATGGCTTGGAAAGCCTGTCTAGAAGCTATTTCGCAGGTCACAGCGGTTCATACTAGGTCACATCCGCTCACCCCTCACAAGGGAACTCTGGATCTAGGGCTGGTGTGTAACCTAACCCCTCCAGTTTCGCTCGATACAATGCGATGTGAGGACTGAGCGGGCCGCTGCATATGCGCACCCCGCATTTCACAGGTGAAGTTAATGACGGAGTCATTCAAGGCGCATATCGTAGATTCACGGCCCTTGGAATGGCTTATTACTCCCGCCGGACTATGCCGGGCTTAAAGCCTAGCTTTCGAAGGAAAATCTCACACCACCCGGTATAATCCAGTTCCCGGCATAATGCCCCTCCCAGAAGGACCGACCAGGAGCATATCACGGCGTTGAGCAGCGAATTGGCCAGTAGCCAATTCGCTGAATTATTCGGTTTTCGTCGATAGTGCCGCGGCGTCCGTGCTAAGTGCTTGGTCGGCCACACCAAATTCAAAATCAAATGACACGAGCCAATGACTGAGGCTTGATTTCACTTAGTGTTTGCATGAACCGTCCCGCAGCAGTCAGCCTTCGCCTGAGCTGTGTCCTCATTTGCACTCTGCTTTTCGGATGCGCTGAGACTGTCAAGACTTTTTATCTGCCGAAAGCGGTAATTCATCCCGAATTCGACAGGCGGCATACCATCTGGAACGGAGAGCGAGTAGAAGTCAATTGGACGCCGTCCCTGCGTGTGGAATCGTCCAAATATCTAGCCGAGTACGATCGAGTCCTGTTGGCAAACTCAATCCATCAGATCGGTCTTCGCCACGAATATAAAATCGCTGGGAAGGGTACACCCCTGGTTGTCTACACCAAAAACCCCGAGCAGATCCCGGAAGAGCGACACTATCCGACAAGCGGCATTACACTTGGAATAACTGCCGTCAAAGAAGCGCGTCCAGGGCAAGTACCCTTGCTCAAACTCTACGATTCGTTCGACCCGGTCGTGGTGCGATCCGCTGTTGGCCCGGATCCTATCGCAGCGAATTACACGGCTACCTTAGCGGTATTGTATTCGCACGCCCGGAAAGTGGCCGTAAGCTCCTTCGCATCATTTATCAGACCTGATGATCCACGATTCGCAACTGGCGTCTACCTGATCCATCCTTACGATCCAAATAAAATTCCGATCCTGTTTGTTCATGGCCTGCTTGGTTCTCCGCTCTCGTGGCAAAACCTGACCAACGACCTTTGCTCAGACCCCAAAGTTCTCGAGCATTATCAACCCTGGTTTTTTCTTTATCCGACGGGCCAGCCCATGCTGGAAAGCGCGGCGCAACTTCGAGAGGACCTACAAGCGACCCAGCGCTTATTCGATCCAAGCGGCAGTGCGATTGCCTCGCATCACGTCGTCGTTGTCGCACATAGCATGGGAGGATTGCTGGCCCATACTTTGGTTTCGGACTCAGGCGACGCTCTTTGGAACGTGTTCGCGACCAAGCCGCTGAACAGTTTGAAACTCCCTGTGGACGTAAAAGATTTAATCCTGAGATATTTCTTTTTTCGGCATCAGCCTTCTATCGACCGCGTTATCTTTCTTTCGGTCCCACATCGAGGCAGCGTATTGGCCAGTGGTATCGTTGGCAGCATTGGTAACCGAATCATCCAGCCTTCCAAAGCCCCGACCCGCGTACTGAAAGAACTGGCCGCACAATACCCGGGTCTTCTGGATCCCTACTATGCTCGGGTTAACGCAAGCGGCGGCCCAACGAGTCTGGTTTCAATTGCACCCAACCCCTTATTGAACGGTCTCACTAATCTGCCGATCAAAGTTCCCTTCCATAGCATCATCGGACATCTCGGACCGATAGAGGGACCTGGCAGCACGGATGGACTGGTCGAGTATTATAGCTCACATTTGGAAGGAGCCGCATCAGAGAAGATAGTTCCAGCCGGTCACTACCTGATGGCCCATCCAGAAACCGTTGCCGAAATTAAACGGATTTTGGAGGAGAATATCGCGCGGGGAAGACGAAGCTTTAAACGGCCGGCCACGCTTGCGTCCCAGAACGACTCGGTGCATTAGATGGAAGAAGCCCGTCATGAACGACAAATCTCTCCAAGCCGAATACCTCGTTATTTATCGGCGGACAATGGGACCCGACCGGCTCACGGGACGAAATAAAGACTGCCATTGGTAATTCCGTGAAAAAGGCGATCTTTTCCATCCTATTGCTGGCGCGGGCCGTAACTCAGGCAGCAGCTGCTTCCGAAACGTACGAGATCAATCCGGAAAATTCTTCCGTGCTATTCAAGGTTCGCCTTTTGTGGACCACCAACATCGAAGGTTGTTTCTGCGGAGGCGTTTCTGGAAGGGTGTCACTTGATCCCGACGCTCCACAAAAATCGACCGTTAGACTCGAAATCAAAACTGACACATTAAAGACCGGACTTACGCAGCTCAACAACGAGATCAAAGCCCCGGCGTTTCTGGACGTGGAAAAGTTTCCGCTTATCACTTTCAAGAACACGTTGGCCCAAAGGGTCAACG
>JBAUZZ010000247.1:0-2042 GCA_049585495.1 Chthoniobacterales bacterium | reverse complement strand
GCGAGATTGAGTCGCCCGACCTGTCGAAGACTCTCCGCGATAGCAAGAAGGTCGATGCCGTGCTCGATCTAGTGGGCAACACTACCTTCATGGATTCGTTGCAGATGCTGCGTCGCGGTGGCCGCATGTGTCTTGCAGGATGGCTGGGCGGTCTTGATCCGGTCAACGGCTTCAATCCGTTGCTTCAGATGCCAAGCGGGGTCTACTTCACATTCTTCGGCAGTTTTGTCTTTGGTACTCCTGAATTTCCCGTTTCGGATATTCCGATGCAGGATATCGTCGACAAGGCGGCGGCAGGTGTGTTCAAAGCGAAACCCGCAAAGATTTTCAGGTTCGACGATATCCGGGATGCGCATGAAGCGATGGAGTCAAACCAGTCTAACGGGAAGATGGTTGTTCTCGTATAGACCCTTTTACATTGCTGGCTCACTCTCAAAAATCGACTAGTCAAACTTATATAGGAATCTGGATATGCTTAATGCCAAGATAACAGTCGTTCCGGTTCACGGCGCTTGGGCAGAATGTGCGAGTTGGAACGCAATCATCCTTCCCCTGCAAAGTCAGGGATTGAAAGTGGTCTGCGCGCCTATTCCACTGATGACACTGAGTGATGATGTTGGCGCGCTTGATCGAGTACTGGATAAAGTTGGCGGCGACATTGTCCTCGTTGGGCACGCGTACGCCGGTGCCGTCATCGGCGCCACGAAGAATGAGCGCGTAAGGCTCCTAGTTTATGTGGCAGCCCTCGCGCCGGACGAGGGAGAAACCGTGGCTGACGTGTTTTACCGGGAGTCGCCCCACGCCCGAGCTCCGAAGTTAGGCCCCGATGGCAACGGATTCATTTGGATGCCTCCCGAAGGCTTCGAGCATGCGTTTGCCCAAGACGCAGCTCCCGATGTGAAGTCCGTACTCCTCGCGACGCAACGACCGATCAACGTGAAGTGCATTCAAGAGAAGGCTTCTCGGCCACTGTGGAAAGATAGGCCATCGTGGTTTCTTGTCGCCGAGAATGATCGAATGATCCCGGCGAAGACCCAGCTTTTCCAAGCCGGGCGGATGGGAGCCACGGTGCGCGTTCATGCTGTTGATCATTCGCCGATGCTGACCGCCTCGAACGTCGTGGTTGACGTTCTTCTCGAAGCTATCCGTAACACCGTCAAAGACGCCTAGCTTAGCTCGTCGCCTCATCTTGGAAAGGGACTATTACTATGAAAAATACCGTCGCGATTGTCACCGGGGCCAGCCAGGGCATCGGTCGCTCGACTGCCTTGAGACTGGCGCAGGATTTCTCCTCTCTCGTGCTTGCCGCTCGCAATGGCGATGCTCTGAAAGAAGTGGCAAAGTCCGTTGATCAAGCTGGCGTTCAGGTATTGCCTTTGCCGCTCGACCTTCGCGAACCGGCAGCCGACAAGACGCTCGTGGATGAGACTCTGAAACGATTTGGAAGAATCGATGCCCTTGTCAATATCGCCGGCGCTGTTCCGCAGATCGATCTGCTCGAGATGACGGATGCCCAGTGGGATGACGGGATGGCATTGAAACTGCATGGCGCTCGTCGCATTACGATCCACGCTTGGGACGCCCTGAAGGAGTCGAAGGGCTCCGTCGTATTCACCTCTGGCAATTCTGCCGAGGCTCCCAAATCAGCTTATGCGGCGGTGGCAACGATCAACGCCGCAATCGTTGCCATGGCTCGTGCCTTCGCCGAGCGAGGCATCAAGGATGGCGTACAGGTCAACAGCGTCCTCCCAGGCCCTGTCCTGACAAACCGCCGCAAGACCTACATGGAAAAGTACGCACCAGCCCACAACATGACCATTGAAGAGGCTATGGAAAAGTTTCCCGCCCAAACCGGAATTAGCCGCTACGGGCAACCTGAAGAAATTGCAGACCTCATGGAGTTCCTTGTGTCGCCCCAAGCGAAATGGATGACTGGAAGCGCGGTGCGAATGGACGGTGGCGAGATCAAAGGCGTCTAGGCGCATTGAAGGAGCCCCCTCAAGGACTTAAACTCCAGGCGTGAACGCGGCTAAATGGAAGAA
>JBAUZZ010000246.1:0-2819 GCA_049585495.1 Chthoniobacterales bacterium | reverse complement strand
GGATGAGCCTAAACCGCAAATGTTGCTAGCCCCTTGAGGCTCATTTGTCGGCTTCGCGGGACGAATTCGCCCTACCGCCTTTCCGCGGCAAAAATAGGGCCGCACGCGGACCAGCTCGGCCGTCCTCCAGGCCGGAGGCAAGCGTCGGAAACACTGACGCGCGCGCGAAGGCGGCCCATCGGGCGCCCAACGCATGAGCGTCACAGTCACGCTGGAATTCCTCCCAGATTCGATCCTCGCCGAGGAACACTTCCACCTGCTCAATCGAAAGGCCAGCAATGCACCCGCTTTCCACGAACGGCGCCACCAGCTCCAGTCGGCTCCGCCCAACTGTCGGTATGACCATCCGCCGGGCTCGGTTTTTCAGATGGTTTTTGCCCCGAAGGGGCTACAGGACTTAGCCCGGGGTTTCAACCCCGGGAACCTTTCCCCCATTGCGGTGCGCCCTGAAAGGGCGCGACATCGGGCCTTAAAGCACCCCAGAAATATTATCGAGCTCTAACACGCCACAATTTCTGCCCTGATCCTGGTAGAGCTCATCCCCAGGTGAGTTCGCCCATCGTTTCTGAAAAACATGGCATTGAATTCGATGAGCGATACGTTTGAGATCGATCGCACAGACCTGGCGCCCTTACAGGGCGCGGCGCTTTGTTTGGGACGGGTCCCGGGGTTGAAACCCCGGGCTAAGATCGTTCTTGACCATTTCCAGCGAAGGACACAGGCTCCGAAAATAAGCCCTTCGCAGATCATCTAGAGGGCCAAGTCGTAACCGCGATGGAGTATTCCAGCCATACTTATCCCAGAGAACTGGCTAAGAAGATCATCTCGTATTGGCCGGCAGCCGCCGATCCCCTGGACGGGCTTCCTCCGGAGGCAGCGGTTGTGGCGCTCCTGAGCGAAGCGTTTCAGGCAAGCTTGCTTCGAGAAGAAGGCCGGCCGGTAACGTGTCGGCTGGCCCTGATAAACCCGTGCGAACTCAGTGACGCTGCCGGCCCGCCAATGGGGGTACATGTTTTACAACTGACTGACGAAAGAAAATTGCGTGCCCAAGAAATCCGGCGACTTAGTCCCTCAGTGACATTCTATCGTTCGTTGCTTGGTATTCGCTGGGATTCGCGAAACGGATTCTTGATTTGGGGCATCCTAAACTCGGGTCTGCGCTGGGTTGCTCGAACGGACGGAGGGCGTCTATATAGTCCTGCTGCGCCGAACCGTCTCATCATCAATATCCGCGGACCTGGAAACCTGATCGTCTCCCGTGGCGACGCGCTGATTGTGACGCTTCTAAACGGCAGATTGGAGGGTCACGGATTTGACATTTATCAATCGAGCTGGTTGGTGAAACTTCAGGAGACTTTCGGCAGATGGGCCGTTCACGAGTGCTTTAAGGATCACAAGATAGGTGCAACGGTAGATTTGGATTTTCCAAAGGTGCTTGGCCAAAACTTCGCCACGCGGCTAGTCAGTCAGGTTAGACATGCCCGACATGGTGGCATGCTGATCATTCTTAAGCCGGAAGCAAAGAGCCTTGTCCAATCGCTCGGTCCCATCCGGCCAAAGTACTGGATTAAGAATACGCGGGCCAGCCAACGTTACCGTGACTTACTTTTCACGGTCATGCGGACACTATCTCAGGTTGGGGCCAAGCACGGGCTGCGAACAGTCAGCTGGAAAGAATACCAAGAGCTTAAGGACGAGCGCTTGGCGGAATTAGACGAAGCGATCTTTGAACACGCGCATTTTCTGGCCGACCTGATGGCCATCGATGGCGCGCTGGTGTTGACTGCCGCTCGCGACATCATTGGATTCGGTGCTGAAATTCATGTCCCCGCCACCGAAGACGAAGTCGTATACCGAGCACTCGACATTGAGGGCATCGAGGCGGTGGAAGAACGCCCAGATGAGGCCGGGACGCGACACCGAGCCGCCTACCGTCTCAGTCGGGGACACCCGGACTGTATGATCACTGTGGTATCGCAAGATGGCAGTGTCAGATACGTTGGCAATCGCAACGGGAGAGTTACCTACTGGGACGTATTGTCTTTTTGAAAAAGAGTTCTTTAAGGCATTAGCGGCGACGACGCCGAAAGCAACGGAGCTTCCACACAGCGCGGCGGAGCTGCAACCAAACGTGATTTATGAGAAATGAGGTGATAGGGGGTCGGCGTAATTAAGGAATGACGGTAGGGCGAAGCTTGCTGAGCCTAAACCGCAAATGTTGTTAGCCCCTTGAGGCTCATTTGTCCCGCTTCGCGGGACGAATTCGCCCTACCGCCTTTCAGCGGCAAAAATCCTCGCGGAAATGCACGATTCAGAACTATAGAAGATTGGAGGGCGGCGCTCCGTCGCCGCCGAATTTCAGAATTTGGGTAGATTTGAGCTAATAATTCATACCGCTCTGAAGGAGCGTAAGAAACTAACCCAACTTGCGCGCGCGCAAGTCAGGCTAACTAACCCTTAACGCACAGACGATCGCCGCTGCGCTCGAAACGCGGAGCGAGTTTCTATGACCTCTGCGTTTCAACCGATTCTTCCGCTCCAGAGCTACGCCCCGTTTTGTTACAGGAATCCAGGGTTCCGCTTGCGCTCCACCCCGACTACGCACGAGGCTTCGTCGCGGCCACACATCGTGATTTGCGCATCCTCTACGCCCCTCGGGCGCGCCGTAGCTTGCGAAGGCGCCCTGGGCTAAGTTCTCTTACGCCTTCGGCGTGCATCCTTGTTGCATCCGCAAGTTAATTCGCGACTTGGCAAGTCGTTAGTTTTCCAGCGCCCTCCCCGCCGAAATCTGCTCCGGACTAACACTTGGACGGTCAACC
>JBAUZZ010000245.1:0-2136 GCA_049585495.1 Chthoniobacterales bacterium | reverse complement strand
CTGCTGGGGTTACGCCACTTGACCACAGATTCTCTCGGGAGGATTGCCGCGAGCGAAAGCACTGTTGATCCTGGGATAAGAGGGCGCCGGGTTACGAAGCAAACGTAGGGGTTGCTGCAGATAAACTCCCTTTAGCGCTTCTTCCAATACTCTCGGAGCATCTTGAGAGCGAAGGCGTACACACCAGGCTGGTTCGATTCCCTGGGACCCGCGACGTTCAGCACTGCGATGCGGTTTGAAGCAATAAAATGTTCCAGCCTCGATACCTCTTTATTGAAGCCTCGTCACTGTAGTCCGTGGCAGATTTATGGATATGAATCGCCGGTTTCTTCATTTTGGCGGCGTACTCGAAAGTTAGAGAGCTGCCTCCGGTAAGGATCGGGTCCAGGCTGAACACCACCGCACCGCATACGAAATACTCGACAACTCGGTGAGATTGTACCGGCTCGGAATTCTGCCATCTTCAGCTCTGCCTCTTCTCGGAACATGTTGGCTTCTGGCAGCTCACTACGGAGTAGTTCCTTTTCGCACAAGATAACTGATGAAGACGCGCGCCTGCTTCGGCCCATTATTTTCTTCCGTGACGATGCTGCCAGCTTGCGCCATCCAGGCATCACCGGTCTTGTATAACTTTCGGTTTGGGCCAATCCGAAGCGTGACTTCGCCCTGCATAATGAGGCCGGTGACAAATCCATGATAGGCCCGCTCCGAGCGCCACCCCGCAGGGAGGTCGATTACTTGCTGCACAATCTCGGTCTCGGTTGCAAGCGACGGCAGTGGAAACTTTGCTTGATAGGTGACCACCGGTCCAAATTGAGATTCCTGCACGACTGTGATTTGAGGAGCGCCCTTCGGTAGTAAAAAATTCGTGAGTAACCGGGCTTTACCAGATCCAATGTTGCCTGCCGCGTGAACTAGACCCGCACTGTCGGTCCATGACTGCCCAGCCTTGTACGGGCGATCCACCCCGCCGTGCCGCAACGTAATTTCCCCTTCCAGTACGAGATTGATAGCCTGACCTCCGTGTGTGTGCAGCGACGTCCATGCACTGGGCTCGAAGTCGACCACGAGCTGGACCAGGTCGGTCTGGGCGCGAGCATTGGTCACTACGAAGCGCGACTCGGCTACGACCCTAGGCTCCGTCAGCGCCGCCGAATCGCGATCAGCCTGGACCAGGACGGGCGTCTCGATGCTGGCGGCTCCTATCACAGCAATGCAAAGTGCCACGCCCGTTATGAGACAGAGTCTCTGCGGCATCAAATCCTCCGGTTTTACTCTAGCGCACGATTTACTTCCCCGCGGAACGAACCCGCCGTGTTCGAGGCCGGCCTCGACTGCGAAATCGGGTCCGGCGCGATCAGCACCCGTCTGGCCACCACTGATGATCTTTCGGAGCGCGAAAGCCCCTACTTTGAGATTGTGTTGGCTTCAACAATGTTGGTCGCGCTTTGAGGATTGCTAGGCTGTTGTCTTGATCAGGTCAGAATCTGACGTTCCCTCTGGTCCGAGTTTCTGCTCCCAGTCCCAGACTCTCTGGCAGCAGCACTGCCAGAGGGAATTGCCGCGAATTCGCGAGACAGTGATTGGCAAATTTCGGGATAGATCCGGTAGAATGAGCGACAGTTGCTCAGCATGCTGATGCCGAAGGCCTTGAGGCCAATGTCGCTAAAGCAAGCTGACCTGGCTCAAGGGTGAAATCCGATTTGTCGGTTTGGAGTCTCCGGCGGGGTGATCAGTTCGCGGATCGCTTCGAAGACCTCCTGAAATTGCTGGTCGTACCTTCGTTCCATCTCAGTGAGTTTACGGGCAAGTTCATCGACAGAGAGAGCCATTTGGCGCAGCCGGATGAAGGCGCGCATTATGGCAATATTGACGGCGACTGCGCGCGGGCTATTGAGCACGCTGGAGAGCATGGCGACGCCTTCCTGGGTTAAAAACGTAGGGAAGGTATCTCCGGCCACCCCGGCCCTTCTTTGAGGTGCCAATTTGGTACCTCAAAGCATCAGCTTCCTCGCGAGTCTGTTGGAACATGAAATCGCCCGGGAATCGGCCAGGATTGCGTCTTACAGCGCGGTTAAGCCGCTTGGTTTCGGCGCCGTAAAGAGTGGCTAGATCAGAGTCGAGCATTACGCGACG
>JBAUZZ010000244.1:0-9894 GCA_049585495.1 Chthoniobacterales bacterium | reverse complement strand
ATCGAATCTGTCGGTATCGGTCTGCTCGCTCAGCTCATGGGCGAGATGCGGGTGCGGGAAAAAAAGAAGAACACGCGAAACCGTCTAACACCAGCAGAAAGGCTATCTGGCGCAATTAAGTACTTGCGATCCCTAGCCAAAGATTATCCGGAATCAATGTGCGAACTGGTGCTGGATGAGACCGTCCTTTCCGGCAAGTTCCTTTTGCTCGAAGTAGCCAACATGGGGCTAATTGGTCCGAACTTGAACTTGATTCCGAATGTTGATCCCAGCGATGGCGCTTTTGAAGTAGTTTGGGTAACAACAGACCAGCGCAAAGAATGGCGCGAATATCTTAAACTTCTCCAGGATGGAGTCGAGCTGGCTCCGCCCATCCACACCGCTCGCTGTCACCACCTATTATTTCGACAGGTCGAGGCTCCAATCCATATCGATAGCAAAGTATTGGTCTCCATGCCCACACCCACCGTCGTACGGAATCAGCCGGGAGCGCTGGATCTCTTAGTAATCAGTGATCAGTGATTACTACCTCTCACCTCTCACCTCTCACCTCTCACCTCTCACCTCTCACTCCTCACTCGGCCGCCACTCAAGTTAGTTTTTTGACTTGTCCGGTACTGCTCGTCGCATCACCCTGACCTGCGTGGGAACGGCGTCCGGCGCTCCGACTGCTTACGACGAGATTTTATATCCGACCCGCGTTTACCCGCAGACCGATCCGAATCGACTTGCTGCCATCGGGGTTCTTCGCGGACTGCTCCCGTCGCCGATAGAGCGTTGTCGCGTCTTGGAACTCGGCTGCGGCGCTGGCAGTAATCTTATCGGCATGGCGTTCCGGTCGCCTGAAAGCGAGTTTGTGGGTCTAGACTTGGCGCGACGCCCGATTGCCTCTGGTCAGAATTCAATTGCTGACCTGGAGCTTCGAAATATCACTCTCCGCTCGATCGATCTGGCGGAGGCTAGCCCAGAGCGGTTTGGAAGTTTTTCCTTTATCCTCGCTCACGGCTTGTACTCCTGGGTCCCAAAAGCGGTTCGGGAACGCATCCTCGCGATTTGCCGGGAAATGCTTAATCCCAACGGGATCGCCTACATTAGTTATAACGCTTATCCGGGCAATCATTTTCGGGATCTTGTCCGGGGCATGATGCGATTCCATGCGGCACGCTTCGAGGAACCTGCTGAGAAAATCGGTCAGGCCCGCGCGCTCTTGAAATTCCTCGCCGAATCGCAAGTGACTCCCGACTATTACGCGGAGGCGGTTCGAACAGAGTTCGAGCGCGTAGTTAACTACCCGGATGAGGCCTTTTTTCACGATGACCGATGAGGCAGCTCTAGCCCATGCCCTGATCAAAGCGTACAAAATGGGGTTCGTTCAATTCCACGTCGTCCCGCACAACGTCGCCAATCATCTAGGTGAGCGCCCGGCGGTGAGCGAGCTGGCAAGATTCCAGTTACAGCAGGACACCTGCGCCACCAGCCAGCTTCATACCTCGGTTGATTTTCCCGATCCCTTTCAGCGGCACCTGGTCCTGCTATTGGATGGAACCCGCGACCGGCAAATGCTTGCACGGGAGATGATGACATTCGTTAAATCTGGGCGAGGCACAGTCTACAAGAAGGGCACGCGCGTTGAGGATCCGGATGAGCTGGAAACGATTGTGGAGCAGCGACTCCGGGAAGACCTGGAATGCCTTATGCGCGAGGGGATGCTTGTGCCATAAATTTCAGCCTGGAGGGCGACGCTCCGTCGTCGCCGAGGATTCCGGACAACGGCGACGACGGGCGTGGCACGGGCGTCTCGCCCGTGTCGCGAAACAAAAAGACGGGCGAGACGCCCGAGCCACTCTTCCCTTAACTTCATTTTGAACTTGTTCCTCCCTGTCCATCTGCCACACCCTAATCCTGATGCGAACGGCTGACAGCCCTCCGACGGCGTACGACAAAGTCCTGTATCCAGCCGCGATTTACCCGCAGACGCACCCGACTCGCCTGGCCGCTGCTGCCTTCTTGCGCGGGCTGGATCCGCAGTCAGTAGACCGCTGCCGCGTTCTGGAATTGGGGTGCGGCAGCGGCAGCAATCTCATTGCGATGGCGTTTCATTTGCCGGCCAGCAAATTCGTGGGGTTAGACCTTGCGCGGCGTCCTATCGCTTCGGGTAATAGTGTTATTGCCGAGCTCGGACTGCAGAACATTAGCTTGCATGCGATCGACTTGCTGGCTGCAAGCCCGAAGGACTTTGAGGAATTCGACTTCATCATTGCCCACGGGCTCTATTCCTGGGTTCCGCAAGCTGTCCGTGAACGGGTGCTAACAATCTGCCGCGAGATGCTTAACTCGAACGGCGTCGCCTATATTAGCTACAATGCCTACCCTGGAAACCATCTGCGCGATCTCGTTCGCGGTATGATGCGGTTTCATACCGCCTGTTTTGACGATCCAATCGATGTGGTAGGTCAGGCGCGCGGGCTCTTGAGGTTTCTCGCCCAATCCAAGCTAAAACCTGACTACTACGTGGCGGCGATCCAAGCTCAGTTCGAGCGTACCCTCAACTACTCCGACGAGGCTTTCTTTCACGATGACCTGAGCGAGGTGAACCGCCCTTTTTACTTCTATGAATTCATCGCTCAGGCCGAAGGGCATGGCTTGAAGTTTCTTGGCGAGGCCGGGCCGAACGAATTGGACTGGGAGAAATTCACTCCTGAGGTTGCAAAGAAGATGGGCGAACTGGCGGGCGCAAGCGAAGTCGTCCGGGAACAATACAAAGATTTTATCCGGGGCTGTGCCTTCCGGCAAACGCTGCTCTGCCAGCAAGAAGCGAGGCTTTCCCCAGAACTGCTCAGCGAGCGGACCCAGGAACTTTATGCTATGTGCAGCGCGATTCCGATCGAGAACGCAGAAAACGACCGTAATATTGGAACAGTGTTCCGGCGTCCCGGAGGAGCAGAATTAGTGACTGCGCATCCATTGATCTCTGGCGCGTTGAAAGTCCTCATCGCCCAACAGCCTTCGTCCGTTTCCTTCAAGGGGTTGCTGGCGAAGGCGCGAAGCACCGCGAGTGCAGCGTCCGCATCACTCTCTGAAGATGAGGCGACGCTTGCCATTGCGCTGACGAAGGCTTACCAGGCTGGGTTCGTCGAGCTATACACGAGTCCGTTTCGCGCCGTTAGCTACGTCGGGCGGCGCCCGGCGGTCAGTAAGATGGCACGATTCCAACTCGCCAATGGGGAATCCGCTGTGAATCAACTTCATACTTCAATTCGATTCCCGGATTCGGTGAGTCGCCAGTTAATTATACTCCTCGATGGTACGCGCGACGAAAATATGCTTGTCCGCGAGCTGATCGAATTCGTGAAATCGGGCGGGGGCAAGATCTACGAAAATGGTGTCCCCGTAGAAAGCCTCGAGGAAATTGCCTCGATTCTCGAGCGGCGCGTCCCCGAAGGTTTGAAGTCGTTGGCGCGGGAGGGCATGCTGATGGAACAGAATCAAAGCGGATAACCGGCAAACTTTCATGGGAAGAGCACCTTGAGCCCAACTTGCGAACAATTTATCCGAGCAGTTCTGGCAAAGAACTGGTATGGAGCCTTCGCCAACCTCAATCGGCTCGACATGTGGGAGATGCTCCGCGGCGTTGCCGCTCTCGACGTGCTAGATCGAGACGACTTATGGGTGCATCACCTGAACATTCCCCTAGCCGTGAATATGTTACGCGTCGATTACGCTTTCCGGGTCGTTCGGGACTTGCGGGTTCCCGAGCCGACACCCCCAGGTGTCCGATCGGGAGAAGTCATTGAAGCCTGGAACTTCGCCAAGAGCCCAAGCCCGTTAGCCTTCATCCACGATGTGACAGACACGCTTCCGGCTAGTCTCAAAGCCCCAAGCCTAACCGAAGAGGATTATCTGAGCGTAGCTCGTAGTATTAATGCGGAGGTTGCGGCGGTGAAGGCCGTCGCTCAAGTCGAAACTGGCCAACACGGCTTCGACGAAAAAAGCAATAGGCCAACTATCCGCTACGAGTTGCATCTGTTTGGGGAGTTAACCCAGCACCTGTACGACAAAACTCATCCGCACCTCTCACAACCCACGCTCGAGGCGGGTAGAAAGTATCACCTCGACAAGCGCCATGCTGAGAACCAGGCGATCGAATGGAGCCTTTTGTACGGGGCAATGCTCCTGCGCGACCAAGCCGGACGGCGACGCACGGCCGAAGCTTGGAGTGCCACGTCCTGGGGCTTGTTCCAGGTGATGGGCCACCGTTATCACCAAGCCGGTTGGTCCAGCATCGACGCTTTTGTAAAAGACATGTTCATCTCGGAGAACAAGCACTTGAAAGCATTCGCGGGCTTCGCTAAATCGACCGGGTTGGTGGACTCGCTCGTCAATCATGACTGGACTACGTTCGCAAAGAAATACAACGGTCCCGGATACCGTCAAAGCCAGTACGATACCCGTATCAAGGATGCGTATGCGCTATTCCAGGCAAAGCAGCTGGCATCTGGCGCGGGCAGACGCGGGTAACAGCATCAAGCCTGCGTCGCTCATCCGTCTCGGCGGATGAGCGATGCAGGCTTGATCCAATGGGTTTCTTTGCCTCGACGATTGACCCCGCCTCCTACGCGGCGCTATATGATCTAGCTTCACTCTTATGGCGCAACGCATCGGCAAGTGCACGAACTATTCGGGGTGCAAACTAGCTTATCGAAACGAGAAAATTAACGTTGTCACGAAGGAATTCCGCTGCCCGGAGTGTGGCTCTCCTCTTGAAAGTATCGGACCGAAGAAGGGAACATCCGTTACCCTCATCGTAGCGATCGGTGTGGCAGCGGTCTTGTTGCTCGCCGTTGGCGCTATTCTCTGGACGCTAACGAGTGCGCCGAAACGGCGCACCGTTATAGTAGAGCTGACGCCTACACCAACTCCGATTCCAACCAGCACGCCGGTGCCAACCCCGGAAAGTACGCCGCTGCCCACGGCAGCGCCGGCTGCTACCGCGGCGCCGACCGCGGAAATCGCGGGGACTACGATTAATTTGGACACGAACACGCCTGAGATTGACGAGGTTAAGCGCGCAGTCCTGAAGCGAATCGATCAGATGCCAAATGTGACCCAGGCTAACAAGGACAAGCTCTATAGTGCGGTCGAACGGGCGCACGGGTTGGGTCGACTTTTCACTGTCCCGTTCGAAACCAGGCTCACGACTCTGGCAGCACAGGACCTGACCTTTATCCAGAACGCTGTGCAACAGCCCCAGATCAGGAAGCTGCTGGACGATCCCACGCTTGTTCTGGTCATCCTGGGTTTTGCTGATAAGCAAGGCGCTGACGTGGCTAATCAAAACCTGTCGTTTGGTCGCGCACAGGCTGTGATGGAAGCTTTACGCGATAAGTGCGGGGTGCAAAATGTCATGCACGTTGTACCGATGGGCGGGACCGACCTTCTCGACCCACACAACCTGGCCAAGAATCGAGTCGTCGAAGTCTGGGCTGCCTTGCCCTAACTAGCCTGCATCGCTCACAAATCCTTAGAGATTTTGGGAGCGATGCAGGCTCAGGATTGCTTCGATTGCGTCCTGAACTTCTGCGTTCCGATTCCAATCAGTAACTAGCAGACTTCGAGAGCGCAGCTGAAGCAGGTCGAGCGCAGCGATCGGCTCGTCAAAGATCCGGTCAAGCGCTAAGGGGGGCGCATGGCCGAAGTCCCGGCAGTAACTATCCGGGCCAACTCCCGGGAACAGGCGAAGAATATTCCCGATGGTGTCCCACCAAAGTTCAGGGGGCACAATCTGTGCCGCTATTTCGCGCGTGTTCGAGTCGCGAACCAGCCGATACGGTCCGAGCGACTCGGTCCAGCGGGGGTCGCGCTGGGTAATTGCCCGAAGTCGGTCACGAAAGGGGGTATCAGTGGTGTACTCCGCAGCGAGTTGGCGGGCCAGGCTCAACATTTCGTCCAGCGCAATGGCCAGGGTGTTTTCCTCATCGACAAGTAGAATTCGCGAGGCAAGCACCGCTGTCGCATATAGGTCGCAAGGTGAGGAAAGCAGAGGCAGAATTTCGAAATTCGCTTTGGTGATGGATGCGCCCGCCGCCTGCTCCAGTGCGGTGCGGACGTTGTCTGGCAGCTTTTGTGGGAGCGTTCGGAGCCGCGATTCGCCCTTCGCAAGCGCTTGCGCCTCGTTCAGTCGTCCGTAAAGATCAACTCGGCCGATTGGCAAGGACAGTCGAATATGGATTAAGTCGCTGGCGGTTATCTTTAATCGCTCATCGGTTGCCAGGGTCGCTTCGATGCCAATACCATCGGCGGTCTTAGGAAGTACTTCGCGGATCCGTACGGTCGCTTCTCCGGCAACTGGCATGCTGAGCGTCGGGGGCCGATAAATTGACGCGCCCGGCAGGACCGGCGGGATAAAATACCGTGAGCCGCTCGTTTCAATCGGCAGGGGAATGGCGCCGCTCGATTCAACCAAATCCAGGTGCGCTGTCCAAAAGAAGGGCAATCCGGTTCCGGTCTCGGAGAGCCGTACGCGAAAGCTCTCGGCGCCAAGAGTCAAAAACGGCAATTGTTGTAAATGGATTGCAGCCCGGGTTTCACTGAGAACCTGAAGCACGAGGTTCAACTTCAGATGAAACACCTCGAGCAGCCTTCCTGCCCTTCCAATCCGCCCGGAAAAGAGATGTGCGCCGTGCTGTAACAAGGTTTCGAGATCTCCAAGCTGCGAATAGGCCCCGTCAAGGCGGAGCGACACTCGACTGCTGGAAAATCCCGGCCACGGTTTGCCGGCAAGGATATCAGCGAACTCGGTCAGGGTTAAGGGGCATAGCGATCGCACGAGCAACAATCCACCACCTGGATTGAAGGGTAACAGAGCACCGAAGACTTCTTTGACGGATTTTACCTCAGGCGCAGTTGGGGCATCGCTCGTCGCCGCAAGAAATACCGGGTTCGCGGCAGTCGGTCCGTTCCACAGGTAGCGGTGGAGCGAGGAGGAGTACGATGGCAAGCCCGCTGTTCTGAGGGCGTTGTCATCCTGACAAAGCACGAAGGGCTGCTTTGTGATCGGCTCGATAGGATGGACGATCTTTCCGTTCTTTGGGTCAACGAACGCCGGCGCTGGATGATTCGACTCCCAGCCTGTCTCGATCAAGGCGGCCCGATCAAGCGAACGGAACATTGTCGCTCGATCAATCCAGCGACGGTCCAGCAGCGCGTTGGTCAGGGCTTCCAGCTGCGCTCGAAAGCTATTCATCAGCCGATCCACGTCTTGGACCCAGATCTCGACCCATTGTTTCGGGTCACCGGCCCGATCAACGACGCAGCCGAGGTAAATGGACGCGTCCAGAGTCTCACGCAATAAAATAAGAGGAGGGGACTGCGTAATTCCGGCGCGAGCCAGCAAACAAATAGCAAGCGGCGAGTCTAGATCTTCCTCCCGTAACAAGACCCGGCCATAACCTTCGGGAAATGGGCTAGTCTCCGGCTGGACCCGACTCATCCGTTGAATCCTAACACTGGCGGTGCCGAATGGTAGGGCGAAAATCCATTTGAGCCGCGCCCGCCTAGCGCGTCGCACAAGCGCCGAAGGCGCGTGAGAGTTTAGCCCAGAGGGTGGAGGTAGCGGAGCCCTGGGTATCTGTAAAAAAGTAGTGCAGCTCTGAAGGAGCGGAAGAATCTCTCCAGCGCGGAAGCCAGAGAAGTCGCCCGGTGTTCGTCTCTTACGCTCCTTCAGAGCGCCCTCACTTCAAACCCGTCACGGCACCTGGCCTTTAATCCCAAAATCCGAAATTCGGCGGCGACGGAGCGCCGCCCTCCAAGGTAATTTCGGAATTTGGGCTAATCCAGCTTCTCGTATCCCGGTAACGTGAGAAACTCTACAAAATCATTACTCGTCGTGATCTGGTCGAATAGCTGAGCGGCCACAGAGAATTTCCCTTTTCGGTAAGACTCTTCACCAACGGCAGCTTTAATCTTGTCGAGTTCCTCGGTCATCGTCTGGCGAAACAGCTCGATCGTAACCTTCCGCCCATCGCTCAGCTTGCCTCGCGGGTGGCGGATCCACTGCCAGACTTGGGCTCGCGAAATCTCGGAAGTAGCCGCGTCTTCCATCAGGTTAAAGATTGGCACACAACCTGAACCGCGAAGCCACGATTCGAGGTACTGAATTCCGACGTTGATGTTAATGCGCAGCCCCTTTTCAGTGATTGGTTCCGACGGCCCGAAAGCCAACAGATCCGAAGCCTTGACCCGAACATCTTCCCGCTTTCGATCGATCTGGTTTGCGTTAGGCATCTTGGCGTCAAAGGCGTCCAGCGCGATCTGCACCAAGCCAGGATGGGCGACCCAGGTGCCGTCATGGCCATCGGTTGCTTCCCGCTCTTTGTCAGCTCGTACCTTACCCAATGCTTCCTCGTTGGCTGCGGGGTCGTTCTTGATGGGAATCTGGGCCGCCATTCCGCCCATGGCATGGACATTGCGCCGGTGACATGTCTTGATACACAGCAGAGAGTAGGCATGCATGAAGTGTGTCGTCATTGTTACCAGCGCACGATCGGCCAGGACGAAATCGGGCTTGTTCCGAAACTTCTTGATACAACTGAAAATGTAATCCCAGCGCCCGCAATTGAGCCCGGCCGAATGCTCACGGAGCTCGTACAAGATTTCGTCCATCTCGAAAGCGGCAGGAATGGTTTCGATCAGCACGGTCGCCTTGATCGTGCCTCGGGGAATGTTCAGCTCGTCCTGAGCCAGGTTAAAGACATCGTTCCACAGCCGAGCCTCCAGATGGCTTTCCATCTTGGGCAGGTAAAAGTAGGGACCGGTCCCCCGTGCCAGGAGCTCACGCACGTTATGGAAGAAATAGAGCCCGAAATCGAACAGGCCGCTCGCGATGGGCTTGCCATCCACCAGCACATGCCTCTCCAGTAAATGCCAGCCACGCGGACGCACCATCAAGACCGCAACCTTGTCTTTAAGGGCATAGGCTTTCCCCTCGGGGCTGGTGAAGGTGATGGTTCGCCGGATTGCATCGCGCAGATTGATGTGACCTTCGACCATGTTGATCCAGGTCGGCGAATTGGCGTCCTCGAAATCGGCCATGAATACCCGGGCGCCCGAGTTGAGGGCATTGATGACCATCTTGCGATCTGTAGGACCGGTGATCTCGGTTCGCCGATCCTGCAGGTCGGCCGGCAACGGCGCAACCGTCCAGCTCCCTTCCCGAACGTGAGCCGTCTCGGGTAGAAAGTCGGGCATCTTTCCAGCATCGAACGCCGATTGTCGCTCTGCCCGCCGTCGCAGCAACTCCTCGCGCCGAGCTCCGAACGTGCGTTGCAACTTCGCGACAAGAGCAAGTGCTTCAGGGGTAAGAATGTCACGAAACTCGTCCCTGGTGGGACCGTTGACCTGGACGCCGTTTGGCAAGTTTAGTGTTGACTCAGATTTCATGGTTTCGAATTAGGGGGTTAGTTACCAGTTGCCTCGAGCACGCCCTCCAGCAAGACAATAGGCGAGAATATTTTCAGCAACGTGGCTGCGCGGACCACGCCAAGTAAAGTCGCACGCCGAAGGCGTAAGAGAACTCAGCCCAGGGTGGAGCGTAGCGGAACCCTGGGTATCAAAAAAAAATATGCATCGCTCTGAAGGAGCGTAAGAGAGCGTAGCCACGTCGCGGACTATCGTTGTCACCCTCGAAACGCCGAACGAATTTCTATGACCTCTGCGGTTCGAGCGATTCTTCCGCTCCTTCAGAACTACGCGCGCGTTTTTGATACGGGTACCCAGGGTTCCGCTACGCTCCACCCTGGGTGTGTGTCGGATTTAGAAAGAACTTTTTATTGGGAGGTTGTTTGTGTTAGAAGCTCGGGATGGCGGAACGCTTTGTAGAAGTCGATCGCAATACCC
>JBAUZZ010000243.1:0-17914 GCA_049585495.1 Chthoniobacterales bacterium | reverse complement strand
TTTGAACACTGACTACTGACTACTGTCTTCTACCCCAACGGGATTCGGATCAACTTGCCGTCAACCGCCAGCGACCAACCTTCGGGATCATACCGCGGGACTTCTTCCAGCCAGGCGAATAGCTGCCCAGAGAGTAGATCGGCAAGGGTTGCAGGCATCGACCGAAGCATCTGGGCGGAACGCACGATCGGTTCCTCGTTCGCCTTGAACACGTACTTCCCGACGCAGCCGTAGTGCTCGGCCGTTGAATTCAACCGATCCAGCGTCTGAACCACCAGCCGAATGGACGGACATGGCCTGGCCTTGAATTGCTGCTTTACCTCCGGATCCGTGGAAAGCCAGTGCACAAATTCGACGATCTTTTCGGACTCGACCCGTAACCGGTCCATTCGCTGCACGCAACGCCTCGCCACCCGCTGAAGCAATGTCAGATAATGCGACCGGGTACATTCCCAGACGTCCGCGAAGATCGCCGCGGCTCCACATAAACCCGCTACGGCGAGGAAACAAAAGGCGCCCTCATCGAGCTTCCCAAAAAACATAACTTGCAGCGCTGCGACAAATAGGGCGCTTCCGACCCACGCGGCCAGGCAGGAGAAGCCCGGTCCGTGTAAGACCTCCACCCGCAAATGATGGTGCAGCCAACCGTCCGAGGCAAACTTGTTCAAAAGCCTTCTCATTGCTGGTTCCGCCGAGGTTTGCGGCGCTGCATTTGATTCCGAGCTACGGCTGTAATTGTTCCCCCAATAGTGTTCCCTCTGCACCGAGCTCGGAACCAAATGCAACGCCGACCATCTCCCATCCTCGTCCTGTTTCCCAGGTCGCCGTTGCATGAAGACATCTATATGATAAAAGCGACTCCTCGAAAATTACCCTTTCGGAGTAGAAGAAAACTACCCTATACGGCAGATGATAGGGGGCATCTCCCGACTTTGTCCGCCCACTGCCGGACGGCCCCCGGGAAAGACTCGATAATACAAACAATTGCAGGTTGCGTTATTTTAACCCAATTCCGAAATTCGGCGGCGACGGAGCGCCGCCCTCCAAACGACTAAGACGGGCGGGACGCCCGTTCCACTCTTAAGCCGGCGACAAAACACTCAACGCCATGCGAGCCGCTCCGGTACGGGTTTCTACACCGAGTTTCGCGAACAGGTTATTCGCGTGTTTTTTTACCGTATTAAGCGAAGCATCGAGGATGATCGCGATCTCGGGGTTTGTCTTGCCCTCCGTAATCCAATAAAGGACCTCGGCTTCACGCGCAGTAAGCCCAAGCGATAGTAACGCCCTTGGTCCGCGGTCGCCGTTGCGTTGCTCGATCCGCAGCAAAGACACATTGCGCGCGCTCGGCAGAGCAAATTGGTCGATCTCGATTTCGCCTTTCTTCGGATGAGTGATAAGGAGCGGCCTCAGATGCTCTGGTCCTACCATCCAGGCGGCTACCTCTGGAGGAACTCCCTGCGCCGGGGCCTTGGCAAAAAAGGTATTTAGAAGGATGCGTGCCTGGCGCGTCGCGAAAAGAATCTCGCCCTGATGATTCGCGACCAGCAGCGCCTGTTCCAGGGAGGTTTCCAACTGCTTCTCTGCGTCCAGACGCAGTTCAATTTCTTCCGCCAATTCCTGATTCTTCTTCTCCAGCGCAGCCTGCAGTTCACGAATTTTGAGATGGGTTTGAACTCGAGCCTGGACCTCCTCCGGCTGGATTGGCTTCGTCAAAAAGTCGACCGCCCCGGCTGCGAATGCTTCCAGCTTCTTTGTCAGTTCGTCGGCTGCGGTAATCACGATAATGGGAATCCGCTTCCATTCCTCGCGCGCCTTGATCTGCCGGCAGGTCTCGTTGCCGTCGATCCCCGGCATCATCAGGTCCAGGAGTATGATATCCGGAAGCTCACGCCCAAGCTGCTCGATGCAGCGCTTACCGTTCTCGGCTACCAACACCCGGTAGCCTGCTCCGTTCAAGTAACCGAGCAGCACATCAAGGTTTGCCGGCAAATCGTCTACAACCATTACAGTTTTCATTTCTTCTCCGTTTGAACAGGCTGTCCATTTGCTCCTTGCAGAACTCGTTCGATCTCGCTCATTCGAAACCCGCCTGCCAGCACACTCAAGCGCTGCCGAAAAATCTGGTATCGTGTATCGGTTATTTTCTCGATCTCCGCCCGAAGAGCCATCACATCACCACGCCTCGCATAAGCTAAGAGTTGCTCGACCTTTTCTCCGGGCGGTATCGGTTCGCTTAGCGGTTCCTTGATCGCGTCTTCAACGGTCGCGAAGTACACGCCGGGCGCGGATTCCCGAGGTTGCGCGATCCGCACCCAATGAATCTCAAGCTGCTTTTCCAGAACGCGGAAAAGCTCTATTTCCTTTACGGGCTTAGGCAGGAAATCGTCGAAGCCCGAAGAGATGGCGTTATGGCGGTCATCCTCATAGACGCTGGCGGAGGAAGCGATCATGACCAGGTTGTTCAATTCGGGTCTTGCCCGCACTTCACGGCAGAAAGAATTCCCGTCCTTGGCCGCCATCCGGATATCGGAAATTACCGCGTCGAAGGATCGGTCGTAAATCAGCGCGAGTGCGTCATCTACCGAGGGCGCATCAGCCACGTCGAACCCAAGCGATTGGAGGAGCTCTTTCAAGAAGGTCCTATTCGAAGCCTCGTCGTCGACAATAAGCAGCCTTTTGCGCTGCCCTTCATACCCCATGATACGGCCTGTCTTTTCCTCCGGGTCGTTGGGTACGACCGCCTTCGCCGGCAGATCAAACCAGACAGTGCTGCCTTCCCCGAGCGTACTGGCGACCCCGAGTTCCCCGCCCAGGAGCTGAACGATACGCTGGCTGATATAAAGACCCAAACCTACTCCCTGTCCGGTCTGATCATTGTTGGAAGCCTGATAGAACGGCTTGAAGAGATGAGCGAGATCTTTCTCCGGAATCCCTTTTCCGGTGTCGCGTACCTCGAATCTGATCCGATCGTTGACTTGCTGCACATCCAACGAAACTCCGCCGCGTTCGGTAAACTTGATGGCGTTACCGGCCAGGTTATAGAGGACCTGCTTCAAACGCACCGGATCCGTGGCGATGTAGTCCGGGATCGATCCGCCCTGAGAAACCGTGAAGCGAAGGTTTTTCTGACTCGCCCGCATCTGAAATTCGTCGACCAGCGCGCCCAAAAGCCGGCGAAGGTGGACGGGATGAAGGCTCACCGCTACGGTGCCGGACTCAACCTTTGAGAGATCCAGGACTTCGTTGATCATCTCCAGCAGATGTTCGCCACTGGAGAATATCGTTCGCAGCTTGTGCTGGAAGTCTTCGTCTTTCCCTTGTCGCCGCATGAGCAACTGCGTGTAGCCCAGAATGCTATTCAATGGCGTACGAAGCTCATGACTCATGTTCGCCAGGAAAACGCTCTTCGCGCGATTCGCGGTCTCCGCCGCCTCTTTGGCTTCACGCAATTGCTCCTCGCTTTCCCGGAGTTCTTTCGTTCGCAGATCCACCAGGGAAAGTAATTTGCGCTCCCGCAACCGCATCTGCCACAGACGCCACCGGACCAACAAAAAGACAACGACGGCTGCCGCCAATGCGTACAATCCGTAGGCCCAGGGTGTTCGATACCAGGGGGCCCGGATAACGATTGGCAAAGTGAACTCCCGACTCTCGACTCCGTCATGATCTTCGGCCCTGACCCGAAGCGTGTAATTGCCCTCGTTCAGCGCACCCGAGTTCCAGATCGGATCGCTGAGGAACGAGGACCAGGCGTGGTCCAACCCCTCGACTTTTGTTTGAAACCGGACATCGTCCGATTCGCCGAAGCGGTCTGTGGCGAAACGGACGCGAAATTCGCGCTTGGAATAGCGGAGCTTCAAGGGCTTATCCTTTCCGGGAACTGCCAGCGAGGAGCCGTCATTGGCCGCGATTTCTCGAGGGAAAAGATTGAAGTCGTGCGATAAGTTCAAGGAGTCTGGCGACTCAACACGGACTAACCCATAGGTGCCGAAGATCCAGAGGATTGGGCCACGGTCGGACATTTCCTCGTAAAGGTTTTCTAACTCACCGACGAAATTGTTCACCGCAAACGGGAGCGGTTTCCATCCGCCTGGACCAATCCGGAACAGGTGGTTGCCTAAATCGGGCCAGGCATCTTGCGCGTCGGAATGGCAGAGGAGCCACAGATGCGGACCGCCCACCGTACCTGGCCCCGCCATCTCAATTTCTCTACCCCTCAATTGACTCGTAGGTACGACCGGTTGGTTGTAACGGCCTGCTAACTCGTCGTAAACCAAGACCCCTTGGCCAGTCTCTAAAGCGATTTGATCATTCCATCGAAAAACCCGTGCAATGCCACTCTTAAGAGAAAATCCAGGTGGCTGTTGGAGCGGTTTAACTGTAGCTCCGGAAAAAACCGAAGACGAACGATCGTCTAAACCAACTTCGAAGAAGCCGTTTTCGAGCGTCGACAACACGAGACCGCCGGTCTTTGTTTCGACCAGAGACCGCACTTCCTCCCGGAAACCCGGTAACCTCCCTTCATCAACCCAAGCACCGTCTTTATAACCTATCGCAGCGATGCCATCACTGAGTCCGAGAAAGAACCGATTTGGGTGAATTGTTGAACGCGTGATCTGGATTACAAGTGCCGGCGAAGAGATGTAAATCTGATGTAAGGCTGAGTTCTGCAGAGCAAACACGCCTTGGTACCCACCCGTCAGGAGACCACTTTCATGGCTCGCAAGCGACCAAAGCCCCGACTCAAAGGTGCCAACCCTTTCAAACTTTGCTGGAACGGCTGGGTCCGTGCTCGAATCCAACCGGTAGAGACCATTTTGGGTGGCCGCGTACAGGGAGCCGCCAAAACGGACTACGTCGTACACGCGTCCTTTGCCTAGCCCCGTCTGCGAGTCGAACACGGTGACGGAGCCTGGAACTTCGACGCGGGAAATCGAACTATCTCCGCAAACCCAGAGCCCACCCGATCGATCGGTTCCCAAGTATAAAAATACGGGGTCGGGCAACCCATTTTCCGGGTAGAATGTGTCCCTCAGTTCGCCACGTGAGTCCAGGAACACTAGTCCCCTCCTTTGGACGGCCACTGCGATCAGCCCGCCAGGAAGGCAAACGCCGGAGTAGATCGACCAGCGGGTGAAGACGGGATCGGCCTCGGTCCTGAATTGCACGATCTCTCGGTCTTGGAGGCGCCAGATTCCTTTGTCGCGAGTCAGAAGCAGAACTTCGCCAGGCTCCGGTTCAACGATATCCTGAACTAGTGTGGAACGAATCACGGGAGAGTCAACGATCGGAACCAGCTGCCCATCTCTGATCTCATAGAGCGGTTCACCCTGAGCATGGATGAAGAGGCGGTTGCCACTTTGTAGGAGTCTCCAAGAGATCCCAGTCTGAGATGGCCAGGGCAAAACCGCAAAAATACCGTTTTGCCAAACCAGCATTTCTTTCAGCGTCGAAAAATAAACCTTTTTGCCTTGCGCAACGATCTGGAGAACGTCGCCAAAAGGCTTGGCTGAAGGTGGAACGAGCTGATCCATAGGCCGGAAGTGATAGGTGCTGCCGTTGGTAACGAGTTGCCCTAAGCGGTCGACTCCGCCCACCCAGATTTGACCAGCCGAATCTTTCGCGAGACCCCGAATATACACTCCGCCTGGAACAGGAATCTGGTTCCATTCACGCCCATCGTATTGAAGGACACAATCGCGATTCCCAAACAACAGAGATCCCAGATCGTCCTGCACCGCCGCCCAATTCTGATCATGGGCGCCGTAATCACGCATCGAAAAGTAACGTACCGGTGGCCGCCCGAACTCGTGCCGAGTCTCCGCCGATGAACCGAAACCGCAGAGGACCGCCATTAGCAAGCTCACTGGGGGGCACCATTGCAGCGCACGACGAAAAGGAGACATTACGTGCCTCACTTTGGCGGACAGCTCAAATGCAGTCTCTACTACTTTCGTGTGATGCTTCATCGTCCGCACCCGGCCTCAGTCGCCCAAACCTTCTTATAGCGCCGGTCTTGAGCGATTCCAAGAAGCCTCTGAACGGCCCGGCCTTTCGGCTATGAAAACAGAAGCGTCCCTAGATGGAGGGTTCGTTCCTGGATGCCCTGACGAGCAGCGATTGCCCGCGCGAAATCGGAAGCCTGGCACCGAAAAGGAAGCGACGTGTGCTCACCGCGCCAGAAGAGCGACGCCGCCCTTTGCTCGGGTCTCGCTAAGAGCAGGCGAGGGTACCCGAAAGTTGTATCGCGCGACTTTGCAATTCCCTTGCGTCAGTCGAGGTGCAGTTGTACGGACTGAGTTCTATGGCTAAGCAATCCAAGAAACCAGTAACTTCCAAGGGGCGGAAGGATTCAGACGCTGGCCGGAAAGGTACTCCCGTAGCTAAGCCTCGGGGGACGAGCGGGCTCATCACCCACGAGGCTAAAAAACCTCCCGGCCAAGGAGCCGCTCAACCCCGGGGAACCAGTGGACGAATTACCCACTAGACTCGAGTTCGCTTCATTACTTGTCGTGCACGGATGGGAGGTAAGTAGAGAATTCGGACCAGAAGAATTGGCGGGCTATCCAGAGCCGAGGATTATCCCTCGGCTCTTATTTGTTCCAGTCCGCATCTTCTCGCATCTTGGGTGCGGCTCCGCTGCGCTGCGTCCTTTGAAGTTCTATTCATAAGAACGTTGTGTTTTCGCGAGGATTATTGCCGCTGAAAGGTGGTACGGCGAATTCGTTCCGCCTTTGGCGGAGACAAATGAGCCTCAAGGGGCTAGCAACATTTGCGGTTTAGGCTCATCCGCCGCGGCGGATTCGCCCTACCGTCATTCCCTAATTGCGCCGACCCCCATCACTGCATTTCTCACAAATCAAGTTTGGTTTCGGCTTCCGCCGCGGAGAAGCCGGCAAAGCCTTATGGCGGCAAGTCTCCTTCTCGTCGATAGCAGCTTTTACATCGCAAGGCTTCGCGAAGGGACCGATTTACGATTTAACTGCTTGTTATCTCCGAAGTTCGCGATCTGGCGACGTGCGGGATGGTAACCTGTGAGGTAGGGCGTGGGCTCCGGGACCCACGACTGCGAGAGAAGCTGCGTTCCTATTGGGATGTCATGCTCTACGTGCCCATCGACAGGCGAAGAAGGGTCCCTTGCGTGATGGCGCAGGTCGCAAAGCGGAACGATCTCTGCCGCGCCACCCAGGAGTGGACGGTCTGATGATGCAGGTGTGAGTCGATCACCAGGGCGACCAAAACGTTCTCGTCCAGCAGCCAGGTCATCCTTCGTTATCCCGAAGCTCTTCCTGGTCCACGTCCTGGGAAGGGATCGGTTTCCTTCCGGCGACAACCGGAATGGCCAAAGAACCACGGTACCGCGATCTTCTTTTCGGTCCCTTAACCTCCAATCCCCGCCGCAGCAATTCATTCACCGCGGCGCTTATAGAACAGTCCCGTTCCCGCGCAATCGCCTTGGCGAGTGCCTAGAGTTCGGGATCCAGGTTGATGGTAAGCCTCATCTGCCCCGAAAAGATGTGCAGTGGTGCTGTGGTTTCAAATCATGCCGAGTCGCCTGCTGATTACTGACTACGTTGCTCTCGAATGAGCGTCTCGTCTCAGTCGACACCGTTCACCGTTTTACCGTTTTACTGATTACTGACTACTGACTACTGACTACGCGGCGACGACGGAGCGTCGCCCTCCATGGCGTTCGCTGGTTTCGTTTGATTTGAGGCTGCACCATCGCGATCGTTTAGCGTGAGCCGCAAAATTCCGCCAATCCGGCTTCGCCAATTGGAAGGGCAATTGGGCGAGGTTGCGTACCAGATTACCAAGATCCATTTTTCCGGGTTCCACCAGCCGGACGTGCTCTGGCATCCCGCCATCAACGTCTTCCTTTGCGAATGCTATTTCCGGATTTCAGTGGAGCTGGCCGGGGTTGACCCGGGAGAGGTCGAATTCACCGCGGTCCCAGGGCATCTTTGGATTCGCGGCAATCGCGACGCCCCGGAACCACCGGCGACTGAGGGGTATGACCCGGTGCCCTCGCGGAAGTCGGTGCGCGTGTTGGCAATGGAGATCAATTATGGACGATTTGAACGTGAGATCGAGCTCCCACCAGATCTCGTTCTGGATCGGGCCTCAACGGAGTGGTCTAACGGCTTGCTCTGGATCTCTATTCCGCGGCGAGCCCATGCCTGACGGACTAGTAGTCGGTGAGCAGTAGGCGGTAGGCGGTAGGCGGTAGGCAGTAGGCAGGTAGGCAGTACGACGGTAAAACGGTGGGACGGTGAACGGTGAACGCGAAACGAATTTGCACCATGAACTTTGAGAACGAGCCTCAGCGTACGGAAAAGGGAACCGAGTCGCGTCAGATGCGAGCCGCGTCTGACGGCTCGCCCACAGCTGTGCCTGACCAGACCCAACAATCGGTTGAGCGTCAGACCAGTGACAGCGAAACTTCCCCCCGGGTACTCCCGATCCTTCCAGTGCGCGGCCTGGTTGTCTTTCCGGGAATGCTCGTACCGCTTACGATCGGCCGGCCCTCGGCCTTGAAGCTGGTTGACGAGGAGTTACCTGACAACAAGTATATAGGACTCGTTACTCAGCGGAATGAAGAACAAGAGCGGCCCGAGCCGGCCGATTTATATTCCGTAGGGGTTGCCGCCCAGGTGCTCAAGCTGATCCGCCAGGCCGACGGCACCGCGATGCTGATCGTTCAGGCGCAAGAGCGGATCCGCCTGGACTCATTCCTCCAAACCGACCCATATCTACGCGCCTCCGTCGGTCCGTTTGTCACGGTAGTGCCGACCGCTGAGGATCCAGAATTGCAAGCGCAGTTCAACAACCTGAAGGAATCAGCCATCAAGCTCTTAAATCTTTCACCCGAGATCCCGGAACAGGCTCGATCCGTCCTGGCGAACGTCGACAACCCGGAACAACTCGCCGATCTCGTCGTCGGAAATCTGGGTATCGATGCCGCGAATAAACAACGAATTCTTGAAGAGCCAGACCTGCGCCAGCGGATTCGAATGGTCCAGGAATTGCTCCAACGGCAGATCGAGATCGCAGAGCTGCAGCAAAAATTGCGTCAGGATGTTCAAGGTCGAATCTCTGATACTCAGCGCCGCGCTTATCTGCGGGAGCAGCTTCGGGCAATCCAGCGTGAGCTTGGCGAAGAGGAGCTTGATGAAGAGGCCCAAGCGGAGCAGCTTCGAACGAAACTCCGCGAATCCGGCGCGCCCCAGCCGGTATTGGATGCTGCCGAAAAGGAGTTGAAGCGGCTGAGCCACATCCCCAGCGCGAGCCCGGAGTCCTCGGTCATCATCTCATATGTCGAAATGCTGGCCGATCTGCCCTGGAATAAAACGACCGAGGACAACACCGACCTGGCCAACGCCCAGGCAATCCTCGATCGGGACCACTTCGGGCTGGAGAAAGTGAAGCGCCGCATTGTCGAGTTTTTAGCAGTCCGAAAACTGAATCCAACCGGGCGTAGCCCGATCATTTGCTTTCTCGGTCCTCCCGGAGTCGGCAAAACCAGTCTGGGGCAATCGATCGCGGATTCGCTGGGACGGAAGTTTTCGCGCATCTCGCTTGGCGGCATTCGCGACGAAGCGGAAATTCGAGGACACCGGCGCACTTATATCGGAGCGATGCCGGGCCGCATTATCCAGGAGATCCGGCGGCTTGGTACACGGAACCCGGTACTCATGCTCGATGAACTCGACAAGATCGGAATGGACATCCGCGGCGATCCAGCTAGCGCCCTATTGGAAGTCCTTGATCCGCGGCAGAATCACACTTTTACCGACCGGTATCTCGATGTGCCCTTTGATCTGAGCCAAGTGATTTTTATCGGTACAGCGAACTATGTGGAAGGCATTCCGCCACCGCTGCGAGACCGGATGGAAATGATCCCTATCCCCGGTTATACCGAGTTTGAGAAATTGCGGATCGCCCAGAATTATTTGATCCCGAGGCAGCTGGAGGAAAATGGGTTGCGCCCTGAGCAATGCCGATTCGATGAGGACGCGGTCAGAACAATCATCCAGGACTACACTTATGAAGCCGGAGTGCGCGAGCTGGAGCGCCGGATCGCTGCGGTCTGCCGGAGCATCGCTGCGGAAATTGCCAAGGGTGTCCGGGGAGAGGTCGACGTTTCCGCCTCCCTCGTGCGCGCGATTTTGGGGAGTTCGGCCCGCAGCGTTCGCGAGCAGCGCTTGGAGAAGGACCTGGTAGGGGTTGTGACCGGATTGGCCTATACTCCGACCGGGGGCGATATTCTCTTTGTCGAAGCGACGAAATATCCGGGCAAGGGAGGGCTCCTCTCGACCGGACAGGTCGGCGACGTCATGCGCGAATCGATGCAGGCGGCCTACAGCCTCGTGCGGAGCCGTGCTGCAGACCTCGGGATTGATCCGAAGGTTTTCAGCGAAAGCGACGTGCACATTCACGTGCCGAGTGGCGCGATCCCAAAGGATGGTCCAAGCGCGGGGGTCGCGATTGTGACAGCGCTGGCCAGCTTGTTCAGTGGCCGGCCGGTGCGGAGCAACATCGCCATGACCGGCGAGATCACTTTACGCGGCACCGTGCTGCCAATCGGCGGATTGAAGGAGAAGAGTTTAGCCGCACTCAGGGCGGGAATCACCGAGGTGCTGATACCCAAGGCTAACGAAAAAGATTTGGAAGATGTTCCAGCCGAAGCACGCGATCGGCTGCAGTTCCGGCCGGTCGAGACGATTGACCAGGTGCTGCAAGAAGCGCTGGAGCAGAATGTATCGGCGTAGGCAAGAAGAATGTATCGGCTTAGTTAACGGCGCAGGAGGAATGTATCGGCGGGTGGGCGTATCGGCGTGGTGAAGGTATGGCGAGGTTCATCCGAGCCGATTGGCAAGAGTTTGTTTCAATTCAATAATAGAAGTTTTGCCAGCGGAACGGCTCACATGAAGTTCGCCCCTACCAACATTCCTGATTTACGCCGATACGCCGATACGCCCACACGCCGTTACATTCCTCTCGCGCCCACACGCCGATACACTCCTCACGCGTTCCACACCTCTCGATACAGCTGCTCGATTTCTTCCGCAGTCGGTACTCGCGGATTGTTGGCGGGTGAGCCCGAGGCCAAGGCCTGTTGGGCCATCACGGGAATGCTTTCCTCCCATTCCTTCGGATCGATGCCAAACATTTTTGGGGTTGGAACTTTGAGCTTTCGGTTCAATTCACGAAGTCCTTGAACGAGTGCCGGCACCGCTTCGGAATCAGGAGTCCGGGCCGGGACGATGCCAACAGCCCGCGCGCAATCAGCATAACGGCCCCGGCTGCTCTGAACCGAGAACCGAGTGACCGCGGGTAGCAGCATCGCATTGGAAAGGCCGTGAGGTACGTGGAACTTCGCACCGATCGGGCGGCTCATGCCGTGCACCAGGGCAACGCTCGAATTGGAAAATGCGATGCCGGCTTGTGTTGCGGCGAGCATCATCGACTCACGGGCTGGGCAGTTTTGCGGTTCGAAGCAGACAGTAGCCAGATTGGCCCAGATGGCCTTCATCGCAGCCAAAGCAAAGCCATCCGAGAAAGGATTGGCCAATCGGCTGACATAAGCTTCGATCGCATGAGTCAACGAATCGACTCCGGTATCTGCGGTAAGCCGCATCGGTTTGGTAAGCGTGAGCTCATAGTCCACCACCGCTGCTACCGGAAGATAAGCCAGCCCGATGCACAACATTTTCTCGCCCGTTCCCTGGTCAGTGACGATCGTGAAGCGGGTGGCCTCTGAGCCAGTTCCAGCGGTCGTTGGGATCGCGATTACCGGCAAACCAGGCACATTTTGTTGATGGGGCGCCTTGTAATCCCGCATTTGACCTCCGTGGACCGCGAGCATGGCAATCGCTTTGGCGGTATCGATCGAGCTACCTCCGCCCAGCCCGAGAACGCAATCATGCTGGGCCCCCCTCAAAAACCTCAAGCCCGCTTCGATCGAGGCCACAGTCGGATCAGGAACCGCACCGGCAAAAACTCGCGGGTTGCGAAAACCGGACTGGTCGAAAACCCGGGAGAGTTGCTTCGCCAGGCCCTGTTCGAGCAAAAATCGGTCGGTGACAATCAGCGGCCGCTTTAGCTCGAGGTCGCTCAAAAGCGCTCCGGTTTCGCGAAGTGCGCCCCCGCCAATGCGGAGGACGCGAGGTAAGGCTATCTTTGCGATCATCGGGGGTTGTTGAATCAATTCCCTCGTCCGCGCACGTTGGTCAACTCTGGCTTTCAGCGCGGGCTAGCGGTTCCATTAACCTGCATCGCTCCCAGCGCGGCTGAGCCGCAATGAACGTGATTCGTGAGAAGTGAGAGGTGATTGGGGCCGGCATAATTAGAAATGTCGGTAGGGCGAATCCGCCGCGGCGGATGAGCCTAAACCCCAAATGCTGCTAGCCCCTTGAGGCTCATTTGTCTCCGCCAAAGGCGGAACGAATTCGCCCTACCACTTTTCAGCGGCAAAATCCTCGCGAAAATGCAAGATTCAGCACTATAGCAGGACACGTCCTTAGAGATTTTTTTTATGCAACTCCATCGGGTTTGGATAACTTTGGCTTGACTCCTCGAAAGAAGTCGGAGGGGAATGGTGAAGGTTACAAAATTTTAACATTGTCCTCACCGAAAATGCCCCACAAACGCGGTTTAACAAAATACAGTACTCGGGCGTCAGATATGAAAAAAACTCTACATTCCCTCACTGCGGCTTGCATTGCGGCCGTGGTTCTCCTCGCTAACAATCACGCGGTCAGTGCTGCGGACAGGCCAACCAAGGTAAATGTGGACAAGAACGGGGTGATCTTAGGCGGTTACGACGCTGTCGCCTACTTCAAACAGCATAAGCCGGTAAAGGGCAGTCCAGCTATTAAGAGTTCTTACCAGGGCGCTGTCTATCTATTCTCTTCCGAGGCAAACAAGGCTGACTTCGATAAGAATCCCGCGAAGTATCAACCGCAATATGGCGGATTTTGCGTCCATGGATTGTCTTTGGGTAAGCAGAACCCGGGCGATCCTACTCTGTTCACAATCCACAAAGGAAAGCTGTATCTCTGCTCTAGCCCAGAAGCCTTCAAAGCTTTTCGCAGCAACCCGGACAGCGATATCGAGAGAGCGGACGACAATTGGCGTCATTTGATCGGATCGTAACCGCGATTCGGGTAGCGTGAACTTCATTTGAGTTTTTGTAGGGCGCCTGGCTCAGGCGCCGAGACAACGTTGATCTCCCCGGCGCCTGACCCAGGCGCCCTACAACTTTGGTGCAACCCCCGCCCTACCGAAACTCGGCGATAGCGTCCAGGAAGCTCGGGACATATTTCTGGGCCTTGACGTCGCCGACCCCGCGGATCCGCCGCGCGTCCTCGACGGAGCGCGGCTTGACCCGAGCAAACGTTTTCAGCGTTTCATCGGGAAAAATAACGTAGTGCGGTACTCCGCCGTTTTCCAGGGCCAGGCGAGCACGAATCTTCCGGAGCTCCTCAAAGAGGGCCCGATCGAATGGCTGATCCGTTGCCTTCGGCACGGCCGGTTTCGAGCCGCGCTTCTTTTGTTCCGGCCACACCAGCTCGAATTTGGCTCTGTCTTGCATGACCTCGGCCCCGAGCGCAGTCAGGCAAATGGTGGGATATTGGCCAGTAGTGGCATAAATCAAACCGGAGTCCTCCAGCTCGCGAAACAATTCGTGCAGATAGGCCACCGACTCTCCCTCCAGGATTCCGTAAGTCGACAAACGATCCAGCCTGAGGTCGGATAGTTCCTGCGCCTTGCTGCCAACCAGGACTTGGATTACCCGGGTCCGTCCAAATCGCGGTCTGAAGCCTTCTGCCGCTCGATAGGACATCCGGGCGATGCCGCTTAAGACCTTCCGGACCAGCAGGTGCTCCGTTGCATCCGGCTCGCGAAGCTTCGTGTGCCGCTTGCTCGAGCAGTGATCGCAAGCTCCGCAGTCGCTGGCCGCGTTATCACCAAAGTAGCGCAAAATGATCTTCTGCCGGCAAGCCCGGGCGTAGGCATAGTCCAACATGGCCTTCAACTTTGCCCGATCACGGCTCTCCTTTTCTCGCAATGCCCGCAGGTCGATCGGCAGCTGCCGCGCGCCAAGGTCCGGACGCAATACCTTAGTTCCTCGGACCCGCCTTCCGGGAATATCGTACCGGTCGATAATCCCATGCCGATCGAGAACCGTGACGGCAGAGCGAACCGCCATTTCGTTGTCGGCGTTCAAGCATCGCGCAAGCTCCTGAAGCGTTATCACTACCTGACCCGAGCCATCCGCAAGAATTCGCAAATATTCATAAACGCTTCTGATCAAATCCAGAGAGGGATTGTTCCCTTCAATAAAGAATTCCTGTACCTGCGTATCGGCGTAGTTGAAAAGCAACTCACATACGGCCGGCTCGCCATCCCTGCCAGCTCGGCCCGCCTCCTGGTAGTACGCCTCGAGCGAACCGGGCAATTCATAGTGAACAACGAATCGGAGATCCGCGCGATCGATCCCCATGCCGAAGGCGTTTGTAGCCACCACCACATCGCACTCGCCGGTTGCGAACCGATTCTGAGACCTTTCCCGCTCGGAGTCATCCATTCCGCCGTGGTATAGCTCCAGTTTCGTACCCCAGGCCGCCAACATCTCGCTCACCTGCTCAACCTTCTTCCGCGTCGCGCAGTAGACGATCCCAACCTTTTGGCGAACCGTGAGATCTCGAAGGCGCGCAAACTTTTCGGTTTCATTTGCCGTTGGGGTGACCACAAACCGCAAATTCGGGCGCGAGAAACCGGCAACGAACAATCGTGGATTCTCCAGGCCAAGACGAGTGACTATATCTTCCCGGACATCGGGTGTTGCCGTCGCCGTGAACGCTGCTGCCTGCGGTCGCCCGAGCTCGTCGATCACCTTACCCAGTCGAAAATAATCCGGCCGGAAGTCATGTCCCCACTGTGAGAGGCAGTGCGCTTCGTCTACGGCGAAAAGGGAGATCGTGACGGAGCTCAATGATCGTAAGAACGAACTGCTGCGGAACCGCTCTGGCGAAACGTAGACGAGTTTATACTCGCTTGCGACCATCCTCTGAATCCGGTGTTGTTGCTCGGCGCCTGGGATGGTGCTGTTGATTAGCGTTGCAGCAATTCCTCGGCCTTGGAGGCCGTCCACCTGGTCCTTCATCAAGGCAATCAACGGGGATACAACGATGGTGACTCCGTCCAGCAGCATCGCCGGCAGTTGATAGCAAAGCGATTTGCCTCCGCCGGTCGGCATGACCACGAAAACGTCACGCCCGGAAAGTATTTCGGCGATAACCTCGCGCTGTGGTTCTCTGAATTCCCGGAACCCAAAAAAACGTTCCAGTGCTTCCTGCGCCTCCATCGTTTACGAATCTGGCAGAATATAACAAAAGGTAAACTGGTTAGTTCACGAGGCGTGCGGTAAGTCAAACCTCAGGTGAGCCGGCACCCCGCGGGTAAGGAGAATTGGAGTGATGGAGTAGTGGAGCAGTGGAAGAAATGCCATTCCTTCTTATATATTCAGTCAGGTGCCGGATACCTTTAGTCGGTGGAAACCGTGAGGATCGTATGCTTTCCCTTTCCTCATTACTCCAATACTCCACTACTCCAATACTCCATTTCGTCTTATCGTAGCCTCTCCCTCCCGTGCGGAGCGTTGAGATCCTGAATCGGTCCAACCGGCACAATCCGCGTCGGATTGATGTCGTCGTGGGTGAAGTAATAGTGCCGTTTGATGTGATCGAAGTTCACCGTCTTGGCGACGCCCTCAGTCTGATAAAGATCGCGCAAATATGCGAAGAGAGCGGGATAGTCGATGATTCTGCGAATGTTGCATTTGAAATGTCCGTGATAAACAGGGTCAAATCGAACAAGAGTCACGAACAGGCGCCAGTCTGTCTCCAGTGGGATCTCACCGATCAAGTATCGCCGCTTGGAGAGTCGCTCTTCTAATTTATCCAGAGTCTCGAACAGCGGGTAAACCGCTTCCTCGTAAGCAGTCTGTGAGGTGGCAAACCCCGCCCGATAAACACCGTTATTTACCGTCCGGTAGATCAGTTCGTTGAGTTGGTCGATCTCCGCACGATGTTGCAACGGATAGAGATTCAGCTTGCTCTCAGTGAAAGCATCGAACGCGACGGTAAAAATCCGCATGAGATCATCGTCGGAATTACTGACAATTTGTCGGGTTTGCTTATCCCAAAGCACGGGAACAGTTACGCGTCCGTCATACTTTGGGTCAGTGGCATAGTAAGCTTCACTCAGAAATTTGAATCCGTTGATCGGATCCCGGGAATGACCTGGGCCGTCCCGGAAGGCCCAACCACGCTCGTCGCGAATCGGATCGACGACGGTCATACCGATCACGGGTTCGAGCCGTTTCAGGTGGCGAACAATGATTGTCCGGTGCGCCCATGGGCATGCCCACGAAACGTACAGGTGGTAGCGGCCGGACGCAGCGGGAAATTCTGATTTGCCGTCCGCAGTTACCCACGATCGGAAGGCGTCGTCCTGTCGTACAAACGCTCCCTCTTCCGATTGTTCGCCTGGAAATTGGGCTTTTGCCACGTCGCTCATAGGGAGGCAAGCTACTGCATTCTGTCTTGAAGCGAAACGTCCCCGACGAAAATTCGCCTCAAAATGAGGTAGGGCCAAGTTTCCCACCCGCAACGCTTCCGCCTTGGGCGGATGCGGGCCTCCGCGGCGCCTGAGCCAGGCGCCCTCCAACGTCAGGGAGCCAACATGCGGCTCGCCGCCTTGGCGGATCGCCCTACCCATCGCCTGGCAGGAAACGTCACTCGGTAGGGCGAAGCTCCCGCTGAGCCGCCGGACATGCTTAGCCTATCCGAGTTCCGCTCTTTTGGTTGCGGCTCCGCCACGCTACGTCCTATGCGCGAGACCATTCTCTTCTCACGGTCGCATCACCAGAACCCGCCGTTGGAGCGCAGAATCTGGCCGGTAATCCAATCTGCTTCCGAACTGGCGAGGAATTGAATAAATCGAGCGGCGTCCGCGGGACTTCCCGTCCGTCCCAACGGCGAACGTTTAGCCAGCGAGCGTTTCAGATCGTCATCCATCCACCCGGTGTCGGTCGGGCCCGGATCTACCGCGTTGACCGTGATACCAAAACGGCCCACCTCCGAGGCGAACGAAATGGTGAATGCGTCGATCGAGGCTTTGGTCACCGCATACGCCAATTCTCCATGCATCGGCCCGCGAAGCTGGCCACTGGTTAACGAGATAATTCTACGCGCACCCTGACCAGCAAAGCGTCGGACAAACTCCACACTCAACAAAATTGGGGCCCGCGCGTTGATTGCGAAGCTTTGATCGAGCAATTCTCGATTCAACGTGCCGAGACTGTCAGCGACCGAGTAACAGGCATTGTTAATCAGGATATGCGCCGAGCCGAATCGTTTTTCCACACAATCGATGATTCGCGTCGCCGCGTGTGATTCAGCCAAATCGATCTCCATCCAACCCGCCTCCACCTTCTTCTGTCGAAGCTCAGTTGCTAAGTTCTCCGGGAAGTCAGGCTCTGGGCCCCGACCAATAGCCGCATCGTATCTCTGCCAACTGGTGAAAAATATGTTGGCGCCTGCGTCCGCCAGCGCATAACAGATGGCCGTGCCAATCCCCTTTTTGCGACTGACGCCAGTAATAATGCTGGTTTGTAGGGAGAGAGGTTTCTTCATCAAAGGATCCGCGGTTAGAAGTAATCAGTAATCGGTAGTCAGTAGTCAGTAGTCAGTAGTCAGTAGGGCTCTGAATATTGGCCTTGTCCCGAGTTTAGTTGAAAAAAGGGTGGTTCTCCTGGTGTGGATCGGCCACGATCCACGCTTGAAAAAAAGAAACACTAGCCACAGGAGAACACCCAAGTGAACAACTACGAGAAGGCAAA
>JBAUZZ010000242.1:0-16320 GCA_049585495.1 Chthoniobacterales bacterium | reverse complement strand
AACACCGTGCCATCCTTGTAGTTGTAAAGGTCATCGATGAGCCGGTCGGCAACCGCCTTGTAGTCCCCGCCCTCACTATAGACCTGACCCATCGTTATTAGGGCATCACACCACGCCGTCTGGGCGGCGTTGACATCATCCTCGGTGATCGGCCCATACTTCGACTGGCCTGCACTTTCGTTCCCCATGTCCTTCTCCGTTTTGTTTTGGCAAGGTTGCTAGTCGTCATTCGTTCGCACGGGGATCCTGCCCTGGAAGCGACTCCAACGCCCGTACCTGATCTCAATCCTTACGGGCTGTCTCTCAGTCCACTGATTTTCGGCTTCTTTCGTCAATTTCGTCTATTTCGTAAAGCCAAAATAGTCAAAGGTCGTTTGCCCAAAATTACTGTCGAGCCGGAATACAATATGTAGGCTTAACAAGATAATCATTTTTTCGGGAGCTGGATTGGTTTTTAACGGCGCGCCGAGGCTGGGAGTATTTTTCAACTAGGGTTGGAAGCTGGCACTCAAAAACGGCTGGAGTTGGGCTAGGAGGAGTCAGAAGCCGAGAAACAGTAAAATTGGGGCAAGAAATTCCTTTCTTTCGTAGTTTCTTCCTAAGTTCCGCGTTTAGTGAGGGCGTAGGTGGTCAACCATCGAGCAGGGGCGCCACGCCATTGAGCTGGGCGGTTCTTCCGCGCGGGCAGCCAGGGCAGTAAGCGCAGCCTGGAAATACCGCTTCCGGAGATGTCGGAGGATTGGGCTCCGGCTGGCTTTAGAAAAGTATGCAAGGCATATTTTTCGAGCCGAAAAGCGAAGCGCTAGCAGAGCGACCGCGGAACAAAGGCCAGAAAGCTAAAGCGCTGACGCTCGGGGAGCGCGAGAGCTGGTGAACACCTGCCAGTACAAGGGTCGGAAGGCTGGAGAAACCCATTGCGTGCCCGCAGCCCCTCTCTCCTCCAATGACGGTCCCGTGCGGGCGGAAAACAATTTTCACTTTCAGTCGCCATCTCCTCAATCACCCAATGAATGTCGGGAAACGCAGCAATCACCTCTTCAGCCGTGCATTGGACACATTGCAACGGAGAGAAAGTGTGTTTCGTATTGTCCAAAGTTAAGACGCGTCCCTAATGTCCCGCTTACCTAATGTTGAAAACGGTTAGCTTGATCCGCCCGAGCCATTCGTCTAAGCGCTTGCGGTGGATGACCGAACGTGCGAACAAAAGCCCGCCGCATTCGTTCAGGATCAGCGAACCCAAAGGCCCGAGCGACCGCTTCGATCGGTTCGTCGCTTTTCTCGATTCGGACCCGGGCAGCTTCAGCCCGCAGCTTCTCGATCGCTTTAGCGGGAGTCTGGCCTGTTTCCGCCAGGAAAACTCTTCCAAACTGGCGCGGACTCAAGCCGGCCGCTTTTGCCAGTTGCTCAATCGAAACCATCTCGCGCAGATGAGCCCGCACGAAGGCCAACGCTCGCCGCACCCGTTCGGACGCCGATTCCAGTTCGACCAGGGCTGAAAACTGCGATTGACCCCCAGGCCGCCGGTAATAAACGACCAGCTCACGAGCAGCCGATTTCGCAGCTTCCACACCCAGGTCTTCTTCGATCAACGCTAACGCCAGATCGATCCCCGCGGTGACACCCGCTGACGTCCAGATCGACCCTTCCCTCACAAAGATCCGATCACTTTCGACCCGGACCTCCGGATACTCCCTTTGTAACAGTGCCGCCGCCCGCCAGTGAGTGGTCGCACGCCGGCCGTTCAGTAACCCGGCTGCCGCCAGCATAAAGGCGCCCGAACAAACGCTGGTCACCCGTCTGGAACACTGCGCCGCTTTCTGTATGAACACTTTCAGTACAGGGGACCTCGCTGCCTCGAACGCTCCTAAGCCACCGGCAACGATGAGCGTATCAAACCGCCGGGAACAAATCGCTTCGGTCATAACCGCCAATCCCGACGAGCTTTTCACCGCTCCACCCAACTCCGACACGACATGGAACCGATACGGTTTTGGCGTTACGGTGCGCACCGATATCTCGAAAACCGCCAACGGCCCGGTTAGATCAAGGGTCTGAAAGTCGGGAAACACTAAAAAACCAATGTCGCGTGTCATGACCTAAAACGAGGGATATATGTCCTTTCGGACGAATTATCCTCGAATCTATTTCCGCTATGTCAAACCTCCAAACCGAATCACAACCGCTTTTGATCCTGTTCCCGATCTACCCCGGTGTCACACATCTCGATTTCACAGGGCCACATCAGTTCTTCGCGCGGTTGCCCGGTGTGAAGCCGATCGTAGCGTCTATAGAAGGCAAACCGGTCAACGCCGACGGGCTCATCTTCTCCGACCTTGTCCCGTTGGAACAAATCGACCATTGCGATGTGCTGTGTGTACCTGGCGGTCTCGGTTGTATTGAGGCCATCCAGAACAGCCGATACCTGTCTGCGATTCGCTCTTTGGCTGAGGGCGCCCGCTACATTACGTCGGTCTGTACCGGCTCCCTGATCCTCGGCGCAGCCGGTCTGCTTGAAGGAAAACGCGCTGCCTGTCATTGGGCTTGGCGCGAATTTCTCCCGCTCTTCGGTGCAATCCCTGACTCCGGGCGCGTCGTCCGAGACGGAAATATCATCACTGGCGGCGGCGTTACTGCCGGTATCGATTTCGCCCTGACCCTTACTGCCGAGATCACGGATCCCACGATCGCACAATCTGTCCAACTCGCTTTGGAATATGCTCCTGCCCCGCCGTTCGATGCTGGCACACCCGATCGTGCACCGGCAGACGTCCTAACCCGGGTCCGCACCTTGAACGCCAAAGCGGCATCGGAGCGCCGAACCGCGCTGGAACAAGCCGCAGCCGCTTGAGCGAACGTGACTTCGATCTGTTAATGACGTTCCTAAACGAAGTCGGGAAAATCCTCGCTCGGTCTCAAAGCTTGCTGCCCCGAGTCAGGCATCCCCATAAGCGCCGCCGCTCGGTCTTGAACGAAGTCATGCCATGTTGGCGTCGCCAACGAGTTGCGGCAGGAGGGTCTCCATGTGCATCAACCCCATAACGAACACCATCATTACGCACGCCAGGGATTCAGAATCGATGGTCTGGTCGAGTTTGCCGGCGCCGGGACTCCGTTGAATGTGATTGCGCGCGCGAAATCTTCCCTTTTGGATCCGAGATCCGGTCAAATCGAGATTCTATTTCTATAATACTGGCCGTTATCTCGCGGGGTCGGGAAGCTACGACACCAAATCGTTCGTTGGCAGCCACGGCGCGGTGGGCGGCGTCCCCTGGCCGGACATCAAGGAAGATTCCGGCTGAGCAAGGGGTTGTTCCGCCCTCACTTTCCATACTCCTATCAGTGCTTCCATGATTTGCTTTTCACATACGCTGAATTGCCGGAGGCAACGAGGATTCATGATTTCGCCGTGCGTATAGCCGATGCGAAGCGTCATGACATGTGGGTGGGCTCGTACATAGAAGCCCATATCTGGGACCCGAACGTCAAAGCATAAGCTTGCGATTTGGGGGCTTACTTCCCGTCGTGCACGCGTGCATGAAGCGCGTCAAAGAGGCGCGAAACGCTCCGCTTATTGGCAAAATTCAAAACTAGTGGAGAAATTCCGCCTCCGTCGGTGTAGAGCGTGTATGTGGCTTTTGTCTGATTTCCAATCGGCTCAAGCAGCCACGATCCCTCGTTGATGGTCACTCGAGTGACACCGAGCCGCGGTGGAGGTCCTTCGAAATTGGCTAGTTCCCAGCGCGAATGATAAATGGTGCCCCCATCAGGGCCCTTTACCAACTCTTCATGAACTCGAATCGTATAGTCAAGCGATCCAACCAGCGGCGGCCTCAGTACCATGTAGCAGAGCTGAGCGTCCTGCGGCAGCACGCGTGATTCTTTCGTGTAGGGCATGAATTGCGAATATTTTGCGACGTCAGCCAAAACTCCTTGAAGGACCGAAATCGGCGCATTGAACTCACCAATTCCGCGCACCTCCTCGATCGGCGAGTCGGATCGATGACGGATATAAATCGCCAGATTGATATTCCTGCTGACTTCCTGCCATTCGGTTGCGTGCAGATTGCCTATAAGAAGGAGACTTAGAAGAACGCCGCAGATCGGCCATCGATTGACTAGCGTCATCACATTCACCCATCCAAAAAATTTCATAGCCATATTTTTAGAACACTAAACCTTCACGTGTTCTGTGCCTGAAGGCTGCTTCGCGATTATTCACTTTTCTATTGAGCGCGTGGTTGCACTCAAAGCAAATACGCGTTTCTTCCGGAATGAGCGATTGAATCTCGCCCGACTCTATCCGCATATCCTATACTTTTCCAGTAAAGTTACGGTTAGTTTTCGGTATGGCGCTCCAACGCAGCGACCACATTGGCGTCGTAGTCACATCAAGGAGCAGCATAATTCGAAACCCGGTTTCGATGTTCAGGGCCGGAAGCTAAATAGACTCGAGGTGAGAGAAATCTTGTTCCATTTTCTTAAAGCCGCTTTCTTAGGATAATGAATCGATTCCAGATCGTTAACAGAGCTTTTTCAGAACAGAGTCGGAGCGATATAAAGTGGGACAGGTCAAATATCGAGGGGGGGCTGCATATTCTACTACGTATTTTTAATGTGTTGTTTATAGTCGCTCCAGCAACGAATGCGGTTCGCGCGGGTTCAAGCCTGATAGTCCGGTTTTTACCACTGCGTTTCCAGGGTAGTCGATGGACGCTTCATTTTCCGGAAGGCTGGTCAGGGTTCGGCTGAGCCGGTGCGCCTTTTCTGGTTACGTCCCCTGTTTTATCCTAATCGCTTTCACCTTTCCTTCTTATCCGACCTGTCCCCTTTTTACCGCACCCCAACATCTTGTGCCGCGACTATTGATCTCTACACCCTGTAGTGTATCTTTGCCGAACTCCATGAACAAGCTCGGCAATCGGCCCGTGAAGATACTAGAGAAAGCCCCCCTGAATCAGTTTCGTTGGACTTCGAACTCAACCAAAGTTTTCCTTGCAACCGCGGGTACTCTGTTTGCCTTATCTGCGACAGTGGTGATCTGTCTAATTGCATTCAGCACACACAGGCCTAAGAGGTCGGGTTCGAATGGCTCAGTGAGTGTTCCTGTCCCTCCCGCGACGAAGGTGATCACGCCTGAGGAAAAAGGCAATGGGAGCATAGTTCCGCTCCCGGAGTCGAATCAGGCTGATCCTGGAACGATCGCGACGGAACATTCGGCGGTAGATCAAACGCCCACGCCTCCGGTAAATCCGATTCCTACTCCTGCACCGGTACCACAGCCGGAGTCGAAGGCGTTTACGAGTGATAGTGAACTGCTCAGGGGAGAACGGCCGGAGTTTGGGCCTAAAAAAGTGGAGGGACAACTACCAAAGTCTGTTCGTAGAAACCTTGAGAACGAACGAAGGGAGGCCGAGCGCAAAAGGGCTCGACTGGAAGACATGTATCAGAGGCATTTGATAACGAGCGAGGCCTACAAGAAAGGGGAGAGAGAGTATAAAAGCCAGATTGAAAAATATCGAAGCGCGGTAAATGCCGGTGGAACTCTCCCGAATTCCCTGGAATAGCTTTTGAGGACTCACCCGCCTGAATCAACGCCTGCACTATGGAACTGAGCAAAGATCTTGAAGTCGTAGCGAGACAGGAGCGGGAGTTGGTGCTTCCACAATTCGATGAGGATATCGCCTGGGAGCTCGGGGTGCGATTACGCGAACTCGCGCTCGACCGGCGGCTGCCGGTGACGATCGAAGTGAGGCGCTTCGGCCAGCCGCTATTCTATAGCGCGCTGAAAGGTAGTACGCCGGACAATGCCGAGTGGGTTCGGCGCAAAGGGAATGTGGTGGCGCGGTTTCATCGGAGTTCCTACGCTATCGGCCTTAGCCTGCAACAAACAAAAACCACCCTGGCCGAGAAATATGAGTTGTCCGCCGCGGACTACGCCTCGCACGGTGGCTCCTTTCCGCTGGGCGTGACCGGAGCCGGGGTAGTTGGATGTGTGACCGTGTCCGGGCTGCCGCAGCGAGCAGATCACGAGCTCGTCGTGGAAGCGCTGTGTTGCCAACTTGGTCGAGAATACCGACAGCTGGCGTTGCCCAATCCGTAGGATGGCTTTGACCGATCAGCGGCGAATCGAGCAATTTGATCAAGTTGCCGAGCCGCATTCCCCGTGAGGGACGCTTTTTTCAGAACCGCGGTGGCTCAGCAGGAGCTTCGCCCTACCGGTGACATTTCCGTTGCACGGCACGGGCAGGGAGAGCCTCCTGGCGAGCCGCATTCCCCGTGAGCCTCTATCGCCTCAGGTCGCAACCCCTTCGGTTGCCGAATCAGAAAGTTGCTCCGCGCCGGAATTGGCGGGCTTGACGAGCGCGGCTAGCAACATGCTCCAGATCGATACGGCCAAAATGCCGAGGGGCAACTGAAGCGTGGTCGGGAAGCAATAGATCAAGACAGACATCGGAATCCAAAAGCACCAGTTGGATACCAAAACGGGCAGGACGGTGATAACGTAAAATTGCTTGAAACCGGATAGCTTTGCGATCGTGCTTCGGAACGAGAAGCCTTCGCCCTTCCAAAGGAACGCGAGCGTCTGGCACGGGTTGTTTAGAAAGGGCGTATAGATAAATTGATCCACGAACGTTTTTAACGCCAAGGTTTCGAACGACCTCCCCGCCCCAAACCAGCGGGCTTGCAGTTGGTAAAACAAGCTGTTCATCACCCCGAGCAAGCCGAAGACCAGGAAATTGAAGGCCATGTTGCTGAGATCTTCCCGGGTCCAGCGGCCACCCTTGTGAAGATAAACAGTGAACGCCTCCGTCAATCCACCCACAGTGACGCCCATCGCGAGGAAACTGAAGGGTAGGCCGCCGCGCACGTTCCAATCAGTCAGAACGTTGAAAAAGGGGTGCGCCGCCGGCAGGTAAAAATAAGCGAGGACCAAGCCCATCATCAGCGCCTGCACGCAAAGGGCCGGCACGAGATTGGCCCGCACGGCGTCAAGCCCAAGGCGGAAGCTTCGCAAGACAAGCGCCGACACGCTCAGGTGCGGCTGGGCGTCGGTGGTTTTTGGGAATTTGACCCGAGACAGGTGGTACCGACCTGGCTCAACCGCGAGTTCGTGCGCCGTCGCCGGCAGTGAGGGATGTTTGTTCCAGTAATAGCTAAAGTGAAATAGCATATTTGATCGTGATTCGTCCCTTCCGATGAGGCCGCGGTTAGTCGTCGCACTTCTCCGGAGAAAAATCTAATGACGGTTTGACCTTCCCGCTGCGACTTTTGACGCGAAGCTTGCCCGGAATTAACAAAACGAGACCCTTACACGTGGCTCAACAAACCTCATGGAATTAGGATGGGTTTGGTTTTGATTTTGGACTCACCGATGTCTCGATAAAGCCGAGGCCCTTCTTCCAGCGAAAAGGTTTCCACGCGCGGCGGCGCAAGGATGCCAGACTCGATCCCGGGAGTGAGTTGGCGAAGAATTTCGGCGGTTTCCTCGAAGCTGAGCTTGAGCGAATCCACCCCGAGCAGCCGCGATTCGTTATGGTAGAAGTCCACGAGATTGAAACTCACTCGGGGTTCAGGGCTTGAACTGATGGCCACCTGGCGTCCGCGCCAGGCGACGGCGGCGAGGCATTTCTCAAACATCGCGCCACCGACCACATCGAAGACCACTTCCGCACCGCGTCCGTTCGTCACGGCTCGCACTCCGATCGCGAGGTCAGTAGTCCCAAGGTCGATCCACTCGTCGACCGGGAGGAAGCCGGTTGCGGGGATGTCCGAAGCCTTTCTGGTGGTGCCGATCACGCGAGCACCGAACTGGTGGGCGATACGGGCTGCGGCACTCCCGACGGCGCCGGTCGTCCCGAGGATGAGAGCCGTTTCGCCGGGTTGGATTCGCGCGGCGTTGGCTAGAGCCGCCCAAAAAAGGCTCGGCCGACACAGCGCGCGATCCGCGGGGGTTCGCCTTGAAGTTCTATACGGAAGAGGGGAACTGGGACATGGTCGGCAACAACACGCCGGTCTTCTTCGTTCGCGACGCTTTGAAGTTCGGAGACTTCATCCATTCGCAAAAGCGTGTACCGGGCACCAACCTTCGGTCACCCACCGTGATGTGGGACTTCTGGTCGCTCTCGCCGGAATCGCTGCACCAGGTCACAACTCTCTTTTCGGATCGCGGAACCCCGGACGGCTACCGTCATATGCACGGGTTTTCGAGCCATACCTACAGCCTGATTAATGCCGATCGCAAGCGCTTCTGGGTGAAATGGCACTTCCTCACGATGCAAGGCATAAAGAACTTGAGCGGCGGAAGCCCTAGGGATGAGAGTGCCGCAAGAAGAACTCGCTATCGCCCGAGCGGAAACGTGATGCGAGAACACTTCTCACGGATCACCTTTGCTTGCAGCTCCGCCGCGCTAGGAGCGATGCAGGCTAGCCCCATTCCACGTTTATTTTTTCATCTGGGCGGCGCGGTAGCTCAGGTAAGCGTCGCGTATGGCGATGTATGGATCGACGGCTTCGGATTTCAACTGGTCGTAGGATTCGACGGCTTTGGGAAGCCCGTTGGCATAGCGTGTCCCAGATAGAGCGATGCCGATAGTATTGCTGTGCGCGTAGTTAAGGACACCAAAGGTGTGCCAGTTGAGGGGTTGCATGGCGAGGTCGCCTGCGAACCCGACCAGATCACGGCAATCGGAGGGCCCAAGCGCGGGGATGACAAGGAAGGGACCGGGGGAAACACCCCAGAAGCCGAGAGTTAGCCCAAAGTCTTCGCCGGGGACATCGGCGAGGCTTGATACGTGGTCGGAAACGCGGATCAGACCTCCGATGCCGGCAGTGCTGTTGATGACGAACTTGCCGGTTTCTTGAGCAGAGCGGGTGATTTTGCCCTGCAGAACAGAATTAATGAAACGCACCGGATATTGCAAATTATCGAAGAAGTTCGAGACGCCCGTGCGAACGGGGCGAGGCACGATTAAGGCGTATCCGTGTGCGAACGGGCGCAACGCGTAGGTGGTGAGCTCATCGTTGAAACGGAACATGGTCCGGTTGAAACGCTCGAAGGGATCGTTAACTCTCTGCACCGGGACATTTGTAAAATCGTCGTCCACAGCCACAGGATCGGCGGCAACGGATTTGGCCGCGGAACGCTTTTCTGAAACTGCGCAGCCCGACAGGCAAAGCAGGAGTGCGAGGATGCTGACGGTCGAATGGTTCACGAGTGGGAAGCCGTGGGTGCGGCGAGTTTTGCTTCGAGGCTTCGGATGACGGCGAGAGCGCCGCCTTTTTGAATGAGTTCGTCAAATTGCGCGCGGTAGTTGGCGACGAAACTGACACCTTCGATAAGGACGTCATAGATGCGCCAGCCGGCCGGAAGTTTTAGCATGCGATAGACCACTGCAATAGGCTCGTTGCTGGAGGAGGTCGTGACGCGGGTGAGAATTTCGCAACGGTCAGACCCAAGTGCTGTAGGCAAACCAAAGACAATTTTTGGTCGCTGCGTACCGACAACGCGGGCGGAGTAGGTCCGGATCATCAGTTCGCTGAAAAGATCAATAACATGTTTTTGATCCGTTGCTGAAAATTGGCGCCAGCCCGGACCCATGGCCTGGCGGGTGACGATGTCAAAAGCAAAGCATTTTTCCAGCGCCGGTCGCACTCGCGCAGGCAGGGTTTCATTTCCACGGCCGGAGTAAGCGATCGAGAGAACTTCGTCAACGGAACTGCGGAGCATCGCCGCCGCATCGTCAACGGACGCGGCCTCGGAGAGACGCCCGGCACCAAGGACGAGCAGCACGAGAGCGGTTTTCAGGGTGAATCGCAACAAGTCGAGGCGCATGACTTCATTTGGGCTCTGTTGGAGAAGGTGCAGGTGATGGCGAGACGCTGCCGAAGGCAAAACGCCTGATGAGCGATTCCAGATCCATGGCAGATTCGGTATCGGTGATCATACCGCCGGGTGGCAGGTTTCTGCTGTCGGCGCCTGGGGCCAACGCGATGAATTTGTCGCCGATCAGCCCGCTGGTTTTGATCGACGCTATCGTATCAGTGGGCAAATGCACTTCTTCCTTTACGTTTATGCGAACGATGGCGGCGTATTGGGAATCGAGGTCGATCTTTTCCACGCGTCCGACCGGCACGCCCGCAATGAAAACCTGGCTTCCGGGCTTGAGTCCGCCGATGTTCGTGAATCTTGCGTTCACTTCGTAGGTGGAGCCACCGATGGCCACGCCCGCGCCGGCCTGAATCGCGAACCAGACAATGGCGATGATGCCGAGGAGAACGAACGCGCCGACCGACAGCTCGATGTTGGATTGCTTCATGCTTAGGAACGGGCTATTTGTCGAGGCCGGTCCGAACCGCGCGAGTATTTTCGCAAAAGCTTCGCACAATGCAATCGTCCGAGGCGACGAACTCGACCGGCGTTCCCTCAAAACAGATCCGGCCATCTTCGAGCAAGGCGACGCGATCACTGACCGAAAGCGCTTCGGGAACATCGTGCGTCACTACGACCGCTGTGAAGTCAAATTCCTGCTTGTATTGGACGATCATTCCGAAAACCGCATTCCGGGCGGGCGGATCGAGGCCAGCTGTCGGTTCATCGAAAAGCACCAGTTTGGGATGCATGACCAGCGCCCGAGCAAGAGCGAGGCGTTTTTGCATTCCACCAGACATCTGTCCAGGGAAATGATCCTCAAATTTGTCCAATCCGAGGTTTTTTAGCGCGTCGCGGGCGGCTTGCGCGATCTCGCGCCTGCTTAACCGGCTTGTTTGTTCCAAGGGTAGCGCGACGTTTTCGAGCGCAGTCAGCGAGTCGAACAGGGCGTTGGCTTGAAACAAGTAGCTGCAGCGCTGCCCAAACCCATCCAACGATCCATTTTCAAAGCGAACCTCGCCCGCGTCGGGCGTCAGCAGGCCGGCAACGCATTTCAGAAAAACTGATTTTCCCGTCCCGCTCCGTCCGAAGATAGAGATGATGCTGCCACGACGCACCAGCAGGCTTACGGAGGCCAATACCAGGTGCTCGCCGAAATGCTTCCGGATGCCGTTGACCTCCAGAATGGGTGGAAGCGGCGGACGGATCATACAAGAAAAGAGGTGATCAAATAATCAGCCGCCAACGTGGCAATACTCGCCAGGACGACCGCCCTTGTAGTCGAGACACTCACCGCGCGCGACCCCGCAACTCCGATGCGACGGTGCGTAGTGAAGCCGCTGTGGCAGCAAATCGCCATCGTGGTCAAACCGAAAACAAGCGCCTTTAAGAGACATTCGCGAACGTCTGCCGGTCGAATCGCAGAATGAACCGCCGACCAGTAAACGCCGCTATCCAACCCGAGCAATGCCGAGCCCGACAGATATCCGCCGGCCAATCCGACAAAGGTAAAAACCACTGTCAGAATCGGAAAAACAATCACCGCAGCGAACAGACGGGGAGTGATCAGATAACCGAGGGGATCGATCCCCATGGTGGCGAGGGCGTCGATTTGCTCGCTATTGCGATGAATACCAATCTCCGCTGCGATGGCAGAGCCGGCCTGTCCGACGATCACCAGGGCGGCAAGTACCGGAGCCAGTTCCCGCGTCAGCGTCAGCGAGACAAATGTCCCCAGCAGTCCCGCCGATCCGAAGCGTGTCAGAACGTAATAACCTTGAAGCCCGAGCACGAGTCCCGCAAACAATCCCACAATCGTCACCACCGCCACACAGCAAACGCCCTGTTCGTAAACTGCGCGTATCCAGCGGCGTCCCAGCTGGCGCGTAGCCGGCGCGGCGGTGATCGCACGCGACACGAACGTAGCAAAATCGCCAAAACCGGCGACAGCCGCCAGACTGTCTCGACCGACCCCTCGCAGCAGACGCTTCATTTTGACGACTCCATATTTGAGGCCACAGACTTTTGCAAGCGGCGTAAGGCGGCTCAAAGACTATCAACGGAGCGACGAGCCGGCCACATCAATACTCACGATTGGCGCGGTCATTGGTCGCCGGTGTTCATTAGCTCAAACGTTTTAAAGAGAGGAACCAGATCAATCACCTCGTTTGCTGCGTCCTTCAATCCAGTGCCCAGCGTTTGAGCGGTAGCGGCGACTTCCACACGAATCCCACGCCGCCGCAGCTGCAAAGCCAGATGCGCAAAATCTGCATCGCCCGTCACCAGAACGACGGCCTGGGGCCGCATCTCTATGGAAAGCTCGACTGCATCGATCGCCATCAACACGTCCACGTTTGCTCTGTAATGCTTGCCATCCCCCGGAGAACCGTCTTTTGCCACGACGAGGAATCCGTTGGAGCGAAGCCAGTGCAGAAACTTGTTCTTCTTCTCTCGCTCGCTCTGCCACTCCGGCATTGGAGGAGGCAAACCGGCATAGACGACCATCTCGATTAACTCCCGTCCCCGATCAGTATTCGCGAGGTGATCGCGGAGCTTTAGCCAGTCCAGTTTTCGACCGAGTGCCCGCACCGAGCTGACGACGTTGGATTCATCCACAAACACCAGCACTCTCTGAATTCGCATAGGACTAGAATGCCCGTTGCTCTCTTTGTGGCGCAATTGGAAATAAATCGCCTGCGCGTCGATCTGGGGCAGCCATTCAGTTCCGCGGTTGCCTTTAAGCAGCCGCAGCTCAACGAATGCTCGAGGTCTCCAAGCTATCGCGTTGCGATAGACACGTCGCGGTGGCGAGATGGTCCACCGGGTTTTGGGCATCGGTTGCACTTGATTCAATGGATCGATAACACTCGCAAGGCGATCGCATTGAATCATAGCACGGCGTAAGGCGTTTCTGACCAATTTTTGTATTTTTAGCAAAAAACTGCTCACCGGACTGTCCTGATTTTATCAAAAAGGACCCTTCATGCACCAAAATACGTCTAACTTGCGATATCGGAACCCCTCCGGAGTGCACCAGAAAACACGGGGTCATCCCATAATAACAACATGTTTATTATTAGTAGCGGCACTGCCGACGACAGCCGCCGGTATTGGGGGGATGAACATACCTCAGATAAACCTGCTGGAGCAGTTCCGCCCGATCGGCGGTTCTGGCAACAACCTCAAAAATCCGGAGCTTAATGTCCCCCCTGGCTTGGCAGAAATTGCCTGGGCTCCGCTTAACTTCGCTCCCAGAACTCATGACGGACTAATCAACGGTCCAAATCCCAGAACCATCAGCAACCTCATCTCAGGGGGGCCAGGCGCGAATGGTCAAAATGGCCAGACGACCGATCCGGCTGCTTCAGCGTGGCTAAACGTTTTCGGACAATTCGTCGATCATGATCTCGATCTGGAAGCAACGCCGCTAACCTCGCCAGCCCTCAATATCGTTATTCCGCCGGGTGATCCGGTTTTTACTGCTGGAACCAGCATCCTTATGACTCGGGACACGAGAAACCCGGAAACCAACACGATTATTAATACCGTCGCAGGCCACCTCGATCTTTCCCAATTGTACGGCTCAACTTCGGCGATAGCTGCCTCCTTGCGTAACGCCGACGGAACGTTGGCAAGCTCCGGCAATGGACAATACCTTCCGGTAGTAAACGACCAATTCGTTACCGGCGCCCTTCGGCGCTTATTTGCTTTTTTTAATCTTGTTTATTCACAGAATCTTTTACACAACGTGGGACTGACGTTGCAGAAAAGTTTCTTGCATCCGGCTAGCGGGCTAGTGATCGAGAGCAAATGCGCCAGATTTTAGAGACTGAGGAACATGTGCAGGTTCCGCCAATTTTGTATTCCGATCCGTTTTACCGGATCACCCACCTGATCAAAGACGAGATCCGCAAGTACAAATGGATCGAAGCTGAAAAAGGCCGACCTCTATCCTGGGAGGAGGCGAGAGCCGAGTGGACCGCGGCGCACCGGGAGCAATACGAAAAATTCTTAATCGAGACTCTGTCTTTTCCACAAGAGGTCGCAGGGGAGGAACCGGTCACGCCAGAGGAGCAACAGGTTTTCGAGGCGGGAACCAGGCTCTCGAGGTTGCCGCACAGAACGGGCGGATAGAGCGCGCTGGGATGCCGAGCACGGTGCCTCTCGCTTTCTCAGCGCCGGTTTGGTATCTCTCGCGGACTATGCAAAAGTTTGAGGCTAAGGTTTCTGAGTTTATCGTGGTTCTCAAACCGTCGCCGTTCGGTCCGGATCCTCATTTCCGCCAGCTGCGGATAGAGCCGCAATTTGAGAACGTAACCGCCTACTTCCGCTCCGGTCACATTGAACTTCGTTTCCTTCAAACCCCGCCTGTGCGAATCGGCGACACGATCACCCTCCACTTTGAGGCTGAGCCGCCACACCGGACTGAGTGAAACCCTCCTACGAATCCTCTTCCTGGTCAGTCTCTTCTGTCGGCGGGCCTTCCTCTTGCATCTTTCGAAGCGCCTCTGTCATGTCTTCGACCTGATCCCAGACGTTACGGCTCACATAGATTGGCGCGGTTTGCTGAGTCGCCATCGCGATACAATCGCTGGGCCGTGAATCTATCTCGATGATTTTCTTCTGTAGCGATTCGTTCTTCGCGCTGAGGACAAGGCGCGCAAAGTAGGTGCCGCGCTTGAGATCATTTATGATGACCCTTTCGATCTTCGCTTCGAACGCTCGCAAGATGCTTGCGAGCAGATCATGGGTGAGCGGCCGCTCTTTTTGGGTACCTTGCAGGAACATCGCGATCGCCGCCCCAACGGCCCGATCAACGCAGATCACGAAAACCTTTTCTGCGTTGCCAAGAAAAACCGCGCAGCCGCCGCTTGTCGCGGCCACGCCGCGCACCTGCACTTCGACAACGGCCTTACTCATATCGCGTGTCTCTCACCCGCCTTCGCACCGGGAGCCCGAGGAGTGCTGTCGGTTTCGTCGGCGACCCACGGTTGTCTTCGCGTGCGGATACCATCGCTACCCATGCGACACGCAGCAACTCCGGCGGCACCGACCGCGAATCGTATGTCTTTATTTTTTGGTCTTCGGAACTTGCTTGGCGCTGGCTGCTTTGTTCTTCTCCTGCCTTGCGGCGTCCGCCTTTACCTGTTTCTGCACCACGTGCTTGTGCGTGGCTTTCGGAGATTTGTCACCCATGACCCGAAGGGTAAGGTCCCTGACAACCGGCGTCAACTCGGAGGCCGGGCGTGTCCTATTGTGGCAATATCATCTTCGCAACACGGACTTTTTGATGACAAGGTCGCGAACACCCTGGAGGCGATCTATTCTTTCTTTTCCTCTGGGTAATATTCTTCCGGCATTCTTATGACTTCCAAACTCTTTTCCGAACTTGGTCTCTCGCCTGCGTTACTCAAAGCAATCGATCGCCTCGGCTTTGAAAAAGCCGCCCCAATCCAGTCCGAAGCTATTCCGTTGATCATGGGTGGGAGCGATGTGGTCGGTCAATCCCAGACGGGTTCGGGAAAAACTGCAGCTTTTGGAATTCCCGCGGTGGAATCTATCGATCCGCATCTGCGCGCTGTCCAAGTTATCATCCTGTGCCCAACCCGCGAGTTAGCGGTTCAAGTCGCGGAAGAGATTTTCAAACTCGCCATGTTCAAACGCGGGGTTCAATCAGTCCCAATTTACGGTGGTCAATCGTACGACCGCCAGATCCGGGCCTTCAAGCAGGGTGCACAGATTGTCGTCGGTACACCCGGCCGAATTCTTGACCACATCGACCGCGGAACTCTAACACTTGATCAAGTCAAAATGGTGGTTTTGGATGAAGCGGATGAGATGCTCGATATGGGCTTCCGGGACGACATTGAACAGGTCCTGAAAAACGTTCCGACGGAACGCCAATTTATCTGCTTCGCGGCTACGATGGCCAAAGCGATTATGGACCTGATAAATAAGTCCAGTCGCGATCCGAAGACGATTCGGATTGAACACAAAGTCCTGACCGTCCCCACGGTTGAACAAGCCTACTACGAGATTCGCGGCCGATCGAAGACCGAGGCTTTGACCCGACTCATCGATCTTCATGACCTTAAGCTCGGCATCATCTTTTGTAACACAAAGCGGATGGTAGACGACCTGACCAACGAGCTGGTGGCACGCGGCTATTCCGCGGATCGCATCCACGGCGACATGAACCAAGCCCAGCGGGAACTGGTCATGAGGAAATTCCGGAACTCGGGACTCGAATTCCTTATTGCGACTGACGTGGCCGCCCGCGGGATCGATGTCGACAACGTCGAAGTCGTTTTTAACTACGACCTACCTTGGGACGAAGAAGATTACGTGCACCGGATCGGGCGGACCGGACGCGCTGGCAAATCCGGGCGCGCATTCTCGTTAGTCGCGGGACGGGAGATCTACAAACTGCAGAGCATCGAGCGGTACACCAG
>JBAUZZ010000241.1:0-2001 GCA_049585495.1 Chthoniobacterales bacterium | reverse complement strand
CGCTCTGAGGCTTACCGGATGATCCGGCGCAGAGCGATTGATGCCGGCGTATCCGCCCCGGTCTCCTGCCACTCGTTCCGGGCTACCGGGATTACGGTTTACCTTGAAAACAAGGGAACGTTAGAGACGGCTCAGAAGATTGCAGCTCACGAATCCCCTCGCACGACGAAGCTATACGATAGAACCGACGACCAACTTACACTTGATGAGATTGAAAAGATTTCGGTTTGAGAAAAAAGATTTGGTAACCTGATGCCTATTCTATCCTTATCGCGTGTAAACCAACTTAACTGGCTGAAAATTAATGAATTGTGATATCTATCATCTTGGGCTAATTTAACCGGAAGCCCAATCTCCAGAATGCTTTACTCCAAGTTGGAAGTTTCAGCTATCGGGCTCGGCTGCATGGGCATGAGCCAAAGAAGCTACGGGCCGGCGCCAGACAAGCAGGAGCTGATTGCCCTGATTCGTGCGGCCGTCGAGCGCGGCGTCACCTTCTTCGACACCGCCCAGGCCTAGGTCCGTTCACGAACGAGGAACTGGTGGGCGAAGCGTTGGCCCCCTTCCGGGACCAGGTAATGATCGCCACCAAATTCGACAACGATTACGGTCCCCAGCGGGAAGCAGCTGGGCCTCAATAGGCTGAATAGTCGGCCCGAGTACATCAAGCAGATCGAGGGTTCACTCGAGCGACTCAGGGGTCACAAGAAGGCTTTTGAAAAGTCTGGACTCTATTGGGGTCCGATCCTAGCTTATCGGCCTCGATTCATATGCCTGAGCAGCATTCCCAATCCGCTCCCGCGCCGCCGCAGATCATACGCTCAGGAGAAAGCGTGACTGGTGGCCCAATCCACTTCATTGGGAAAGACATCTGGGTCAAGGTCGCGGGTGGAGATCTGCCTGGCTCCATCACGGTAATGGAGGACGTTACTCCACCACACCATGGCCCGCCCCTCCATGCACATCCTTTTGAGGAATGGTTCTACATTCTTGAAGGCAGCTTTTTGTTCGAGCTGGCCGGCATGCCCTTCAGTCTGGCTGTGGGCGACTTCGTCCATGCGCAGAGCAATGAACCGCACGTCTTCCAGAACACCTCGGACAAAGATGCGCGCATGCTGGTGATAGCTAAGCCCGGCGGTCTGGAAAATTACTTTGCCGAGTTGGCGGAGAGGCCCATGAATGATCCAGCAAATGTGGCGGCCCTCTCAGAGATTGGTGCGCGCTATGGTGTTACGCTGCTGGGTCCGCCAATTGCCGCCACGACGGTGAGCTGAAACTGCATTGAGAGCCTTCTATCTATAAAGTAGCCACTGCGCCAAAGGTGAACATAGTGTGCTAGTTTTCCGTAACTAGGAGAACAAAACCAATGTTCCAAATCATCGAAGTGTTTTTAGGTTTTAGCATCGGAATCGCCATACTGTGGGTCACTGTCCTGGCACTGGTGAAATTCACCCGGCGTGTCATAAGCGGGGAAGAGTGGCAGGACGTGTTAAAAGACTTGTGGAACAAACCATTAAACGGCGTTCTACCCGACAAGACCAAGACCGCGGACTCTCAACCAAAGGCGCCGAAAAACAGTCCTGCAGCGTCCGTTTCGGAGGATTCTAGAAGTAACGGACAAACTCGGAGAAAAAATCTTTGAACACAAACTTATGCGAAATCGGCTTTGTCCTTGATCGCTCTGGCTCCATGAACGCGATGAAAGAGGAGGCCATCGGAGGCATAAACGCTTTCTTGGAATCTCAGCAGAAACTTCCCGGAGAGGCTCGCTTGACCTTGGTGTTGTTTGATCACGAATACATCGTTGCTTATGACGGAGTACCGATTAAGGATGTGCCGCCGCTCGATAAGTATACCAATAGCGAACGCGGCACTTTTAGTGAAGCCCCTGGCGGCGCAGCACGAGCATTCGATGCAGTAAGCTGCGTCGCAGCAGCTTATCGAGCTGGAGAAGCGGATTACGTCCAGCACCTGGTCAAGGCTGGCAAGAAGGAAAAAGCC
>JBAUZZ010000240.1:0-3254 GCA_049585495.1 Chthoniobacterales bacterium | reverse complement strand
AGCTGTCCTTCCATTCCAGAAGATATACCAAAAGCTCATCCCGTTCCTGATCAGTGAGCTTTGGCAACTCTTGCAAGATTTCAGTTAGACTCACAGCGCCTAAAGATTATCCGCGTTATGGCGACGCTTCAACTTCGGAGATACGAGGCTCAAGCGGCAATAACTCATCGGCAGCTAAAGAAACCAAAACTGCCTTCGCCTCGGCGGACCGGCGCGGTGATGCCATAACAGAAGGTTAGATGATACTGCTCCTGCTCGATTAGGTCTCGAGTCGAGGAACCGGACCAGTGATTGCTCTTTGCGGATTCTGTTATCCAACGAACAGGCTGCCATATTCCAGACAATATCCGCCAACGTTTTCGAGCCCAGCAAAGATCAAGGACGAAATGGGAAGGGGGCTAAGAAAGTCTCCTTTGGGCAGGGGAAAGGACTTTCCCCTCGATCAAGCCAGCCGAAGAAACGGCCAATTGGCCGTCTTGCTCTCCCCATTCTCCTAGGAGAACCCAGGTTCTCCTAAAACCTCTCCCGGCTCTTGCCACGGCGCGGCCTTAGGTCAAGGGTTACGCGCTTCCGGCATAACTCGCGCTCGCTCGACCTAAAGGCACTTATTCCGGGTCGCCGCTTCGCGCCCTTGACCTAAAGCCTTGTTGCGCCGTGGTCGCGGAACCGATTGCTCGGTCCGCTCGGGACAAAAAATATGCAGCAGATGTTTTTGTTCCGAGCGGACACGACAGACAAACACCAAGCTTCCGTTGTGCGAGGGCGATCCGAGGCCCAGCGAAGCCGATGTGCGGCTTACCCGGCGCCTGGCGGACGCCGCAAGGCTGCTTGAGATCCCGCTGCTCGATCACGTGATCATCGGCCGGCCGGGGAACGGCGGGCCCGGCTACTTCTCGTTCCGCGAGGCGGGGATGATAGGCTAGAGGGTCGGCAATAAGCACCTATGTGATCTTTATATAAGTACGTCCTTTCCTGATATGCCAGTCCGGATATCAAAACACAAAACAAACCCGTGACACACACGCCACTAAAACCCAAGAAAAGAAACCAAGATATATGAACATCAATCGAATCCTGTTCACCGGAAACCTGACTGCCGATCCCGAGCTCGCCCAAGCCGGGAAAACCAAGGTGGTCAACGCAGCTCTGGCCGGGAACGAGTTTTACCACGACCAGCAAGAGGAGGAGCGTCAGCAGATTACGACCTTTGTCGATCTCAAGATCAGGGGCGCAGCCGCCGAGAACTTCGCGAAGCTCGCCCGGCGGGCCGGGAGATCTTTGTCGAAGGCTCGCTCCGACAGGATCGCTGGGAGGATGATGAGGGCAAGAAACGGTCACGTCTCTACGTAAATGTGCTGTCCTGGCAATTCACGCAGCGCAAGCCCGAGGAGTCGGCGAACGGGCTGGCACGGAAAAGATAGACAGACAGTGCGATCTGCCTGCCGGAGAGGAGCGATCCTCTCCGGTTTCGGAACTCATCTTGGCGGATTTCTTCAGCGTTCCCGGCGCGGGCAGGAAGATAAGCGCGGAAAAGTTGGGTTGTCGATCGCTCGCTGAACGGCAAGATGATGGATAGTCGTATCCTGATGGACGGCCTGAGTATGATGACTCAGCTTGGCGCCATTCCCGCGGAGAAAGCGCGCACCCGACCCAAAAAAGGCGTGGAGCGAGCGGCCGCCTAGGCCCCGGCCTGATAGCCGGGGGCCGGCGTTTCTCTCCCGACGGTCGTATCACTTGAAAAAGTGTTCGACATTTGGTAGAAAATGGATAGAAATCCAGTAGAATACTTAAGATGAAGACGCTTTCCACCCGGCAATCCAAACAACGCACGGCGCTTGCGCAGTGGCGCGAGGTCAGAATTTCCGGCGAACGCCCCGGCCAGCCGAAGCTTTTTGCAGATACCGACTACACGGCTAAACTCTTCAACAAGAACAGCGGACGGCTCGATATCCGAAGCATTGCTGAGCTCTATAATTTTTCTGTTTCGGAGCTGGCCCGCATGGTCAATATCGAGGCGAAGACGGCTCATAAAACACCTGATTCGGCGGCGATTCACGAGAGGTTGATACCGTTCGAGGAGGTGGCTCGGACGCTCGCCTTGACGAAAGGCAGCGTTTCAGATTTTCGGCGTTGGCTCAACGCTTCGAATACTGAGCTGGACTATCGGACCCCTTTGCAGATGATCCGGGACGGTCAAGTTCGTGAACTGGCAGGAATCGTACGATCTGCGCTTTTAGGTCAGTCGGGTTGAGATGCTGACAGGAGGCGCTTTACGCTCGGCCGTACTTCTCGATCCGAACCAAGCGCAGTCTCTCTTCTAGAACTCGGAAGGAGGCGAGTGTCTTCGTTTAAGACTGGCGTCGTAAGGTTTTGGCACTACCGCGGAAATTGCAGCTTCGTCCATTTTGCGCTGGCTTGGCGGAGTACAGCGAGGCCAAGCTCGGCTGCCAGCATGGTTTGGAGCACTTCGAGCGTCTTAGCATGGATCTGATCGATCTCAAATTCAGTCACACCGCAGCAGGCCGCAATGTCGGCTATCTGCAAATTTTCGTTATAGTGCATTGCTAAGACTTTCTTTAGCATAGGAGGGAGCTGCGCGACACACTGAACGAGTAGCGACAAAGCTTCGTCGCGCTCCAAAGCGTCAAATTCAGAAGCCAAGAAACCTCTTCTACCGTGCTTTATAAGGACCTCCCGACTCCGAAGTTGGTCTCTGCACTCCTTTAGACTTTTCAAAGCTACCATTTATTCTATTAATCCCTTGGCTTTAGCCTGTACTCTTTAGGCCGGGCCGCCTGGTCAGGTCCACTACCGTTGTGACTTGTTATCGACGTTCATCCCGCCCACGATTCCGGTTGGGCAGTTGGTCGTCGTAGTGGTCCGGTACTTACCGGAAGATCCCATAGGGGATCCCGACGTTGTGCTGACTCCAAATACTGCGTTTTTTCGAAACTACGAAATGACGCTAGAAGACCGGTCTTGGATTACGATCCAGTGGGGTGAATGCCAGCGCTCCGAGATCGGCGTTCACTGCCAGCGGCCGCATGGTCGACAGACTAGGAAAGGACTCGTGAAACCCGAAAACTCCTGCACCATCTCATTAACCGAGAGCGAGCTGAATCTATTGGTATCTGGCCTGGTCGTTTTTGAGCGCGAACAACTGAGGCTGGCGAACCTCGCGCAAGAGGAGGAAAGCACGCTGGAAGCGGAAGCGAGGCGCTTGAATGCCTCTAAGATCAAGCAGCTCGCGGACA
>JBAUZZ010000239.1:0-9305 GCA_049585495.1 Chthoniobacterales bacterium | reverse complement strand
ACCTTGTTTTTTCAGATCGACCAGGGTCGGCACCTCCCAATTACCATTGATCATGAAGCAGGCACGTCCCGCCGTGAACAACGCCACCATCGACGGGTAGCCTGTATTCTTTGGGATCAGGCCTTGCTGGGACCAATCTGCGATCGACTGGAGCGACTTGGTTCCTTTGCTAAGAGCGTCGTCGAAGCTCAACTTGCCGTCTTTGACAAAGCTGCCGCCTTGCTGCACCAAAAAGGTATACCAAATACGCCAGAGCGATGCCGGATCTTCTGAGTAGATGTTCGCCGATACGGGAATCAAATGGGTTTTCGCTTTCGCTTCGGTCAACATTTTCGTAAACGCCTCGTAGCTGTCGAGGCCGGTCGGTTTGCCATCCGCACTGAGCAACCCGGCCTTCTGGAGAGCAGTTTTATTGTAATATAAAACCAGGGTGTGGAAATCGAGCGGCACACCAAACAGCTGGTCCGTTTGCCCGTACTTCTTGCTATTCTCAAGGGAAATATCGACCAGCGACTTCTGAAAGTCCGAGGCTTTGAGACCGGCTTGCGAGAGTTCCTCGGTCGTTAAAGGCCGGAGATCTTTCGCGAGAATGCCGGCGGGAAAATGCGACAGATGGTAGGTCATCACATCTGGCGTCTGCCCGGCGACGACCGCCGTATGAACCTTGGTATAGAACGGTTCACCCCAGGTTAGCGTCGACTCGTTGACATGAATATCACTTTGGCTCTTATTAAATTCGGCCACGATCTGCTTCATGCGGATTCCGTCGCCGCCGCCGAGAAAATCCCAATAAGTCAGTTCGGTAGGCGCGGCTTGGGCGATAGCAGAGATAAAAGACACTGCGAGGCAATAGATAGCTCTTTTCATGGGGAACCTTACGAGGAGAAGGGAGTGTTTATTTTCGGTTATAAAAGAATTCAGCCTGCGATCAAGGCATTTGTCGGGGGCTGTTAGCCCACAAATCTCACAGAAGCGCGCAAGAAGATTTTTACAGAAGCTCTCAGAGATCTCGAAGGGCATCGGTCCGGGGGCGTCGCGACCGTTGAGGAATTCATTCACGTAAAGGCGCTTGCCGCGCACCGCCAATCTTTCTGCAGAAAGGTCCTGTTTTCGCGAAATGCCAGGAGATCTGTTGCACTTCATGATCGGCGCACCACGCAAGACCGTTCTTCGACCGACCTTTGAGAGCTTCCGTGAGAATCTTCTTCGCGTGCTTCTGTAAGATTTGTGAGCGATGCAGACTATTGGCGTGAAGCGCTATTCGCCAGTCGCCGCCGGCAAAATCCTCGCGGAAATGCACGATTCAGAACCATAGAACTACAAATCTTTAGAGATTTGTAAGCGATGCAGGCCCAGGCGGCGGCGACGGAGCGCCGCCCTCCGTCGTCCGCTAGTACGACAGCGAGAGCACGTTCCACGAAAGAGGGCTTAATCTGGCGGTGAGGTTGTCTGATTGAAGGGAAACGTCGTCACGCTTTCTGGGTTGGACGGCATCAGGAGTTTGCCTCGTATTCGTCGCCAGCAGGTCAGTGCCAGCTATCTCGAAGGCTTCACAACTATTGATCTGCGGGAACCCTCGCAGATCCACCGAGAGATCGACCGAGCCGGACACTTCGCGATTCAACACGAAGAAGACAACCTTTCGCTGATCGATGTTATGCACTGCCGAGGCGACGATGTGATCGGTCATTCCAGCCGTCTTCGTTTCGCTTTGAGTGCACCGAACTTTGGTCTGCAGGACCGTGCCACGCGCGTGTTCGGCTGCAAGTTTGAAGGGATGGAAAATCGTCTGACGCCAGGCTGCGCCGCCGGGTTCGGTGAAAATCGCTCCAATCACGTTGACCAGCTGGGCAAGACAGGCCGCCTTGACCCGATCGGCGTTATTCAGAAGTGTGATTAGAGCGCCCCCGACCACCAGAGCGTCCTGCAGGTCGTAAATTTCTTCGACCAATCTCGGCGCAACCGGCCATCCCGGCTTGCTGTGATCGTCATCGGTACGCGCCTTGTACCAGACGTTCCACTCATCAAACGAGAGCATCATTCGCTTGGGAGACCGCCGCTTCGCCGCAACCGCGTCACAGACTGAGGCTGCCTCTTTGATGAAACGGTCCATGATCTCGATGTTCGCCAGAAATTCACGAACATCGTTGTGTGGATTTTGGAAATACATGTGCAGGGAGAGGAAATCGACATGATCAAAAGTGTGCTCCATGACTTCGTACTCCCAGGCACCGAACGTGGGCATGTCCCGATGAGACGAGCCGCAGGCCGCCATTTGAATGGAGGGATCGACCCATTTCATTACCTTTGCGGCCTCCTTGGCGGCGCGTCCGTATTCGGTCGCAGTCTTTTGGCAGATCTGCCAGGGTCCATCCATTTCATTGCCCAGGCACCAGAATTTCACTGCGTGCGGCTCTCGAAAACCGTGGCTGGCTCGCAGCTCGCTCAGGCGGGATCCGGTCGGGGAATTGCAATACTCGACGTACTTTCGCGCCTCGTCCGGGCCTCTGGTCCCCAGATTCACGCCCAGCATCGGTTCGGTACCGGCAGCCCGACACCACTCGATGAACTCGTTGGTTCCGAACCGATTCGTCTCGGTACTCAACCACGCAAGGTCCAGGCGAACGGGTCGCTCATCGACTGGGCCAATACCATCTTCCCAGTTGTATCCGGAAAGAAAATTTCCTCCTGGATAACGGACGATCGTTGGCCCCAACTCACGCACCAGGTCGAGCACATCCTGCCGAAACCCTCTTTTGTCTGCGGTAGGGTGTCCGGGCTCGAAGATCCCGGTATAAACGCAGCGTCCTAAATGTTCAACGAACGTCCCGAACAAACGGCGATCAACTTCGCCAATGGAGAATTCAGAATCGATGGTGATCTGGGCTTTAGTCATCGGGAGAATAATTTGGTAGGAAAGCTCGAACTGTAGTCCTTAGAACGGTGTGGCTGCAACCACCGACGGCTGCCCCCGGAGAACTCACCCCTGGGACGTGCTACCACACGGCCTTGTGTCGGCTCTCCGAGCACCGAACGCAGCTGGAAGCTGCGGCTACTTTATTCCACGGTGTCACGCGATCGGTCACAGTAGACGCACCCTTCCAGGTGCGAACCCAAAAAATTGGCCAAATCCAGCCGCAGCCGCTACGCGACAGCGTTGCGGACGGGCGTAACGACTACGGGCCGGGCAGCCGCCTAACAAGCCGCGAAGCGGCGTTTAGCTCGTTGGCGTCGGCATTGGATTCGGCTGGACCTGTTCCTGTTCGCGAGCTGGCGGGGGCGGCACAGGTAGTGGGAGCGATTCCGGAGCACGCAATTTGCCTGGCTCCTCAAGGTAAAACCGGTCGCGAAGCTTCTGTGTCTTGATAAACAACCCGCCCATCCTGGAATCAAGATCATCGAGCCGGTCTCTGAGTCCGGGACTGAGACCTTCCGGAAAATCCGAATCAAGATCCTCGCCAAAAGGCGAATAGTCCCCGTCAAGCATAACGTCAGGAGCGCGGACAATAACTCGGGCTGGTCGGCGAGCGCCGCCGACGAGCAGTCGCAACGCCTCACTGCGAATCGATGGATCCGGATCCGACTTTGCCATCTCCATTACAAACTCTTTCGCCGGCTTTGTAGCTAGCTCCGCCAAACTTCGTAAGCAGGCGCGTTTCAGTTCGACGCGATTGCTCGACTTGTAGATGGTGATCAGCTGGTCTACCGCGCTGGGATCATTCGTTCTTCCCAGTTGCTCCAGGGCGAGGATTCGGACCATCTTCGCAAGCCATTTCTCGCGCAAGTGAAAGCGAGCGGCTTCCTAACCAGAGGAACGGATTGAGCGGATTGAGCGCTGTTAGGACCCGCACCAGAAGAGTAGACCAGTCGTCGTTGCGCTCGATATGACCGATCTCGTGCAGGACAATCTGGACAAATTCATCCTCGGACAGACGGTCGCAAAATCCGAGCGGAACCAGAATCTTCGGTGGCCAGAGTCCTATGGCCATCGGACCAGAGATGCGGTCCGATTCGGCAAGTTGAAATCGCCGGCGCGTTTGACAGCGGATCGGGTGCGGGCTGTTTAGTATCCTCGCTGAGGTGTGGAGCTGCCAGAGGCCATGAATCGCCACGATTAACCTCAAGAGGCAACCAAGTGTAAGGGTTGCCCAAATTGCCGAGATTACGACTGGCCAATCCACGGCTCCCGACCAATCGAACTGCCAGTTAGATGCGATCGGCGCTTCTGGCAAGTCCACGGTATTGTCGTTGACTGGAATGTCCGCAACGAGATGCACTCCAACGTCTTTTGAGCGGCGCAAAGCTGAAAGCCCAGCAGAACAGAATGGCGGAGAACACCAGGCCGTTTACCAGGACCTGGGCCAGGAAGTTTGAGATTGGCTGGATGAAATATAGGAAGTGATTCATCGGTCGGTCTCGATCATTTTCTGGATGCGTTCCAAATCTTTCGGATCGAGTCGCTCGGACTCGACCAGATTCAAAACAAGCGACTGCGGAGAGTTATTAAAAAATCGGCTGAGGATGTGCTTCAGGGCGCGGTGTTGGGCCTGGCTGCGATCAATCACGGGATGATAAACATAGGCCTGGCCCGACTTGGTGTGGTTGACGTATCCTTTCTGTTCAAGAATCCGAAGGGTGGTCAGCACGGTGCTGTAGCTGAGGCCGAGGCTCTTTGGTAGAGCGTTGACGACTTCGGCAACGGTGGCCGGGCCTCTGGCCCAGAGGATTTCCATCGGGCGCAGCTCGGCATCGGTCAGGGTAGGCGATTGCTTACGGGCCATACCTATTAAAGAATTAATTTGGGATTTAGCATAAGGTTGTTCCGAGTCAATTAATTCTTTAATAGTTTAGCCTCAAAAACTCGATTCTGCTACGCTTGCGTGGCAGCTGCGTCTATGTTAGCCAGCGATCATGCTGCAATTCACGAAAATGAATGGGGCTGGAAATGATTTCGTCTTGATCGACAATCGGACCCAGGACGTGAAATTGACTGCCGACCAGATCAGGTTTCTTTGCGATCGTCACCGCGGAGTCGGCGCTGACGGCATTTTACTGGTCGAGCCGGCATCGGGCGCCGCGGATTTTCGCATGCGGTACTATAACAAGGATGGAGGCGAGGCGGAGATGTGCGGAAACGGCGCGCGCTGCTTCGCGCGCTTCGCCAGCCGATTGGCCGGTCCGTTTTCATCGCTGCAGTTCGAGACACCGGCCGGCGTGATTGAAGCGACGCTGCAGGATCCACTTGTCAGGGTCAGGCTCAGCACCCCGGGCGATTTGGCCCTTAGCCGCACAATTGAAATCGGCAACCGGAAACTCCTGACCCATTCAATTAATACCGGCGTTCCGCATGTCGTGACCTTTGTCGACGACCTCGAAAGGACCCCGGTCCACGACTGGGGTGCGCAGATTCGCTATCACACAGCTTTCCAGCCGAAGGGAACCAACGCCAACTTCGTGCAGGTGCTGGACACGCGCGATATCGCGATTCGCACTTATGAGCGCGGCGTAGAAGAAGAAACCCTGGCCTGCGGGACGGGCGTCGCTGCGGCGGCACTTGTCCACGCGAAGCTGCACGAGGCGAGAGGCCCTATTTCGGTCTTGGTCCGCAGCGGCGATCGGTTAACGGTTGGGTTTGAGAACGCCGGGCAACATTTTGATCGAGTTACGCTGACCGGGCCGGCTGATTTCGTTTTCGCTGGCCAGATCGAACTAGCTTGATCGAATAAGGATTGAGCAGAAGTTCGACTAAGGCGGGCCCATTTTGAATGCCACGACATCATCGTTATATGCGAGACGGCACACTAAAGACGCTCACAAGATGTTAGATATCTCATATCATGTTCACAGGCACTTACACGGCAATCGTTACCCCTTTTCGAGACGGACAGGTCGATGAGAAGGCTTTTCGGAATCTGATCGAATTTCAGATCCGGGGCGGTGTCTCCGGCATTGTGCCGGCAGGTACGACCGGCGAGGCGGCAACATTGGACTACGACGAGCACTTGCGGATAGTTGAGCTCACGCTGGAGCAGGCGAACGGCCGGTGCAACGTCATCGCTGGGACAGGGTCAAATTCCACCCGGGAGGCAGTCGAACTCTCTCAGAAAGCGGACAAGCTAGGGGTTGGCGCGGTGCTGCTAGCGAGCCCGTATTATAACAAGCCGACGCAGGAAGGCCTCTACCGCCACTACAAAGCGATCTCGGAGGCGATCGGAACCCGTATCATGCTGTACAACGTGCCTAGCCGCACGGCCGGGGAGATCGGAGTGGAAACCTGTGCCCGGCTGGCCCAGGATTGCAAGAACATCGTCTCGATCAAGGAAGCCGGCGGCAGCACGGAACGGGTTTCGGCGCTACGGAACGCGCTGCCGACTGAATTCACCATCCTGTCTGGAGACGATTCCCAGACGCTTCCCTTTATGGCTGTCGGAGCAGTTGGGGTGGTAAGCGTCGCTTCCAATATCATTCCGAAGCAAGTTAGTGAGATGGTAACATTCTTTCTTAAGGGTCAGGCGGCGAGCGCAGCTGAGCTGCACCTGCGCTACTTCAGGCTTTTCAAAGATTTGTTTCTTGAATCGAATCCGATTCCGGTCAAGGCGGCGATGCACCTTTTGGGTATGATTCAGGCCGAATATCGGCTTCCCCTGTGTGAGATGGCCGCGACGAACCTTGAAAAGTTGCGCTCGACATTGCGTGCTCTCAAGCTCCTCTGATCACCATGGTTGCAGGTTCCGAGTTCCAGGTTCCAAGTTTCAGGTTCCAGGATCCATGATCGAGCACCGCGAGTGTCCTGCTCGCTGCGCAGTAAGTTGATGACTTTGGCCTTCACGATGAGCAACGTAGCGCTCGGAAGCTTGAACTCGGAACTTGAAACCTGAAACCTGGAACGTGGAACTTGAAACTTGGAACATGTAACCTGGAAATCTTCCGTCACCTGCTATGACGCGATTGCATGTGAACGGTGCCCAGGGGCGGCTTGGGCGGGTTATCGTGCAGTTGGCTGAAATGTCGGGTGAATATACTGTCACGAAATCCGGCCGCGGCGACGCTCCCGGGGAGTTGATCAGTGGATGCGATGTCGTGATCGATGTCAGTCAGCCGGAAGCATCGGTTCTTGTCGCGAACGAGTGCGCGCGGCGAGCAAAGCCGGTGGTGATCGGTACAACGGGCCACAATTCGGACCAGCGGCAAGAGCTCAGCCGCGCCGCGGGGCGGACCGCGCTGCTTTTGGCGCCGAATTTCAGCGTGGGAGTGAATCTCCTCTTTTGGCTGACGGAGCAAACCGCCAAAACTCTCGGGCCGGAGTTCGACGCCGAGGTGGTAGAGATTCATCACCGGCTCAAAAAGGATGCGCCGAGCGGCACCGCGAAACGCCTTGGGGAGATCATTGCTCAGGTTCGCGCGTTGTCCTACGAAACCAGCGTCCGAAACGGCCGGGTGGGTCTCGTGGGAGAAAGAACGCAGGGAGAGATCGGAATTCACGCGGTACGGGGCGGCGACGTTGTCGGCGAACACACGGTTTTTTTTGCGGGGCCTGGCGAACGCCTTGAACTGGTCCACAGGGCTTCCAGTCGAGAGACATTCGCGCGAGGCGCTCTCCGGGCCGCTCAATGGCTGTCCCAACGATCGGCCGGCATATACGACATGCAGGACGTACTGGGGTTGAAGAGAGTGGCGCGTTGAAGAGAGTGGCAGTGGCGGTTGGCAGTTTTGTAGGGCGGCTGGCTCAGGCGCCGAAATAACCCAGCGCCAAATTCTCGAAAAACGACGAACATGAATTGTCTCGGCGGCTGAGCCAGCCGCCCTACAATCACTCTCTTAGAACAATGCGCTCCGGAATTGCCCTAGGCTCCAACGTGGGAGATCGCCTCCGGAACTTACGCGAGGCCTTCGCGCGAGTACTCGTTCTCAACGAATCGCACGCGAAGGTGTTGTTTTCTTCGATCTACGAGACTAGCCCTACAGCATCCGAACCGGGTACACGATCCTATCTGAATGCGGTAATGGAAATTGATTTTCGAGGAGCCCCCACCATCTTGCTAGAGCGAATCCTGGAAATTGAGCGGTTAATGGGCCGCCCCTCAAGACGGCCTCGGAATGCACCACGGTTGATTGATCTCGATATTCTGTACGTGGGTGATCTGGTCCTGAACAGCCCGAAGATTACGATTCCGCATCCGCGGCTTTCGGAACGTCGGTTCGTGCTGACGCCGCTGGCCGAGGTCGCGCCCGATCTCCTACTGCCCGGCCAGAGCGTCTCGGTCGAGAAACTGCTGGCACGACTTGCTGATCCGGGAACAGTCGTTCGTATTCCGAGCACCCTGGAAGACCATGAGTAAGATTACACCCGACACTATCCTCAAACGCAAAGGCACCGGACAGCGCATTGTTGCACTGACGACTTACGATTATCCAACGGCGCGGCTACTTGATGAGGCTGCGGTCGACCTCCTCCTGGTTGGGGATTCGCTGGGCATGACGATTCTTGGTCATCCGGATACGACCCAAGTCCGGATCGAAGACGTGATCCATCACACAAAAGCCGTAGCGCGCGGGGTTCGGAACGCGCTGGTTGCGACCGACCTGCCTATCCACACCTATGACGATGCGGCGTCCGCAGTGGTCAATGCGGCAAGACTCATCGAAGTGGGCGCTAACGCCGTGAAGCTGGAAGGTGGACAGGCATGTTTCCAGCAGGCGAGCGCGATCATTGCTGGCGGTATACCGTTGATTGGCCACATCGGGATGTTGCCGCAGCACGTCCACGAAGAGGGCGGGTACCGTATAAAGGGCAAAACTGCCAGCGAACGCGAATTTTTGATCGAGGAAGCCTTGGCGATCGAATCGGCCGGAGCGTTCGCGGTGGTGTTAGAACTAGTTCATCCTCCAGTCGCCAGAGAAATCACCAGCTTGATAAAGATCCCGACGATCGGCATTGGTTCTGGGCATGAGTGCAACGGTGAGATCCAGGTATTTCACGATCTCGTCGGATACTTCCCCTGGTTCAGACCGAAGCACGTCCGGCCGACGGCAGACGTTGCGGGAGAGATCCGCAAGGCGGTGGCGGTCTATATCAGCCAAGTGAGAGGAGAGTGATAGGGAAAAGAGAGTGGTAGTGAGAGAAGAGTGGCAGTGTCAGAAGGAGGGTGTCAGTGTCAGAGGGTCAGCGTTGGCACCGGGGGACAAACGCTGCGCTCATCTCACTTCTCACTTCTCACTAACGTCCTTCCTGACACTGACACTCTCTTACAACTGCCGACTCTCTTCCTGCACTCATTCCAGCACCCGTCCCATCCTCCGGAATT
>JBAUZZ010000238.1:0-15974 GCA_049585495.1 Chthoniobacterales bacterium | reverse complement strand
GCTTTGGCGCGTATCTCGGCTACAAGGCGGTCCAGAATCAGCGGGCTGAAGCTGCCTACGCGGCCGCGCACTCAATAGACGGCTGGCGCTCGGTCATCCGTCGATTCCCAAGCTCTGTTGCTGCGGGGAACGCGTATCTTCGAATCGCCGCAAAGCAAGCGGAAGACGGAAAATACTCCGATTCCGATGCAACTTACGAGAGTTTCACTCACCAACTTCCAAAACATCCCCTGGTCATGAATGGCTTCCTGGGTCTGGCTCAAAACGCGGAGGCGGAAAAAGACCTGGACAAGGCGCTCCAATATTACACCCAGGTGGCGACTCAATTCGGAAATTCCTATGCGGGCCCGATCGCCCTCTTCTACCAAGGCAGGATCACCGAAGCGAAGGGCCAATTCCAAGCGGCCCGGGCAATTTTAGAAAACGTGGTTCAACGCTATCCCGATAGCTTCGCTGCCGCACTTGCCGGGCACGAAGCCGCGCGGTTGGCCGAAAAGCTCGCGTCGAAAACGGGGAAACCGGGGGATACGAAACCAAGCATGTCGCCGGCCAGTCAAGCTTCGCCATCGGCAAACGCTTCGGGAAGTACCGCTGTTCCGGCTAAATGACGCGTAAAGCCGCGGCGCATCAAGCCGGGGCAAGGCTGAAGTCCGCCCCAGCATCTGGGTTCTGTAGTGAATCGTGTGGGCGACTCGCTGCATCCAGGAGCTCGCCCTGAGTCATCTCGACTCTACCGATGGAAAGCTCTCCGAAAAATTCGCCCCCCTTTTCGACCATGAATCCGCGGGCAAACACAGCTCCGGTCAGGTGCCCCGTTTTGCGGACCACGACCCTCCCATTAGAGATAATGCGGGCAGAAATCGAGCCGTCTATCTCGACCAGGTCCGCGTGAATCGGGCGCACAAACTCTACCTCTGCTTTCCGATCGATAACAACCCGTTTCGCCTCGATGCTCCCAGTTAATTTCCCCCGGAGTTTAATCTTCACCTCGCCACTGCAAAGTAAACTGCCGCGCACCAAGCCCTGAACCTCTGCCGACTCGCAGATCACCCGATTACTGTTGAGGTCTCCCTTGGACGTAACGAGCAATCGACCTCTGGTCCGGACCGAACGACTAAAGTTGCTGACCACCTTGTAGTCCTGCAAATCTATATAAGCGCCGCATTGCGGACAAATCGTTGAGGTGCTGCTCTTCGGAACTTCCCGCTTCCCGGTACACTCGAAGCAGCGGGCGACAACTGTTCGCTGAACGCCAAGCAATCCTTCCAGCTTTCGGAAAACAGATGGCGATTTAGGTGGCTCCGGCAATTCAGCCGATCTACCGCCCTTCTCGAGTCGGATATAGCCGTCGCATTTCCGGCAATAGCTCGATTTAGCAGATTCAGCTTCGAGCTGAATGTTACCGCAGTGAGGACATTGAACTTCGATCCGTCCTTTCGCAACCACTCAAAACTCCTTAGCGTGGAGCGCCAATGGCAACTTTGTGAGGCTCTTCTTTCGGGTGGCTTCCGAGATCTTTCAAAACCGATTTGTTTGGTGTGACTTCTGACTTCCCGACAAAGGTAGCGCCTTCTTCGATGATAAGCCGCGTCGCCTTCAAATCGCCAATCAGTTGAGATCGCGAACGCAATTCGCAGCGCTCCTGCACAGTGATATTCCCATGGACTTTGCCGCTCACAATCACGGACTTCGCCTTGACCTCGCCCCGAACGTCGCCATTCTCCCCGACCGTGAGCACGCCATCGGTAGAGCTGATCTCGCCTTCTAGCTTTCCGTCAAAAGTAAATTCATTCGCGAACTTGATTGAGCCTTTGATTTCGACGTCGTTTGAGAGGAGGTTCTTGTTCGATGTGTCTGTCATAACTAATTTCTGTTGAGTTATATTTTTGGATTCAGCTGCCTGCAAAATCGGCGGTTTCTCCCCAGACCCTGCGTCTTCCACTGGAGGCGGCTGTTCAGGCTTGTGGGGGATGAACTTTTTGAGCACGGTCGCAACTATGGAGGGGGCAAACAGAATGTCAATGCCTTCTCCAACCAGCCACGCATTTGTTGAAATAGGGGCCGCTGACACGACGTTTCAGCCCTGGATCCGAGGCTCGCTCGCAGCCTGGCTGACTCTCGATTTCCCACACGACAGTTCGCTGATGACTGTCGACTCCTTCAAGCCAAGCTCGGCTGCGGGGTAGGTCCAAATTTCGCTTAGCGTCGGGTGATAGTGCGGGATGGACGCAAGATCAGCTGCCGTCGCCCGAAAGTACATCGCCACCACAATTTCATGAATCAGTTCCGAAGCTTCCGGTCCGACCACGGCTCCCCCCACAATCTCTCCGGTACGAGCTTCGGTGACCAGCTTCACGAAGCCGTCCGTTTCGCCGCGGATGATCGACTTCCCATGATCACAAAACGGGTACGTAGCGACCCGGACGGCAACGCCGGCATGCCCCGCCTCCTTCTCGGTCAATCCGACAAACGCCACCTGCGGTTCAGAGAAGATTGCATAGAGTTTTAGCCGGTAATCCATCGCTTTGAGTTCCTTGCCCTCGATGAATCGTTTCGCGTTTTCGGCCGCCAGAACGCCCTGTTCGATCGCCAGATGAACTACTTCGTATAGACCTGTCACGTCCCCGGCAGCGAAGATGTTCGGCTGCGTTGTCTGCATACAGGAGTTGACCTTGACTGCTCCTTCCGGAGATTGTTCGAGGCCGGCCGAGCGAAGATGGAGCTTGCCGACGGCTGGTCTCCGGCCAAGCGCATAAAAGATTTCCTCGGCACCGGTCGTCAGCTCCTGACCATCCTTCTGGTAACGGACAAGCTTTTGGCCATCAGATTTATGCACCCCTAACAATTTCGTATCGCAGATGACCTGCATGCCCCGATGACGATAGGCTTTTACCAGTGCTTCGGCGACATCCGCGTCGGCTTCTTTAATGACTTGGCCGCTCCTCTGAATGATCGTTACGCGCGTTCCAAGGGCTTCATAGAAATGGGCAAACTCCAAGCAGATCGCGCCTCCGCCAAGAATGACTATGGATCGTGGAATGAACTCACTATCGAGCGCGAGGTCGCTGTGGAGAAAACCTGCTTCACGCAGCCCGGGGATGTTGACGAGGTTCAACTCGGAGCCGGTCGAGATCAGGCAGGTTTTTGCCTCAATCTCCTCCGCCCCGCTACCGCTCAGCGAGTTGATCCGAATCCGCTCCGGTGCCAGCAGCTCTGCAACGCCCCGAACAAAATCGAAGTTGCCTGTCTTCAGTTGACCGACGCGATAATCTGCGAATCCGCCAATCAGCTCCCGTTTTCGCCGGATGATTGCGGCCAAGTCGAAGCCGAGATGCCCGGCGCTAAGGCCAAAATCCGCGGAGCGCCGCAGCGTGAGAAAACGATTAGCCGACTCGATCAGCGTCTTGCTCGGCATGCACCCTCGCAGAATACAGAGACCACCGACATCCTTACCTCCCTCAATGCAGATCGTTCGCAACCCGAGGCCCCCGGCCGTCGCCGCAGCCGCATACCCAGCGCTGCCCCCTCCAATCACCGCAAAGTCATAGGTTTGCATACCACTGCCGAGCTTATCGCAAATCCTGGTGTTTGCCTAATCAGCCCTTCGCGGCTCCCAATTTTTTCAGACCGCTGGCTGGCCTATCGCCCCAAAATATTGGGCTTACCTGGAAGGAAAATACCACTGGTTGGGTTCGATCCTTGCTTGCAAATAGCCCATGCAACACCTAAAATACCCTCTTACCGCAAAGAGGTTCGACCCGAATGCTCCAGGGTCTGTCTGGCGATATGTCTGAAATTTCGAACTACGGCGCTGCACAAATTGATAAACTCGAGGGGCTGGAAGCGGTTCGCAAGCGTCCGGCAATGTATATCGGAGATCCGGACGAGCGGGGATTACATCACTGCGTTTTCGAAGTCGTCGATAACTCGATCGACGAACACCTTGCCGGCTTCTGCTCCAGGATCGACGTGACGATCCACATCGACGGATCGATCTCAGTCCGGGACAACGGACGTGGAATTCCAGTCGAGATGCATCCGAAGTTTCAGATGCCGGCAATTGAGCTTGTTCTGACAAATCTGCATGCCGGCGGGAAATTTGGCCAGGGAGCGTACAAGTATTCCGGGGGTTTGCACGGCGTCGGCGCAAAATGCGTGAATGCCTTGTCTGAATGGTTCAAAGCTGAGGTAACGCGCGGCGGAAAAGTTTATCACATCGCGTTCTCGCGTGGGAAGACGACCCGCAAACTCGAAGTCATCGGGGAAGTCCAGAACAAGAAGGCTGCTGGTACGCTGATTACGTTCTTGCCCGACCCGGAAATCTTTACAATCACGACGGAATTTAAGGTTGATATTCTTGCTACGCGTCTGCGAGAGCTCGCGTTTTTGAACCGAGGCCTGGAGATCCACCTTACCGACGAGCGGGTCGATCCCAACCGAAAGGAGGCCTTCCTCTTCAAGGATGGCATTCGGCAATACGTTAAACAGCTCGGAGAGAGCAAGCAGCTGATCCATCTTGAGCCGATCGTGATTTCTGGGATGCGCGAGGTCCAGGTCGATGAAAACACCGAGACCAGTTATGTCGATGTGGTCTTGCAGTATACTGACTCGTACACCGAGCAGATCCAGTGCTTCGCCAACTCGATTGCAAACATGGACGGGGGGATGCATCTGGAAGGGTTCAAGGCTGGGCTTACCAGTGCGATCAAGAACTACGCCAAGGGAAACAACCTCTTAAAGGAAAAGGATCCCGATCTCACCGGCGACGATCTTCGGGAAGGGCTGGTGTGCGTGTTGAGTGTGAAGCTCACTAACCCGCGATTCAGTTCGCAGACCAAGAGCAAACTCGTGAATAACGAGGTAAAGCCTGTCGTCCAGTCTGTGACTTACGAAGGCCTGAGCCGCTATTGCGAGGAAAATCCGTCCGTCGCTAAGAAGATTATCGAAAAATGCCTTATGGCGGCACGTGCTCGGGAAGCCGCCCGGAAGGCCCGCGAGGCAGTGCGCAAGACGGCCTTAACCGGAGGCGGCTTACCCGGCAAGCTCGCGGATTGCTCGGAACGAGACCCGACCTTGACGGAACTTTACATCGTCGAGGGCGATTCTGCCGGCGGCTCCGCCAAACAGGGGCGTGATCGTCGTTTTCAGGCGATCCTGCCGATCCGGGGAAAGCTGCTGAACGTCGAAAAGGCTCGTCTCGATAAGGTCCTGCAAAACCAGGAAATCCAGACGATGATCACGGCAATCGGAACCGGCATCGGCGAGGGAGATGGGGAAGGATCGTTTAATGTCGAAAAGCTGCGGTACGGCCGGATCATCATCATGACCGACGCGGATGTGGATGGCTCTCACATTCGGACACTGTTGCTTACCTTCTTTTACCGGCAGATGCCCGAGCTGGTTCGGCGCGGGCACATCTACATTGCCCAGCCTCCGCTTTATCAGATCAAGCGTAAGAAGCGCGAAGAGTATGTCGATGACGATTCACAGCTGAATAAGATCTTAATCTCTCTCGGCGCCGGAGAGGTTCGACTCAGAAATTTGGTCGACGGATGCGAGTTCTCCGAAAAACAGCTGAGCGAAATCCTGGATCTGCTGGAGAAGGTTTCAAAACTTAGTGACTCGATCCGCAAGCATGGGGGGGACTTCGAAGACTTCCTCTCCCAGCGGGATTCTGACTCCGGCACGCTCCCGGAATATCTCGTGAAAGTACGGGAAGGAAACAACGAGTACGTCAGATATTTTCATGACGAGACCGCGTTGAAGGAGTTCGCGGCATTAAATCGCGATCTAAACCTGTATGATGATGAAGCGGCGGGCGACAATGGCGATGCTGGGGCGCACACCAACGGCGATGTCAACGGTTCGACCGCTCCGCACCTCCGAAGGCGGGCCCGGCGAGTCGAACTTCACGAGTCAAACGCGGTACTCAAGCTATTCGCCGAGCTCGCTAAGCGTGGCCTGAAAATTGATCACTATTCCGCCAGCGATGAGCCGATCTTTGAGCTGATTGAGGGGGAGGGTGAAAGATCAACGACCACTCCGCTCTTTTCCATCCCGAAAATTCTGGAATCGGTTAAGGAGATTGGCCGCCGCGGTGTTCAAATAAAGCGATTCAAGGGTTTGGGCGAAATGAATGCAAAAGAGCTCTTCGCTACCACCATGGATCCAGCGCGCCGCAAGCTGTTGCGGGTAGAGCTGAACGAGAACAATGCTGTCGAAGCGGACAAGATGTTTACGATTTTGATGGGCGATATTGTCGAACCCCGTCGAACGTTTATCGAAGACAACGCCCTGAACGTGCGTAACCTGGACGTCTGAGGCGTTCGGCGTTTGGCGTTTGGCGTTTGGAGTTGAGGTTTGATGGGGCGAGAATTTATTCGAGCCGATTTTTCAGTGTGATGGTGCATTGTAGGAATGGACGCGCGACCTCGAGTCAATCCAGATTGAGAAGGTCCTACGGCAAGGGCCTGCCATCCGGCAGCCAGGCGGCTCGAATAAATTCTCGCCCTGCCCAAACGCCAAAACGTCAAACGCCAAACGAATCCCTTTTCCATGCCTGTAAATCCCAACGAAAAGGTTGAACCGGTAAATGTAGCCGAGGAGATGTCGAAGTCCTTCTTGGACTACTCGATGTCCGTGATCATTTCCCGCGCGCTCCCCGACGCGCGCGACGGTCTCAAGCCGTCCCAGCGCCGCATTCTGTACGCAATGAATGATCTCGGGCTGTTGCCGAATCGCAAACACAGCAAGTGCGCGAAGATCGTCGGGGAAACGATGGGTAATTATCATCCGCACGGCGACATGGCGATTTACCCGACGCTGGTTCACATGGCCCAACCTTGGGCTATGCGCGAGCCTCTGATCGAAGGACAGGGAAATTTCGGATCGATGGATGGCGATCCTCCGGCCTCCATGCGGTACACCGAAGCACGCCTGACTCATCTCGGCGCGATTCTCATGGAGGACATGGAGCAGAACACAGTCGATTTTGTCCCCAACTACGATGAGACCCGCCAGGAGCCAACAGTTTTCCCGGCGGCGTTCCCGAATCTCCTGGTGAACGGCGGCACGGGTATCGCCGTTGGGATGGCAACCAATATTCCGCCGCACAATCTCGGAGAGATCATTGACGGAATTTGCGCGCTGATCGATGACGCTGACATAACGGTCGACCGTTTGCTGGCGCTCATCAAAGGACCCGATTTTCCCACGGGCTGTACCATCTGCGGCTTCGCCGGCATCCGTCAGTATTTCGAGACTGGCCGTGGCAGTCTGAAAGTGCGTGGGAAGGCCACGATCGAGGAAACGAAAACCGGCCGTGAACAGATTATGATCACGGAAATTCCGTTCAATGTCAATCGAGCGGAGTTGATTAAGCGTATCGCCGCGTTAATCCAGGAAAAACTCATCTCTGAGATCAGCGACGTGCGCGATTTGTCAGACGAAAATACCCGAATCGAGCTGGAGCTGAAACGCGACGCTAACGCCAAGGTCGTGCTAAATAACCTCTACAAGCACACCGCGATGGAGAGCTCCTTCGCCGTGAACATGCTCGCCATCGACCACGGACGTCCGAAGCTCCTTTCGGTCAAGGAAGCGCTTCATTGCTATATCGAGCATCGCCGGGAAGTTGTTCTGCGCCGAACTCGCTTTTTACTCCAGCAAGCCGAAGGGCGCGCGGAGACTTTGGAAGGGTACCTCATTGCGCTTGCCCACCTCGACGACTTTATCGACATCATCCGGAATTCGGCCAATCGAGAAGAAGCCCGTGTCAAACTACTCGCCTACGAATTCAGCGGTGAACAGGTGGAGCAGATCGGAATCCGCATACGAAACGAGGCCCGCTTGTTCGACGGACGTTACATTTTCAGCGAGCACCAAGCGGATCAAATTCTCGACCTCCGCCTCTATCAATTGACCGGCCTTGAGCGCGAGAAAATTATCAATGAGTACCGCGAAGTACTAACTAAAATCGACGATCTTTTGGACATTCTTAATCGCGCCGATCGCGTGATGACGATCATCAAGGAAGAGCTCCGGAAAATCAAAGAGAAGTACAGCACGGACCGTCTCACCCAGATCGTACCCGATGAGGGCGAGATCGATATCGAGGACCTGATTGCGAACGAAGGATGCATCATCACGATTACGCATGGCGGTTATATCAAACGGACTGCGGAAAGTGCCTTTCGCGCGCAACGACGCGGTGGCCGTGGCGTCATTGGAATGAGCACTCGCGAGGCGCAGATAGAAGGGGAAGAAGGTGACTTCGTCGAGCATCTTTTCACAGCAAGTACCCACGATTCGCTGATGTTTTTCACTCAAACCGGCCGGTGCTACGTCGAAAAAGTCTACGAGATCCCGGAAATGAGCCGAGCATCCAAAGGCAGATCGATCGCCAATCTCCTGGAGTTACGCCCGGAAGAGAAGATTGCTGCCACCCTCCGGATCGAGGCAAGAGCCGAGAACGGCGACGCCGACGGCGGTACCTGGAATCCGGCACTGCACATCATGTTTGCCACGCGTAAAGGGATTGTGAAAAAAACAAATCTTGCCGATTTCGCCAACGTGCGAAAGGGAGGCATTATCGCGACCCAAATCGAAGAGGGGGACGAGCTGATCGATGCGCTGCTGACGAATGGCATGGACGAAGTGGTCCTCATCACACGGCATGGGATGAGCATCCGTTTTCATGAGAATGAAGCACGTGACATGGGACGAAACGCCGTCGGCGTCTGGGGTATCCGCCCGGAAACCGACGATGAGGTCATTGCCATTGCGCAGGTACTCGCCGACGCTACCCTGCTTGTAGCCGGCGAGAACGGCATCGGGAAACGCACTGGTTTCGACGCGTATCGTATTCAGTCCCGCGGAGGCAAAGGCATCATCACTATGAGGACCGGGGACCGTACCGGGACCGTCGTAGGAGCTCTCACCGTCCACGACTCCGATCAAGTGATGCTCATCACCACGGGTGGTCAGATGGTTCGGATCCGGGTAAGCGAGATCCGCGAGGCAGGCCGGAACACGATGGGCGTTAAGCTCATCAATTTGATTGAAGGTGAAAAACTCCAGGATATTGCGCCGGTAGTCTCCCAGGAAGACGAGGAGAGGGTGACGCAAGATTAGCGGTGAGTGGAACAGGCGTCCCGCCCGTTTTCAGAGGTGCTTCCTGGGTCGACTCTCCGAGTACCGAAGCAGCTGGAAGCTGCGGCTACTTTATTCCTGGGTGTCACGCGATGGGTCACAGTAGACGCACCTTTCAGGTGCGAATCCCAAAAATTGGCCAAACTCCAGCGGTCGTTTCGGAGAAGCGACCCCCGACGTGCTTCCGCGCGTCCTGGAGTGGGGGGCTACCACCTCCTCGATTCAGGCCAAGGTGAAACTTGGCCCTACCCGATCTTGGGTTCAGCGTTCGCTACGTAGCTGCGCAGGTGCAGAATGGCGCACCTCGCCCGTTTTTCGTGGGAACGGGCGAGACGCCCGTGCCACTGTGCAAATTGCAATGCACTTGGCGCAACAATAGCTGCTACGCTGTATTCGATCAGGTTGTAAGCACTCGCGCACACTAATTCTGTGCCATTTTGGCGCAATCGCACCCCTTCCGATTTCCTCCAAACTACCTCTTTTGCGGTTGCCAGCCCCGATTTGCTCTCTAGAATTTAGGCACTTCTCTTATGGGAAAGCGAAAGAGAAAATTGTCGTTCAAAAGGCTTCCGCTGCAGCGCCAGCTGCAATTCTGCCCAGAGGGTCAGTACTTCGATCTCCAATCTCTTTTCAACAAAGTTAACGCCGAGTATTTCAATAACGCGCTAAAGGGGTACACAATCACTTGGGGCCGCAAAAGAAGGACCCTTCCAAAAGAATATTTTGTATTCGGCACCATCCAGGAAGAGGACAAAGTCATCCGCATCCACCCGCTGCTTGACGCGCCGTTCGTGCCAACCTGGTTTCTCGAATACGTCATTTACCACGAGATGCTCCACGCCGTCGTCCCCGAGGAAATGGATGAAAGCGGGCGTCGTCGAATTCACACGTCGGAATTTTACCTGCGCGAGCGGCAATTCCACTGTTTCTCCCGGGCCAAACGTTGGGAGGACGAAAACCTCGACAGATTCTTGCGCTGAGCGTCTCCTCAAAAAAACAAAGAGGACCGGCACAACCGGTCCTCTTTTCGTCACGGTTTCGAATACACTTCAGGGCTTCTTGGCAGGCGACGGGAAGCCCCCGGGTTTGGTAGTGATCGCCGGAGCATTCGTGCCTGTTGGCTGGGTCGGCTTTTGACCCTGCGCGGCAGCCGGCGACGCGGCGGGAGGCGGCCGGTTGGCATTCAGCTTCGTAATCACGGACTCGCTGAAATCCATGTTCTCCCTTGCATAAACGAGAACCGGAACGCCGCTGTTCAAACTCTGACCGGACTTGTCGAAGACTAGGTCGTAGTTCTGCGCCTTGACCTGGTCGTTAACGACTTTCATTATCTCCTCGACGATCCCTTGCCTCATTCGATTCATTTGCTCTTGGAGCTGCTTTTCTCGAGCAGATCGAAACTCAGTGATCTCCTTTTCGAGCCCTTTGGTCTCGGCAATCTTCGAGTCACGCTCTTGCGCCTTCTGATCTTTGCTCGCACCACTGAGTTCGGGCCGGTTGATTTCCTCGTTAAACTTGTTGATCGAATCCAGATTCTTCTTGTAGATGTCCATCCGCTGGTCCAGCTCATCCTTGTAGGCTTTTTGCGCCTCTTGGAGTTTATCTTCCGCTTCCCGGGTTTTGTAGTAGGCGGTAAACACTTTCTGCATGTCGATAGTACCGACCTTTTGCTGCGCTTGGATCGGCAAAGCGAAGGCAATACTCGCAGCCAATACTCCGCCCATCACGAGGAACGAGGATTTGTTCATAGAATAGACTTACTCATACTAATGCGGGAACCTGAGATGAGACCTCTCAGCCCAAGATCCGTTCAAAATTGGTAGCCAACGCTGAACTGGAACTGGCCGTCCTTACTATTGAAATGGTCTCGCTGAACCGGCCAGCCGTAATCAAGCCGAATCGGACCGATTGGCAAGTCAAGACGCACTCCCGCGCCGACGTCCTGGGCGAAGCCGCCGGAACCGTTGCTAGTCTTCTGCGGACTATAGTTGAAAGATCCGGCATTAACGAAGCCGCCATCATAGAAAACTGCAAATCGGACTCTCTCCACGATAGGTATTGTATACTCGATCGTATAGCGAAGGAGCGAGTTGCCACCAATCGGGTCACCTTCATTGTCTTTTGGGCCAACATCCCGGAACTTAAACCCGCGCAAATTATTCGCGCCGCCCAGATAAAGCCGATCCCAGAGAGGTACGTTGTTGTCGCCGTTGAAAAGGCCAAGGCCGGCTATCTCTCCGTTCAATAACAGGATTGTATCGAACGGCAAATGGAAATATTGAGCGACTTCAAGATCGAACCCGGCGATTGATACCTCCCCACCTAACGGTCCACCAGCGACATAGCCCGAAAGGTCGATCCTCGTTCCTTTCCGAGTCAGGAATGCGCTATCTCGCGTGTCGTACGTGAAGCTGAGCGTCACACGGCTTTCCAACTGGCTCCCCTCCTGGCTGGTGATCAGAGGATCAGTGGTCGTAACATTATAGATGTCCACATTCTGCAGCTGGTAATCGAGCTTGACCGCGAGAAAATTGGTGATCGGCTTGCGCACGAAGATATCAAAGCCGTACGTCTGCTGAGAGTAGACATTGCTGTAAAACTGTGAATCGTCGTAGAAGGCCTGGCCGCCGACAGTCAGCCGCTGATCGAGGAAATACGGTTCAGTCAGCGAGAGGAGGACGTCTTTGCGCTGCGTTCCCAACTGGACTCTGAGGCGGAATTTCTGGCCGCCGCCGGTAAAAGTTTTCCAGTTGGTAACATCGAAGTTTCCCTGGGAGAGCTCGCCGAATCCCACCAGACCGTCGGTCGAGCTGAACCCGAGTCCGAAGTTTAATGCTCCGGTCCGCTTCTCGGTCACAACAACGTTCAGGTCTTTACGACCCGGAACTAAAGTGTCGCTGGCGTACGCGTCGACGCGCTCGAAAAATTGGAGACCCTCCAGTCGCTTTTTACTGATATCGACCCGGACCGTATCGAAAACATCTCCGGGTGCGAGCACCAGCTCTCGCCGAATCACCTTGTCTTTGGTACGAGTGTTTCCGCTGATATTGATCCGCTCGACGTATGACTGAATGCCTTCTTCAATCTTGTAGTGCAAATTCACCAGCGCCGGTCCAGCAGGCTGAGTCTCTACATTCACCTTCGCATCTGCATACCCAGCGACCCCGTAGGCATCCTCGACCGACTTGATATCTTTCTTGAGCTGTTGCGGCGAAAATATCTTACCCTCGGTCACCTTCAGTACCTTTCGAAAATTCGGCTCCTGGACTACCTGGAGACCTTCGACCGTCAGGGTGCCCACGTGATACTGTGGGCCCTCGTTTATATAGATGTCGACATCAACGTTCTTTCGGTCGACCCGGTCGATCTTGACGTCGGTTATCTGAGCATCGGCGTACCCGTGGTCCTGGTAGTACTCCTTGATTTTTTGAACATCGTCATCCAGTCGGCGGGTGTCGAGTCGCCCGGCGCCGGTGAGAAAACCAATGATGCTCTTGGGTTTGGTGGCCATTTGCTTCAATAGCTGTTTCGACTTGATGGCCTCGTTCCCGACGAAGCGGATATGCTTAATCGTCGCTCTCGTCCCCTCGCTGATCGAGAAAGTGACCGTCGCCGTTCCCCGATCCTCATTGACCGTCACCTTGTACTGGACGTCGACATCCGGGAACCCGCGCTTCTGGTAGAGTTCAACGACCTTCTGGCGAGCCGTTTCGAGTGTCTGCTCATTCAAAGGAGTGTTCACTTTCAAATTCAGCTCCTTGCGAATCCGGCTTGGTCTAACGGTCTGGGCGCCCTGAATATAAACGCCTGACAAGGTCGCTCGCGTCTGCACCACGACGATGACTTTCACGCCATCCGGTAGCGGCTCACCGTAGATCCGGACATTCGTTACCAGGCCTGTCGCGTAAAGGCTGCGCACGTCATCCTCCACCGTCGATTCGGAGTACGGCTGGCCTACCGTGGTCCTCATGTTCGACAGGATTCGTTGACGGCTCAAGGTGGCGGGCCCGGCATATTGAATCTCAATCTGGCGAACGATCGGAGCAGGTTGTTGCGGCTGAGACGGCGGTGGTGCTTGCGGAGCTGGAGACGGCGCAGGCGCTTGACTAGCCGGTTGTTGGGCCTGACTCGGCAGGATCTGCAACGCGAACAACAAAGTGGACAAGATCCAGACGCAGCCGAGGGGACTCAAGAATTTCATATTTCGAAATTTTCGCCGACAGATCAGAGCGAATGGCCGTAATTCATGTCAATGACGTGAGAAACGTCAACAGAAAAACGGTACTTTTAAAATTCGAAGAGCAAACAAGTCAAGAACTCTCGCAACACGCGGCGTTGCGAAATCCAAGTCAGCCCGCAACTGGCCGCGAACTCCGAAACCGAAACGCCGAAGTCTAAACCAGTTTATACCAATTATTACGCGTCCGCGGCTCGTATCCGGCCTCGGCAATCAACTGCTCAATTTCATCACGCGTAATGCAAAATGTAGTGCCGGCGCTGCTAACAACATTCTCCTCCATCATCACGGATCCGAAATCGTTCGCGCCATACCGCAGAGCAATTTGACCGACGCGCGGACCCTGGGTCACCCAGGAGCTTTGGATGTTGTCAAAATTATCCAGGTAAATACGCGACAGCGCCTGCGTTCGCAGATATTCTGCTGATCCGACCGGTTCGGCTTTTAAGACGGTGTTTTCCGGCTGGAAGGTCCAGCAAATAAAGGCCGTAAATCCACGTGTGCGGTCCTGCAACTCACGAAGCCGTTCAAGATGCTCGATCCGATCTGCAACGGTTTCAACGTGACCAAACATCATGGTCGCACTGCTGCTTAGCCCCTCTTCGTGAGCGATCTCCATCACCTTCAACCATTGCTCGGTATTACACTTAAGCGGAGCAATGCGATTCCGCACGCGATCAACCAGAATCTCACCGCCACCTCCCGGGATCGACCCGAGGCCAGCCTCCTTGAACTGAACGATCACTTGGCGAAGTGGCATCTTGAATACCTCCGCGAAATGGTTGAACTCGGGTGGACTGAACGCGTGAATGTTAATCTGCGGATACTTCTCACGAAGGTGAGTCAGCAGGTCGAGGTAATAATCAATGCCGAGCTTCAGATGGTGCCCGCCCTGCATCAAAATCTGAATACCGCCGATCGCGACCAATTCATCGATTTTTCGATCGATATCGTCATGACTCAGGACGTAGTGATCGGGATCGCGTTCCGTGCGGTAAAACGCACAGAATTTACAATAGACATTGCAAACGTTGGTATAATTAATGTTGCGATCGACAATGTAGGTAACAATCTTATTGCCCCGCCCTCCGAACGCCTTCTCTTTGGCAAGCTGGCGCCGATAGTCAGCCAATGATCCGAGCTCGTTCAGGGGCAACTTATACAATTCGAGTGCTTCCGCCGCCGTAATCCGTTCACCTTCCAGCACTCGCTCGATGACTCCCGATTCAGACAAGGTCGCGTTCATTAGCCGGACTTAGCGTAACTGATTTTAGCAATAGCTCAATCGTCCATTGGCGCGTGCCTCTTATGCTTCCGGCGCCTGAACCAGGCGCCCTACAACCCAGCCCAGGCGCCGGCTTCCTTTCCAATTTGAGCGATTTTCTGGAATTCTGTCACGGTTCTGTGAGAGACTCCCGGAAGATTCGCCGTACGATGCTGCAAACCCGCAAATAAAGTCTTCGCTCGAGGTAACCTGGAACGCCGTGTCGGAGAATTTCTACCAAGAAACTGTTCAAGCGCCAAAAACCGCGTTCGATCTTTCGTTGCGCCCTCCGCTTTTTAGCGAGTTTCTGGGCCAGGTTCGAGTTCGCGAGCGATTGGAACTGATGGTTCAGGCTGCGAAACAGCGCCAGGACGTGCTCGAGCACATCTTGTTGAGCGGGCCGCCCGGCCTTGGAAAGACGACCCTGGCTTTCATTCTGGCGAATGCCATGGGCGTCAATATCAAGAGCACCAGCGGCCCGATGATCGAAAAAGCGGGCGACCTCGCCGGCTTGCTGACGACGCTCGAGCGTGGCGACATTCTATTCATAGACGAGATCCATCGGCTTCAGCCTGCTATTGAGGAATATCTTTATCCGGCGATGGAGGATTTTCGCTTGGACATCATTATCGACCAGGGTCCCAACGCTCGCAGCGTTCGACTCAATCTGCCGAAGTTCACCCTGGTAGGTGCCACGACCCGGGCCGGGCTGATTAGCGCACCGCTCCGATCCAGATTCGGCATGACAAGCCGCCTTGACTACTATGGCACCGACGTCTTGAGTCAGATAGCCCGGCGCAGCGCTGGCCTCATTAATATCCAGATCGACGACGCCGGCGCCAACGAAATCGCTTCCCGAGCGCGAGGAACGCCGCGCGTCGCCAATAATTTGCTCCGGTGGGTGCGGGACTATGCCCAGGTTAAGGGCGATGGATCGATCGACCGAGGCACCGCTGACCAGGCTCTTCACATGCTGGATATCGACGACGATGGGCTTGATGAAATGGACAAGCGCATTCTTGAGATTCTCGTCCTCCGCTTCCAGGGTGGTCCGGTTGGCCTGAGTTCGCTTTCGGTTGCCGTGGGTGAAGACGCCGGCACACTCGAAGAAGTCAATGAGCCTTATCTGATTCAGGAGGGTTTCCTGAAGCGCACCTCGCAAGGGCGGGTAGCAATGCCGAAGGCTTATCAGAAGTTGGGAGTGCAGGTGCCTACTGGAAAACAAAGGGAACTCTTTTAAAGGCGAGTGACAGTCGGTAGTGGCCGTGTCAGCTTCGGCTTGTAGGGCGGCCGGGTCAGCCGCCGTTCGATCATGGCCTGCAA
>JBAUZZ010000237.1:0-43567 GCA_049585495.1 Chthoniobacterales bacterium | reverse complement strand
CCGCCTGATCGAGCTGGCACGCCCAGCAATCGATCGGGGTGAACCGGTTTACATAACAATGCCGATTAAGAATTCCGATCGTACAACGGGTACGATGCTAAGCTCGGTGATCACGAAAGAAGCTGGCCCGAATGGACTCCCACCGGACACGATCAAAATCCGATTTACCGGCTCGGCAGGCCAGAGTTTTGGGGCATTTCTCGCCCGCGGGATCAGCCTGCATTTGGAAGGCGACGCGAACGATTACGTTGGAAAAGGTCTATCGGGCGGCAAGATCACGGTCGACACGCCAAGGGATGCGGCGTTTGTAGCGTCGCAAAACATTATTGTCGGGAATGTGGCGCTCTACGGAGCGACCAGCGGCGAAGCTTATTTTAATGGAATGGCGGGCGAGCGGTTTGCTGTTCGCAATTCCGGCGCAATGGCTGTTGTGGAGGGCGTCGGCGATCACGGCTGCGAATATATGACTAGCGGCGTGGTCGTAATCCTTGGCAGCACCGGCAAAAACTTTGGAGCGGGCATGAGCGGTGGGGAGGCCTTCATTTTTCAGGAGGACACGAGTCTCGCGAGCAAGATCAATCCAGCAATGGTCCGAATTGAGCCGTTCGCCGACGAGCGCGACCAGAAGGTAGTAAAGCGGATGCTGGAGAATCATGTCGCCTACACCAACAGCTCGCAGGCGAGACGGATTCTCGAGCGATGGAAAGAGAACACCGCGAAGTTTGCAAAGGTGATTCCGGCGGCTTACGCAGAGGTCATCGAACGTCACTTGGCACAAGGCAAAGACGTGCGGCTGGCACCGCCGCCACCCGCGGAGGAAAGGAAAGCCGCGTAAGGTGGGATTGCCCGCGAAATACGCTAAAGGACGCGAAGTGAGACTTCGCAGCGAGGACTTGATTTTCCAGGATGAATCTTACGCGATTGTTTTCGCGTCATTTCGCGCGTTTCGCGGGGCCTAATCCGATGGCAGATGATCATCCAAGCGGTTATTTGAAATTCGCGCGCAAGCCAATTGGCTATCGAGACCCGGGTGCGCGCACGGACGACTACCAGGAGATCTATGCACCGGTCTGGGAGGAAACACATCTGCGCGAACAGGGTACACGCTGCATGGATTGCGGCGTCCCGACGTGCATGGGCGGTTGCCCGATCGGGAATATTATCCCCGACTTCAATGATTTGGTCTCGCGCGGAGATTGGCGAGCCGCGCTCGATCGCTTGCATGCCACGAACAATTTTCCGGAGTTCACCGGATACACCTGTCCTGCTCCCTGCGAACCGGCTTGCGTGCTGGCTCTCAACGCCGAGCCAGTGGCAATCAAAAGCATTGAACGAGCGATTGTAGATCGAGGCTGGGCTGAGGGTTGGATCCTTCCGGAGCTGCCAAAAAAACGTACCGGAAAACGGGTCGCGATTGTCGGTAGCGGGCCGGCCGGTCTTGCTGCCGCGCAGCAACTGAATCGCGCTGGACACGAGGTTACGGTATTCGAACGAGACGATGAGATCGGCGGACTGATGGTGTATGGGATTCCCGACTTCAAGATCGCTAAACATCAAGTTACCCGTCGTGTCGATCAGTTGCGGCAAGAGGGCGTCGTCTTTGAAGCGAACGCAAATGTTGGTGTGAATATCCCGTTTCAAGAGATAAGAGAGAAGGTTAATGCGGTTTGCCTGGCGATCGGAGCACAGCAACCTCGCGAAGTGGCGGTATCCGGTCGTCAACTCGGTGGGATCTTTTGGGCGATGGAATATTTGACAAAAGAAAATCGGCGTCAGGCCGGTCGTCCGGTGGAAAAACCGATCGATGCCCGGGGGAAGAATGTCGTTGTTCTCGGTGGCGGCGACACTGGAGCGGACTGTGTCGCGACGGCGCATCGGCAAGGCGCGCGGCAGGTAGTACAGATCAGCATCAATCCGAAAGTGCTCGATCGCCCCACGGACAACCCGTGGCCGGAGTGGCCGCTCATTTACCGTAAGACCTACGCAATTGAGGAAGGTGGCGTCGAAGAGTTTAGCGTCGACACAAGTGCGTTCATCGATACCAACGCCGACGGGTGGGTGGATCTGCTGACAGTTGATCGTGTCGAATGGACCTATGAAAAAAAGAATGGCCGGCCTGTGCGCAAGGATCGGCAAATCATTGAACAAGGTCTCAAAACCCCGGCGGATATGGTTTTGATCGCCATCGGCTTTCAGGGACCGGAAAGTGGACCATTTGCGGAGACCGGCGTCGCGATCACGCCCCGCGGAACGATTAAGACCGATCACAATATGATGACAGATTTGCCCGGGGTCTTCGCGGCCGGCGACGCCAATCGCGGCCAGTCCATCGTCGTATGGGCAATCGGCGAAGGTCGCGATGTCGCGCACAGTATCGATATCTACCTGATGGGCAAGTCCCGGCTGCCGGCAAGCTTGCGCACGCCTAATCTGCCGATTGGAAGACTGTAACGCGCAGCTATGAATTACGGTACCCGATTTTCCGAGGCGATCCGCCGGTTCGACCAGGAGAACGGGCGGGATCCAAATCTTGTGGTCGTCGATGGGGTGGCCCATCCGCACGAACTGCTTTACGCCAAGCGGCTCACCGATTGGGTGGTGCGACTTCACCCGCAGGCTTCAGAAGCCCTGCTGTTGGCGGCGCGTTGCCAGCACATCTGTCGCTGGATGATGCCACGCAGTTCCTACGAGATGACGCGGAGCGGCTATCTGCGCTGGCGCAATGACTTGAAGCGGTTCCATGCCAAAAAATCAGCGGAGATCCTGCGCGAGGTCGGCTATGCCGAGGAAGTTGTCGGGCGCGTGCAAGACTTGAACCTGAAAAAGCAGCTTGGCCACGATCTCGAATGCCAGGTCCTCGAAGATGCACTTTGCCTGGTAACGCTGCAGTATCAACTCGCGGACCTGAGTTCCAAAACTGACCACGATAAGATGGTTAGCATTCTGCAAAAGACCTGGAAGAAGATGTCGCCGGCCGCGCGCGAACATGCGTTGGCTCTGCCCTATCCGGAGGAGGCAAAGAAACTGCTCCAGCAAGCGCTCGCCCCAATTGCCCGCGAAACACGCTAACCAAGACGAAATGAACATTGAAGGAGGGGGCTGGGTTTCGCGGATGAGTCTTACGCCTTGCGCACCGATAATGTTGACCTCTTTCTCTGAACCCTTCCTCAGCTTTTCCGGTCCCTCCACGTGCTTCGCGGGCATCTGTGGCGTGCTTCGCGGGCGCTTGCTAGGGCTTTTGTAGACGACCATCAAATCGGCCACTAATTTCGCTTATGGAATCAGAATGGTGGCGTGGCGCAATTATTTATCAGATTTATCCCCGAAGCTTTTTCGATGCGAATGGCGATGGCACCGGTGACCTGGCTGGTATCAACCAGAAACTCGACTATGTCCGTGCGCTCGGAGTTGACGCGATTTGGATCTCTCCATTCTTCAAGTCACCGATGCGAGATTTCGGCTATGACGTCGCCGATTATCGGGCCGTGGATCCGATTTTCGGTACGAACGCGGACTTTGCTTCACTCATCTCAGCGACGCACGAACGAGGTCTGAAGATCATCATCGACCTGGTCTTAGCCCATACCTCAGATCAGCATGCCTGGTTTCAGGAAAGCAGCCAGAGCCGCATAAATGCCAAAGCGGACTGGTACGTGTGGGCTGACCCGAAACCCGATGGCACGCCTCCGAACAACTGGTTGTCGGTGTTTGGCGGCTCGGCCTGGCAGTGGGATACGCGCCGCAGGCAGTACTTTCTTCACCATTACTTACGTACCCAGCCAAACTTGAACTGGCATAATCCACAGGTGGTTGATGCCATGTACGAGGCGGTCCGCTATTGGCTGGAGGCCGGTGTTGACGGATTTCGTCTTGATGCCATCACCACTCTCGTTCATGACCGTGACCTCCGAGATAACCCGGTACGTGCGATCGATCCGAACGCACCGCCGCGCTTCGCCGACGCCAATAACCCATTCACCTGGCAGGAGCTGATCTACTCGCGCGATCAGCCGCGCACCCTGGAGTTGCTGGGCGAGCTGCGCTCGCTGATCAACAAATACGAGAATCGCTATTTGATCGGGGAAGTTGCCGATGTCGACATGATCACCGTGAGCGCCAAGTACACCCGCACCGGAAAGCATCTCCACAGCTGCTATAACTTTGAACTCATGCAACTGACCTTCAGCGCCAGTTTTCTTAGAGGTGTTCTCGAAAAGACCGAGTCAGTCCTCGGCACAGGGTGGACCACCTGGGCAATGAGCAACCACGATAATATCCGGGTCGTGAGTCGTTTCGGAAAGTTGCCACATCTCCGGGGCGACGATCGCGCCTTGGCCAAGCTCCTGCTCGCGGCCCTTTTGTCGCTCCGAGGCGGAGCTTGCATCTATCAGGGCGAAGAACTGGGCCTCACTGAGGCAGATATCGCTTTTGCCGATTTACAGGACCCTTACGGTATCGAGTTCTGGCCGGAGTTCAAGGGCCGGGATGGCTGCCGAACACCAATGCCATGGTCGCCCCAACTGCCAAATGCAGGTTTCAGTATGGCCAAGCCCTGGCTACCGGTCCCGAGAGAACATTTCAGACTGGCAGTCGATGAGCAGGAGAACGATCAGAATTCCGTTCTTGGTAAGTTCCGGAGTTTGATGGCGTGGCGGAAGAAACATCCCGCCTTAGTGCGAGGCGATTTCGCCCTGGCCGACTCGACCGACCCGGTTCTCGCATTCGAGCGAATTCACGACGGTGAACGCATTCTCTGCGTGTTCAATTTTTCAAACCGCCAGACATTGCAGCGAGTTTCGGGTTCTTGGCGTTCGACCGATGGTCAAGACTTCGGCGCTATCCTCGAACGAGAGCAACTCTTACTGCCGCCGTTTGCCGCAGGGTTTGGTGAGCCAGCTTAAGGCGAGATTCCGAAGTCCCGGCGGCTGACCCAGCCGCCGTACAAGCCAAATTCGGATTTCGGGATAAACCGAATTTCCGGAGTTCCGCCCTCGAAGGCTCCCCCGGAAGCTATCTAGCTAGGGTATCTTTTTGGAGGGCGGTGCTCCGTCGCCGCCGCTGTTTTTTTTGAGAGTTGCATCGCGGCGATGGCGGAGCATCGCCCTCCAGATACCACATGTGGAGCTCATGCTAATTCATGGAATCACGAGGTCGGAGCCTCTAGACGAAATAGCACGATCGCTACAAAATAAGATTCAGGTCACCGAACTCGTGCCAGAGATAATTTCGACTAATTGCATCCCGGTAAGCCGTGCGGATGGCGTCTGGCGGTAAAAAAGCACAGAGCAGGTCCAAATGGCTGGCCTGCGGCTCATGCAACCCCGTGAGCAAACCATCAACAATCCGCAGTCTGTGGTCAGCCGTGATCTGCAGGCGCGTATAGCCATGGTACGCTTGGACGTCTCCGCGCGTGACCGCAGCGATCGACTCCAGGGCGCGAACCACCGTCGTGCCAACTGCCACAATTCGTCCGCCGCGCTCTCGTGCCCTGTTTATCCTTAAAGCAGCGCTCTGAGGAATTATGTATTCCTCCTCGGAGGCGAGATGTTGGCTGTCTAGTTCTTCATCCATGTAAGAGGATAGGCCTGTATGCAGCGTCACGTAAGCGGTCCCAACGCCGGCGCGCCGGAGGGCGAACAATAGCTGCCAGGTAAATGGGCGACCGGCGCTCGGCATCTCAGCCGAGCCAGGCTCGGTGGCATAGACGGTCTGATAATAGTCCAGATGCCAAGGTGCAGAGAGATACCTATAGCGGATAGGCTGGCCTAGTCGGTAAATCAGATCGAACAATCGAGTGCCTGATTCCGAAAAGCGCAATCTCCAAAGTCGCGGAATGGGGTTGTCACGCTCCAGGAGGCGGCCGGTTAAACCTTCACCAAAATTGATGGTCATGCCGGCAGAAAAGTCGCCGCCAACAGGGTCTCCTTGCTGCCAGAGAAGCAGGGCCAACCAGGAACCGTCAGGCAGCCGCTCAGCCAACCGCGCCTCGATGTCCTGGCTGGCCGCCCGGACGCGTCCCGACAAGGCTGCCGGCAGCGTCCGGCTGGAATTGAATACCAGCAAGTCCCCCTCTCGAAGAAACCCGGCGAGCTGATCAAATCGGGCGTGGATGATAGTGCGAGTGCTCCGGTCGATTGCCATGAGGCGGACTTGGTCACGAGCAATCCCTCGCCGCTCGGGAGGTTCTTTGGCGCACAGTTCATCAGGTAGTCCGAATTTGAATTCTTCGGAATTGACTGGGCCGATAGCCTCAATTTGCCGGGCGCGTGCATTAAGCGGGCTAGCCTGCATCACTCACAAGTCCTCAGAGATTTGTGAGCGATGCAGGCTCTGGGCTTCGAAACGCTGGCCGTTAATCGGCTGCGATTCGTCGGAGGCCAGATAAACAAACGCCTCGGTTACGTCGGCCGGATTGGCCCATTGGCTGGGATCCTCCTCTGGTTCGGCCGCCCGATGCATCGCAGTGTTCATGCTCCCGGGGTCCACCCAATTCACACGCACGGTCGTCTCCGCCAGCTCCGCCGCCCAAGTTTGAGACAGCCCCTCCAGCCCAAACTTGCTGATGCCATAGGCGCCCCACCCTGGGTAGCCGACGATTCCAGCGTCGCTGGTCACGTTAATAATCGAACCACCTTGCTCGATCATCGCGGGGAGAAATTTTCGAATCAGGAGAAACGGCCCAATCAGGTTGGCGTTGAGCACCTCCTGAAAGTCCTCCAAAGGGTAATCCAGAAGATACGGCATTGGCGAAGGGCCAAGTACAGAGGCGTTATTGACGAGCACATCGAGATGCCCGCCAAATGCATCAAGGGTAGTGGCTACCATGCGCTCTATGTCGCGGGGCAGACTAACGTCCGCCTGGATGACGAGCACTTTCGTTCCCGGCGCTAAACTACGGAGTTCTGAGCCAAGCTCGTTCAACGGCTCGATCCGGCGGGCCACCACCGCCAGGCCCGCAACCCCTTCTCGAGCGAAAGCCAGAGCCAGCGCCCGGCCGAGACCTTGGGATGCGCCGGTGATGAAGGCGAGCTTGCCCGATAAGCGATTCATATAACAGTGGAGTTCGCCGGGATCGGACCGGCCACTTGCGTTCGCAGCGGATCCGCCTATTTTCCAAGTAAATACTTGTTAAAACCAATTCGCGTATATGTCAAGTCATGACTTGGAAAAGCCTTCGCTGGCAGCGATGCCAGCGTCCGATCGAGTTCTGTTCTTACTCAAGACCCGCGGCCCCCAGACGGCTGCCGAACTTGCGGTGGCTCTCAGGATCACCGGTGAAGCGGTCAGGCAGCAGTTGCTTCGTCTATCGGAAGAGGGCCTGGTCAGTGCCACCGCGGAAGCCCATGGGATCGGACGACCATCCCAGGTTTACGGACTGACGCCAGCCGCGCAAAAGCGATTCCCCGACACTCACGCTGAGCTCACGGTGCAAATTATCGACTCGATCAAAGATGTGCTCGGCGAGAGAGCCTTGGATAAACTCCTCCAGGCTCGAGCCTCGGAGAGCCTTGCTCGATACGGAGAAGCGCTCCGCCGCCAGCCTTCCCTCGAGAAAAAGATTAAGAAGCTAGCCGAATTGCGTGCCGCGGAGGGCTACATGGCGATCTGGCAACGGGAGGGCGACGGCTACTTGCTCATTGAAAACCACTGCCCGATTTGTGCAGCTGCCACCGCCTGCCTCGGCTTTTGCCGGTCCGAAATCGAAATATTTCGAAAGGTTCTTGGCTCCAAAGTTGAGGTCGAACGGACGGAACATCTTCTGGCCGGGGCGCGAAGATGCGCTTATCGAATTACGCGGTATTCGTAAGGGCGCGGCAGATCGTAACAAATTTCTTGTCTGCCCGCGGATTTTGGTCACAACTTGGCTAACCCTCTGAGAACAAATGCAAAAACTTGGTTCCGGTTATATCACCAGCACACAGGATGTGGACCGCCTTGAATTCAACTGGGGCAAAATTCATTTCCTCAGTGAACCTGCCGTGACCGACGCGAAAGGCTTTAGTTTTGGAGTTGTGGATCTGGCATCGGGAAAGGGACACGCCCGGCACAACCATCCAGGATCAGAAGAGATCATCTATGTCGTTTCCGGCGAAGGGGAACAGATGGTCGACGATCAGCCACCCGTCAAAGTTGGACCCGGTTCCAGTATATACATTCCGGCCGACATTTATCACTCCACGCTAAACACGGGGAGTGAACCGATGCAGCTGATTGTTGTCTATTCGCCGGCCGGTCCGGAGCGGCTTTTGCGCGACATACCTGGGTGTAAGGTGGCTGAGGCACCAGGGTAGGAAGGAGTTCCGAGTTCCGCGTTCCGTGTTCCGTGTTCCGGGGCGGTAGGGCGAGAATTTATTCGAGCCGATTTCTACATTGATGACGGATTGGAGCAATGGACCTCGCCTCACAAGGCGGCTGAGCCAGCCGCCCTACAAATCAACTTCAGAATAAATCTCGCCGTGCCTACCGGCTGCGAAACGCGCAACCCGCAACTCCTCCCTAATCAATCAGCTCAGGATAGTGGCGCCGCGCAACCGCTTCGCAGCGTTCCAGAATGTCGGTAGCTGACGTCATACCTCGGACATCTTCCACCAGCTGCGCGCACTCCTTTGAATCCAGGGTTTGCACGGCCTTTTTGACGCGTGGAACGAGTCCGGCGCTGGCGCTGAATTCGTCCACCCCTAACCCGATAAGGAGCGGTGTTAGCGTGATTTCGCCGGCCATCTCCCCGCAGAGGCCGGCCCAGATATTGTTTTCGTGAGCCGCGTTGACGGTCAATTCGATGAGGCGGATGATCGCCGGGTGCGTCGGCTCGTAAAGATAGGCGATTCGCTCGTTCACCCGATCCACTGCGATCGTGTATTGGATGAGGTCGTTTGTACCGATGCTGAAAAAATCGACCTCTTTGGCGAGTGAATCGGCGATAAGCACAGCACTCGGTACTTCGATCATAATGCCCACCTCGAGATCGGCGTTAAAATCTTTCCCTTCGTTCCGCAATTCGGTTCGGCAAGTCTCCAACAGCTCATTCGCCTGCCGCAATTCCGCTAGACCGGAGATCATTGGGAACATCATCCGCACATTCCCGATTACGCTTGCCCGCAGAATCGCTCGCAGCTGGGCCTTGAAAATATCCGGACGCTCCAGACAAAACCGAATTGCACGACAACCGAGAAACGGATTGATCTCAGTCGGCAAATGCGAGTGACTCAGAAACTTGTCGCCACCAAGATCAAGTGTCCGAATGATGACGGATTGCGGCGAAATCGCCTCGGCGACGGTTCGGTAAGCTTCGTATTGCTCCTGCTCGGTCGGTAACTCTGTTTTATTGAGAAAAAAGAACTCCGTCCGGTACAGCCCAATTCCCTCCGCGCCTGCTTGTTGAACGAGCGCAACATCTTCGGGTAGCTCGATATTCGCGGACAGAATGACGTGTCTACCGTCTTTAGTGGTGCTGGCGGTTTCCCGCAATCCGGTAAGGACTTCCTCCACCCGCCCGCGCTGCACTTCAATCTCGCCGTATTCCCACAGGGTTTCGTCGGTGGGATTGAGGACAAGAAAGCCATTGGTACCATCTAGCAGGACATGATCACCGGCTTTTAGTCGCTCCGAAATGTCTTTTAGGCCGACCACCGCGGGAATATTCAGGGACCGGGCCATGATTGCGGTATGGGAAGTTTTGCTGCCAATATCGGTCGCGAACCCCAAGACCATTTGCCGGTTCAGCGTCGCGGTGTCCGAAGGGGTGATGTTATGGGCAATAACGACCTGCGGGGACTCCAGATTGGCAAGGGTCCTGGAGGATCGGCCAAGGAGATTTCGAATGATACGGCGAGTGACATCGTGGATATCAAATGCGCGCTCGCGCAGATACGGGTCATCAATTTCACTCAGCGTACGCGCATAGCGGTTCGCGACTTCAGCGAAGACGAACTCGACATTGAATTTGTCCCGCTCCAAAGTTCGGAGGACTTCGTCAATCAAGGTTCGATCTTCGACTACAAGGAGGTGCGCATCGAAGATACTGGCATCCTTAGCGCCAATCGCCTCAGCGATGCGTTGCTGCATCTCCAGGATTTGCGCCCGCGTGGCAATCAGAGCGGTCTCGAAGCGGGCGATCTCACCGGGAACCTCATTTTCATCCAATTGGCGCTTCGGCGGCTCTTCGTCGTCCGGATGATGAACGAAAACGATTCCCCGCGCGATACCCGGTGCGACTCCGACGCCTTGAAATTTCAATTCCTGTCCGCTCATTCCGGATATGGAAGCTAGTGAAAACCCGTGAAGATTCGACAAAAAAGTCTGAATTCGAGGCAAATATCGGAATGCGAAATTCGGAGTTCGCGATCGTCTTAAACCCGCTGGCGGTAAGGTGAATTCAGCAGAGCTCCGCCAGGCATGGTAGGGCGAGCTCATGTGAGCCGATTGATAGTGAAGGCAAACCTCTACGAAGCGCCTCGGATGAACCTCGTACCCAACGCCCACCCACCTGTACGCTCCCGGAGTTCGGAACGCTGAACTCAGAACACCACTTCACTCCTCATCAAACCGCCGTTCGATCAGTAGCTCCAGCTCCTCGACGGCATTCTGCGCGTCAGCTCCTTCCGCGGTGATCACGATGCGGCAGCCCTGACCGGCAGCAAGCATCATGAGGCCCATGATGCTTTTCCCATTTACCTGCTCGCCGTCCTTTTCGATCCAAATTTCTGCCCGATGCTTGTTCGCGACTCTTACGAACATGGCAGCCGGTCGCGCGTGCAAACCGAGTTTATTGCGGATCGTGACTTCCTTCTGAATTTTTCCTGCCGCAGGCCGCTTGCTCAGTAGACCCATTACATCTCCTTATTTGTCTGCATTAAATTCAGTAGGCGCTGGTTAAATTCCACTGCGCTGTTTTGACCAAGACTCTTAAGTTTTTGATCAAGCGCCGCAACTTCGACCAGTCGAGCCAGATCACGCCCCGTCCGGACCGGAATCGTAATATGCGGAATGCGAATCCCCAGAATTTCGTAAAATTCTTGCTCAAGTCCAATTCTATCAACCTCTTCGAGCTCCTGCCAATCACGCAGGGTCGCGACGAGATCCAATCTTTTCTCCAGTCGTATGCTGCCGACACCGAAGATGGAAGCGACATTGATGATGCCAAGACCACGCACCTCCATGTGATATCGAGTTAAATCCGGAGCGGTACCCACCAGTTCCCGCCCTTCGATTGCCCGGAACCGAGTAACGTCGTCACTGACCAAACTGTACCCACGTTCGATCAATCCTAGTACGCATTCACTTTTGCCGACTCCGCTGGAACCCCGCACCAGCGTACCCGTTCCCATAATGTCAACCATGCTTCCATGCTCGTTGGTCGTCGGAGCGAAATCCATTTCAAGCGCGATCGTCGCTGCGTTGATGAAACGCATCGTAACCATCGGTGTACGAAAGATCGCGATCTGATACTGCGCCGCTGCGTCGGTTAGCGCCTTTGGCACCGGCAAACTGCGGGAGACGACGACGCAAGGGATATGCTGTTCGCAGACCTGATGACAACGTTTTTCCTGCTCGGCCGGATCCAAGCTTTTTAAGTAGCTGACTTCTGCATTTCCAAGTACTTGAATTCTTTTTCCCGCAAAATAGATAAAAAACCCGGACAGCGCGAGACCCGGCCGATTAATGGTCGGTTCGCGGATCTTGCGATCAAAACCAATCGCCGGGCCAACGAGTTTCATCTGGAGCACTTCAGCGTGCCGAGCATAAAATTCGCCCACTTGAACAACAGGGTTTTTCCCGCGCTTCATGAAGGTTTAATAGAAAGGAAGATAAGCCACCCCCGAGACTGACTTTGGGGCCACGTTTCTTATGGGTCACACGTCCGCTCAGTTCCCCGGCGCGGGAATCTCAGGTGATCTCTCCAATCCACCAGTCGCCAAATCGGGCAGGAACAGCCTGTCCGCGACCAATGCTAGCACATCTAATGGGTACCGTGCTAAGTGAACGTTGGCTCAATGAGGCCAAAATCGCCGGTCTTCCGACGATAGATGACGCTGACCTTCTCCGTCTTCGCATTCAGGAAAACCAAAAATTGTTTGCTCGACATCTCCATTTGCAGCACGGCCTCATCTATGAACATGGGTTTGACCGGATATTTTTCGGTGTGCACAACCTCCGGGCCCTGGTGCTCCTCCCTGACCGCCTCGACAGGCGCCTTTTCGACACCGTTCTGCTCGAGCTCGGTCAGCCGTTGGAGCCATTCCCAGCGTAAGACCTTTTCTTCCAGGTGTTGAACCGCATGCCGACGGGGTCGATGCTTTTGCATTAGCCGTGTTTTGTACTTACGCATCCGTCGCCCGATACGGTCGACCACTTGATCGATGGAGGCGTACATGTCGTTGCTCTCCGAGCTCGCCTCGAGCGTGATGTGATTGCTGCAATGCAAAATCACCTCCGCCGTGTGACGGTATTTCTGAACGTCAAGGATAACCTGTACCTCGATAATTTTTGGATAATCGAGATGGAGACACGCCACTTTCCGGCGGCAATACTCCTTCATGGCTTCGGTTACGCTCACGTGCCTTCCCGTCACCTGGATCGGTGGATTTGCATTTCTTATCTGCATATGGGCTCTCGTTGTAGTTGCCGGTGGCGAGTGGAATGTCGGTGCCGCCGGCAACATGGTTTTGGCGTTACATGCGAAATCGTTCACCTAAATAGAGTTGACGACTGACTGGGTGATTGATGAGGAACTCGCGGCTGCCTTGACTCTCAACTCTCCCATCGTAGATCAAGTAAGCTCGGTCGACTATCTCCAGCGTTTCACGAACGTTATGGTCGGTAATTAGAATGGCCAGACCTGCTTTTTTGAGATTCGAGATGTGCTGTTGAATCTCAGCGACCGCAATTGGGTCAACGCCGCTGAATGGCTCATCGAGCATGATCAGCTTCGGGCTGGTCACCAGTGATCGCGCAATCGTGAGCCGCCGCTTTTCGCCGCCGCTCAAAGTGAGAGCCTGATTTTTCGCGAGATTTTCTATCCCGAACTGGCGCAGCAGGTCATCGCAGCGGCGTCTCCGCTCCCGGCGCGAGGCTGGGAGAGTCTCGAGTATAGCCAGAATGTTCTGCTCGACGGTTAGTTTCCGGAAGATTGATTCTTCCTGCGGAAGATATCCCATACCCATTTTAGCCCGTCGATGCATCGCGTATTTCGTGACGTCGCGATCCTCAAATAAAACTCGACCCCCGTTGGGCCGCACAAGACCAACTATAAGATAAAACGTTGTCGTTTTACCAGCACCATTTGGACCGAGCAATCCAACGATTTCGCCACGGTTCACATGAATATCAATCCCATTTACAACCGCCCGGCCACCGTAAACTTTGATGAGCTTATCGGTGCGGAGAATCGGTTCCTCTACCATCCTGGAAGCCGCGAAAATCGGTGCTTCCAATTCTAATTTACTCGGCGGCATTCAGTCAGGGCCTGTTGGACTGGGTTCTGTTCTGGATCGAGGCACGACTGCCAGCTGCGCCCGGCGCTGCTGGCGAAGGCGTGGGTTCGATTTTTTCTTGAATCACGGTACGAGTACTACCGAAGGTTCTCATTCTACCGTCTCGATACAAAATCATTTTCACGTCGGGATCAGTTGCAATTTGGGTATCATCGCCCTGAGTGACCTCCGGCCAGCCCAGAAGGGTGACAGACCCATCCTTAGCCTGATAAATTGCTTTTGCTGCCTTGCCGGTCGAGCGCACCGGCTGCTGGGCTGTCTGACCGGCCGCGCCCGGCGGCTTAGAGGCCTGCTGCCCCGGATTCGGTTGACCGGCGCTGCCATCCTGCGCTTTCGGCGCGTTGAGATGAACGATAAACACATTTCCCTCTGCCTCTGCTTGCTCGAGACCACCACCATCCTCCTGCTTGTTCAAATGAACGGTCAGCCTATCCGCTGTCATCGTAAATTGCGGATCTACGACTTTTACATTTCCAATGAACACTCCTGTCCGAGTATGCATATCAAACTGCGCCTCGTCTTTTGCCGTAATTTCCGTCGGCCCTTTCGGTTGGCCGTTATCTTCCCCACCGAAGAAGTCATTGGTCTTCTTTTCGTTCGGCTTGGAAGCGGCTTCCGGGGATGCGGTCGACTTTGCGGCCGGTGCGCTCGTCGAATGCGCCTTGCCGCTCGTTCCCGGTGAGGATCGTGGCGTCGGCGCCGGACGTTGCTGAGCCAGGGAACCTGCGCATAGCCATAGCGATAAGAACCCAGGAATAAGCAAGAGAACGAAGAAATTTTTCACTCGATCACTTCGGCTGACTTTCTTCGGACTTCTTTTGCAGTTCATTTCGATTATAGATGAGCATCCGGATGTTCCCGAGGACCTTACCCTGGCGCGTCTTCGAATTAAATTCCATGCCATCTCCGGTCAGCTGAAAATCGCTTCGCGTGACCAGAATCGGGTCCTGACTAGTGATGACATTTGTCTCCATGTTCATGACGGATTTCTTCAGATCAATTTTAACATCTGGCTTCGAACTCTGCTGGTCGAAAGTCTGGATAGATACGATATGCATCTCGACGTTTTGCTGGTCCAACCGGGTCGCCGATTCCATGTCGAATTGCAGGTCCATTTTTCCCTCACCGGTCCGGAGTGGAACCCGCAGGCCTTTGACTTCGTGACCGATCGGTACCGGCAAATCGATTTTCCGTTCCGAACTAGATTCATCTGCCGCAATATTAGCCGCCATACCTCCCGCCATGAGAAACAAGGCGAAGGACTTAGCGAACGATTTCATGGATTCGTTTAAGTTGAGACAGTAAACCCGGCAAATCTTTCAAAGGAATTTGGGTTGGCCCGTCAGAAAGCGCGGTCGCCGGGTCGGGATGGGTCTCGAGAAAAATGCCGTCGCACCCCGCCGCGACAGCCGCTCTCGCCAGAACGGGCGCCAAAACGCTATCCCCTCCGCTGCGATCGCCTGCCCCTCCGGGCCGTTGGACGCTGTGCGTTGCGTCGAAGATAACGGGATATCCAAGTTCCCGGATCCAGTAGAGTGATCGCATGTCAGCAACCAGGTTGTTGTAGCCAAAGGTTACTCCTCTTTCCGTGAAGACGTATTGGCGACATCCAAAAGTTTCTAATTTTTCAGCAATATTCTGCACGTCCCATGGCGCTAGAAACTGCCCCTTTTTGACATTGACTGCTCGACCCGTCTCGGCTGCGGCCCGTAAAAGGTCGGTCTGCCGGCTCAGGAAAGCAGGGATCTGCAGCAGGTCAATGAACTCCGAGGCATATTCCGCTTCCTGGGTTGAATGAACGTCGGTCGTAACTGGCACGCCAAGCTCGATGGCAACTCCTCGTAAGATTTGGCAGCCGATTTTAAGGCCAATCCCCCGGAACGATTTTTCCGATGTTCGATTGGCCTTGTCATAAGAGGCCTTGAAGATCCAGGAGATCCCCAGCGAGCCGCAGATCCTCTGAAGGTCTTGAGCAATCTGGAAAATGAATCGCTCAGATTCGATCACGCAAGGGCCAAGAATGAAAGCTGGTCGGTCGCCGCCAAACCGGGTGTTACCGACCTCGAAATGTTTCGTCATGAAATCGCACCCGCGACCGGACTCGCCAGAGTTGTGCAATCTAGTCCGGCCTGTCCCAACCCGGTTCCTACGAGCCGTAGCTTTTGACAAACTTTTTCTTACTGTCTGTCGCCAACTCGCTCGAACCTTCCGCCGCTGGAGGAGTTGAACTCCCCTCAGCAGGCCCAACTTCAGAAGGAGCAGCCTCGCTCGCTTGTTGCCGCTGGACAACCTCGACAAATGCCATCTGCAAATTTGCAATCGTTCCCGCGAGGATCCGCGATTCGTCACCATTCAGGTTGCCCTCGGTCTTCTCCTGAATCATTACAAGCTGATCGATCAGAAGTTTAGCCATCTGCGTATTAACCTCCGGTTTGCCGGTCTGCGGGTGCGGGATCTGCCCCAGCATAAAGGCGGCATTTTGCGCCTGCATCAGGACGAATTCGATGAATCGTTGGGCCATTTCGCCGGAAGACGCAACCGTGTTCTGATATTCAGCCATAGCAAATCTTTAATTCGGTTCAGGGTCTAACAATCACCGTTATCGCGGGTTTATCCATCAAATATTTGCGGCAGACATCGCGCACATTTCCCAGCTCTATTTGTCGAATCTGCTCTTGACGCTTCTCCAAGTAATTGATTCCGAGCCCGTAAAGTTCGTTCAAGGCCATCCCATGAGCATAGCTGTCCATATTCTGTTTTTGAAACGCAAGCTGGGCGAGCAGCTTGGTCTTGGCTCGATCGAATTCATGTTCAGTCAGACCTCCGCTAGCAAGGGTCTGAATTTCCTCCTGACATAACTTCCCTACCTGGTCGACAAGTTCCGGGGAGGTGGCTGCGTGGACGCTGAAGATCCCCGGAGCCAAACCCAGCAGCAACGAAGTTCCGACCGAATACGCCAAGCCGAGTTGTTCTCGAACTCTGATGAAGAACCGGGAGCTTGAGTCTCCGGTCGCCTCGTCCAAAATTTCGAGCGCAACTCGATCCGAATCGAAAAGAGTACATCCGAGATACCCGATCGCGATCACCGCTTGTTGGCGGGTATCTCGTTGAGCGATCGATCTTGTTTCGAAGCGCTCGACCACGGGGAGCTTCCCACGTTTCATTTGCGGCGACCGGGGCAATCCGCTGAGAGATTCATCGAGCGATCCAACCAGTTTGGACGCGTCGAATTTACCGCACACTGCGATCACTCCCTCACCCGCTGAAACCGACCGCTTGTGCAATTCGACCAGCTCTTCGCGGGTTAACTTTTTGACTGAGGATTGGGTGCCTAGAACGTTCAATGCATACGGGTGCGCGCCATAGATGGCCGACCGGAGCAGGTTGCGTGCGACCACCGTTGGTTGGGATTCCTCCGCCCGGATTGCGGCCGACTGGCTCTCGCGTTCGCGTTCGACAGCGTCGCCCGGAAAACTTGGGGTGAGGACGACTTCAGCCAACAGGCTGAGGGCGCTCGCGAAGTCCGCAGAGAGCGAGTTCACCGAGACGCGAAACGAGTTGTAGCCCGAATCGCCGAACAGGGTCCCGCCGAGAGCTTCGATCTCCTCGGCGATCTGCAGCGCCGATCGCCGAGCGGTGCCTTTGACCAGACATTGCGAGTGAAGCCTGCTGAGCCCGTTTGTTTCCGCCGTCTCCACCAGTACGCCTCCGTGAAAAACCAGGGATGCGTGAGCCAACGGAAGCCGATCATCGTGGATCAGGACAGCCCGTAACCCGTTCTCAAGAGTTCGAACCTCATTCTCTCTCCGGTAAGGCCGGCGTGAACGGCGTGATTTTCCTGCGTGCTTTGGCCGAAGCGAAGCGAAGGTAAGATTGTCTTTCGTTAAATAGCGCTCAGCGACATCGACAACGTCCGAGGCAGCCGTCTCTCGGATCCGCTCCAGGTAACGCTGACTAAAGGTAAAATCCCGCGTGTAGAGCCAATTCAACCCAACATCGGTCGCGACTCCTCGTACCGTCTGAAGCTGCTCGATTGAGTGAACCCAGATCATCCGCTTGGCCTTTGCCAGCTGAGACTGCGGCACCGGGAATTTCTGCCATTCTGAGATCGCGCTAATCACCTTGCTCTCGATCCGCTCGACCGATTCCGCGGGACAGGCGCCGGAGATCATCAGGAGGCCAGGAAAACTAGGCGTGTAAGAGAAGGCTGTAACTCCGTACACTGCTCCCTGCCGCTCGCGCAGGTCCTCATAGAGAACAGAACTCGCCCCGCCGCCGAGCACCATCGATGTGACATCAAGGGCCGGCATTTCTCTGCTGAAAAGCGGCGGGATATGCCACGCCAGACTGAAATAGCCAAGGTCCGAATCGAAAATTTTTCCACTCTCCCGCCGACCAAGCTGAAGCGGTTCATCCGGCAGGACGACTGCTTCCATAGGGCTCGGTTTCTGTCCGCCGAAGCACTGTTCCACCGCGTCGCGGACCTTCTGATTGTCGATGTCCCCAGCGACGACCAAAAACAGGTTGTTGGGTGCGTATCGCCGCCGGTAATACTCGACCAACTCGTCGCGTGTAATCTGGTCGAAGATTTCGCGAAGGCCGATTACAGGGAACCGGCAGGGATGTACCTGAAAAGCCGTCGAAAACGTCAATTGGCTCAGCACTCGTTCTGGATCATCCAGACCCATATCGAACTCCCTTCGAATGACATCCATCTCGCGTTGCAGCTCAGCCGGATCGATCACGGATCGGAACAACATGTCGGCTAATAGTTCCAGAGCGGTGCCGACGGCTTCCTTCGGACAATCCGCCCAGAAAACAGTTCGATCGAACGAGGTGTAGGCGTTTAAATAACCACCGACCTGGTGGATTTCTTCGCTCAACTGAAGGGCGGTTCGCCGCTCGGTTCCTTTGAACAGCATGTGCTCTAGCAGGTGCGTCATCCCCGCCCCGAGCCACTTTCCTTCGTGGATACTGCCGGTCTGGCACCATGCTTGGACGCTGGCTACTTCCGCGTAGTGTTGTTCCGCCAGCAACAACACCAGTCCGTTGGGAGATTCGAATTTTGCGACGTCGACTTCAGGAGCTCGCATGGCACCAGGCTCTTGAAGCTCACGCTTTCGTCGTCTGATCGGTGCTCAGCTTTTCAAACGGCGCGGCAAAAGCCGAATGAAAATTCAGCGCGTGATGAAAGTCCTCTGGCGTGTCCGAATCTGTCTTCCCGAAAACCCCGGCCTCGATCAGAGCGAAGACCATATTGCCAATATCTTCAGAAGAGGTAACGCGCCAATACTCCAGGACCGTCATTGTCATGGGGCCGAACTCCTTGAGAGCGAGCTGACGGAACCCGTCGAGCAATTCGGCCGCGCTCACGTGCGAGTTGGGGTCGTTCTGTGCGCGCTTCTGTTGTTTGATCGTGAATTCCAGCGCGTCCTTCAAGAAGTTATACGCTTCCTTTTCGTAACGAGAATCCCGATCTACGATCTGATCTACGACGTCATTAAAGGACTTCTGCATGTTCTAAACTCATCTTGACTCCTCGTGCGGCAGCCGAGGAAGTGCCTCGCGGAAATGTTTAACAACTGCCCCCAGAAATATAGTGAGACAAAGTCCCAGCACGACAAGCTGCTCGCGACGATTTAGTCGAAACATTATCTCTTTACTATACGGTGGCGCAGCGATTTGTCACCCATCGCGTCACGGCCTGGCCTGCGATATCATTGAAAACCGCGTTATCCTCGCCGGTAGCCACCAGCACAGGTTAAGAGGTTGTCGTCGAGGTACCGTCCGACGAGGGGCTGCTCTTCCCAACCTCCCCTTTGTTGGCCTCGCTTTTCCCGCCTTCCCCCTTGCTGGCACCGGCTTCCTTTGGCCCCGATTCCTTCTTCACCGCCTCCTTGTAGCCCGAGCTCCGGTAGTCAGTGATGTAGAACCCCGAGCCCTTGAAAAGCAATCCAGCACCAGTTCCCAACAATCGCTTCACTTTCCCCTTTCCCCAGGTTTCGAGGCGACAAAGCTCCTTCGGACAGACCGTGTAAGCTTCATCCTTCATCGATTGAAACGCCTCAATCGTCTGATTGCATTTCTCGCAGCGATACTCGTAGGTCGGCATATTCTACCATGGGATATAGCAGAAGAGCGCTGCCTCGGCAACGAGGCGGCGCTCGAATGGGATGCTTCATCGCATTAGACTTGCTTGACGAGTTCAAAGAAGGGAATTTATTGAGCATTTCTTACCCAGTATGAGCATGGATCGGCTTTCGGTAGTGTTGTTAGCAGTACTTCTTGCAGGGTGCGGCAATAGCGAAAAGACTCGTTTAGCCAATCCAAAGACAGCTTATCTCGCGGTTAATGGCCGTTTACAACCGGGCGGGCCGAACACTCAGCCCGATGATGGCTCGGCATTTGACCAGATTTCTTATTGGGACGGCGACGGTGTCCAGGGCCCGCCTTCCGTGACGATCAACCTGGCCGAACAAAGAGCCTATTTTTACAAAGGCGACCAGCTTGTCGGTATTTCTCAGGTCTCGGCCGGCCGAGAAGGCTTCAACACTCCTCCGGGAACGTTTAAGATCGTTCAGAAAGACAAGGACCACGCCTCCAACCTGTACGGGGATTATGTCGATGCCGCCGGAAACGTCGTGCAGAAAGATGTCGACATCAGTAAGGACCCAAAGCCGCCAGGCGCGATTTTCAAGGGAGCGCCAATGCCGTTCTTTATGCGAATCACCGGTGGCGTCGGCATGCATAAGGGCTACCTTCCCGGGTATCCTGCTTCGCACGGCTGCATCCGAATGCCAGGCAACATGGCGGAGGAGTTCTTCGACAATGTCGAAGTCGGAACACCAGTCACCGTGATTCGGTAGGAGCGCGGCAGAAAGTCGAACCCGCGACGCCTTGGATAAGCGTCCATTTTCTTGCGCGCCTTCAGTGCGCGATGCTTTTTTAAGGGCTACCGCGGCGGGTTACGCCTACGCTGGATCAGGTGATAGACAATCAGGATAAGAATCGCGCCAGCCAACGATGAGAGGAATCCTGCCGGTTGCAGCGGGTGTTTGGGATCCATCGGGAATTGGAAAATGTACTGGCCAATCCAGAAAGCGACGAATGATCCAGCGATCCCTAAAAGAATCGTAACCAGGCAGCCGCGTGGCTTCTGCCCGGGTACTATCAGCTTGGCAAGTGCCCCGACAATGAACCCGATGATCAATGCACCAAGCAGCTGCAACATGGTCGTTTAGTCCTTCTGGCTCTTCGCTTAGTAGGTTTGAGGCAAATGCACAATTCTTTTTTTCTAACCGCAGGTTGTGAAATACGACAAAACGATAGATCGCGGTAGACGATGTCTGGAGGGCAACACTCCGTGTCGCCGATCTCCTTTTCCGGCGGCGACGGCGGAGCGTCGCCCTCCAACGACCACAAAACTTGGTTCCTTGCTGCAGCTATGCTTCAGTTGCGTGAATCGCAGCCGTTTCAGCTGCATCAGCTCAACTTGACCAAGTCCAATTCGCCCACTGCCCCAGACGCTCGCTACAATCCGTCCTGTACTAGCCAGCCGGTTTTCTTTACATTTCCCGGATGGATCCCCCCAGACTGACCTTGCACGAGAAACGAAGAAGAGACGCCCGTGAGGGCATCCTCCAAGCCGCCGAACATGTCGTCGCTACCCGAGGACCAGGCCATCTGACGCTCGAGACCGCAGCGGCCCAGGCTAAAGTCAGCAAAGGCGGACTATTCTATCATTTTCGAACCAAAGAAGCCCTTCTCGAGGCGATGCTTCGACGCACGGTCCAGCACCTCGAGACCGAACAGAGTAAAATTGGTGATTCGCTCACTGGAGAGCGAAATGGCCGAATGAAAGCTAATATCATTGGCACTTTGCGCCATCTTGAAGGCGAACGCCCGGTTTTGACCGCGGTCATCGCCGCGATCGCCAACGACCCGAAACTGGTCGAACCCATGCGGGAGTCTTTCAAAAGAGAGTTCGACACGTTATGCCGCGAACTAAGCCTGCGAATGGAAGACACGGCCATTCTTTACCTCGCCTCGCAAGGGCTCCTGTTAATGGAATTGCTAAATCTCTCTTTCCTGACGCCCAGCCAGATTCGCAAGGTTACGCAACGGATGCTGCAATTGGTGGAACAATTTGACCGGCCAAGTGCCAAATAAGGGAACGGGCGCATTGCCCGTCGTTTTCGTTCGATGATTGACGGGCGACGTCCGGTCCATGGTGGTTTCCGAGAAACGACCCATGACGGGCGAGACGCCCGTCCCAACCGGTCTGGCCCAGCGGAGTGAAATTACGATCAATAGATTGACAGTTCAGAGCGGGCTGTTACTGTACCGGCTGGCTGGTTTACCTCGATACTCACTTACCTTCTCTGTCCCCAGCTGATGTCTGAATTCCTGGCTAGGTTTTCCGTTCTGAACGTGAAAAACTTGCCAGTTTGGTTCACCTTAGCAAAGCAACCCCCCAAACATGAAAAAATTGATTAATTCTCCCGAGAACGTTGTCCTTGAATCCATGAGCGGCCTTGGCGCCGCCTACGGCGATCTGATCAAAATTCATTTCGACCCGAATTACATTGCTCGAAAGGACGCCCCAGTTAAAAACAAAGTCGCCCTGGTTTCCGGCGGCGGAAGCGGGCACGAACCGATGCATGGCGGCTTTGTTGGTCGCGGAATGTTGGACGCAGCTTGTCCTGGAGCGGTTTTCACCAGCCCGACTCCGGACCAGATGCATGCCGCGACTCAGGCGGTAAACGGAGGAAAAGGAGTCCTTCACATTGTAAAGAACTACACCGGGGACGTCATGAATTTTGAAATGGCAGCCGACCTTGCCCGTGGTGAGGGCATTGAAGTCGAAGCGGTCGTGATTGATGACGATGTCGCCGTAAAAGACAGTCTTTACACCGCCGGTCGCCGGGGGGTTGGCACGACCGTGCTCGCGGAGAAGATTTGTGGCGCCGCCGCCGAGGGCGGCGCATCGCTGAAGGAGGTCGCGGCCCTCTGCCACAAGGTGAATGGCCAAGGTCGTAGCATGGGGATGGCACTCACCTCTTGTACGGTGCCCCATGTCGGCAAGCCCACGTTTGAGTTGCCGGAAGATGAGATGGAGATTGGAATTGGAATCCATGGCGAGCCCGGCCGGCACCGAATGAAGCTGAAGAGCGCCGACGAGATCACCGAGATGCTGCTCAGCCCCATTGTCGAAGATCTTCCCTTCAAATCCGGGGATAGTGTGCTCCTCTTCGTCAACAGTATGGGCGGTACTCCATCGATCGAGCTTTTTGTCGTCTACAACAAAGCGCATCAGATCCTGACAAAGAAAGGAGTCCAAGTAACACGGAGCTTAGTTGGACCTTATATTACGAGCCTGGAAATGGCTGGTACCTCAATCACTGTCCTCAAACTGGACAGCGAACTCACCAGGCTCTGGGATGCTCCCGTGTTGACCCCAGGGCTTCGCTGGGGCGTTTAGTAATTCCAATAAATCTGCCAAAAAGAGCGGGCTCGTCTCAACCCTCCACCTCGGCGGGAACGGTGGGACGCCGGCAGCTCGCTCCCTCCCATAACCCGCATCGATTACCGCTATGTCACAAATAACTCCCGAAAACGCGCTAGCCTGGATTCACCGCTATGCCGAGCACATCGCCGAGCAGAAGGACTTTTTGACTCAGCTCGACGCTGCCATCGGCGACGCAGATCATGGTGCGAATATGCATCGAGGCTTTCAGGCCGTCCTGAAGAAGTCACCGGAACTACAAGACAAGGACCTGGGGACAATATTCAAAACTGTTGCGATGATCCTGATCTCGACGGTCGGGGGAGCGAGCGGCGCGCTTTATGGGACATTCTTTTTGCAGGCAAGCAGCGTTGCCACTGGAAAAGCCGAGGCTTCGCCTGCAGAATTTGTCGGCATCCTGGAAAAGGGCCTGGCCGGAATCGTTCTGCGCGGGAAGGCGGCTATAGGAGACAAGACAATGGTTGACGCGCTGCAGCCAGCGATCAAAGCGCTAAAGCAGAACCTGGAGAACGGATCCACGCTTCCCGAGGCGCTTGCCCACGCAGTGGAAGCGGCTAAAAAAGGAGTGGCATCGACGATCCCTCTGGTCGCAAAGAAGGGTCGGGCGAGCTATCTCGGCGAACGCAGCGCAGACCATCAGGATCCCGGAGCTACCTCTACGGCGCTGTTGTTCCAGGCATTGGCGGAGACGATGAAATAAGCGGTGTGGGGCGGTGTCACGGACTGATTGAGTTTCGGAGCATTGGGGTATGGATTAATGGAGCATGGGAGTATTGGAGTATTGGAGTAATGGGGTTCTGGATTCGCCATCCAATCATCAGACCCAGGAAAGAGCAGCCATCGCTCCATTACTCCATTACTCCATTACTCCATTACTCCATTACTCCATTACCCCATTACCCTGCGATAACGCCGATACACCGACACGCCCGTAGGCCGATGCCCTCTCGCTGACACTGGCACACACACTCTTAACTGATCCGAATGGTTGGCCTAGTTCTTGTTTCACACAGCCGTGCCCTGGCACAGTCGATCGTTGACCTCGTCCAACGGACGGTCAGCTTGGAGCTGCCTGTAGCTGCTGCGGGTGGCGTGGGTGAAGGTCACCAAGAAATCGGGACCGATGCTCTCGATATCCTCGAAGCCATCAATTCGGTGCAGTCTCCGGATGGTGTCCTGGTGCTCATGGATATGGGAAGCGCCATCCTAAGCGCGGAGACGGCCAAAGAATTTGTTACTCCAGACCGCCAGGACAGCGTCGTCCTTTGTTCAGCACCGCTTGTGGAAGGTGGAATTGCCGCTGCGATTCAGATTCAGATTGGTTCGAACGTCGACCAGGCGGCTCAGGCGGCCAGGCAAGGCCTTTTGCCGAAGCAGGATCAGCTGGGCGACCTACCCAGCGAACCTGGTCCGGCTCCCAGCGCCTCTGAAGGAGAGGCCGAAACCGTTGAACTGACCGTCGAGAACGAACACGGACTACACCTTCGACCCGCCGCTAATCTTTTAAAGGCTCTGTCTCCGTTTTCCGCCACGGTCGAGGCAGAGAACCTGACCGCCCATCGCGGCCCTGCCCAAGCATCCAGCCTCGTTGACCTGGCGCGGCTGCAAATCAGGAAAGGCGATCGCGTGCGATTCCGAATCACGGGATACGATCGCCAAAAGGCTGTGATCGCGATCGAAATTTTGGCGGACAACCACTTCGGAGAATCCGAGATCGCCGCGTCGCCGCCTGCAGCGATCGAAACGAAGGGAGACCAGCCGTTTGCTGTATCGTCAGGCATCGCGATTGGCTCTCCCGCCTTTCTCGAAGAGCGTCTTCCGGTAATCCCCCGAGAAGCCCTGGTCAGCGAAACCGAAATGGAAACAGAAGTAGCCAGGCTCCGTCAGGCCAGGGCCAAAGTCGGAGAGGAATTGCGGCAGCGGACGGAACGCATGCGCGACCGGATAGACGCCACTTCACTCGGCATGCTAGAAGCTCAGCAACTTTTGCTTCAAGATGCCGCCGTCATCCATGCGGTCGAAGAGCAAATTCGTACGCGGCGGGAATCGGCTGCTTTCGCCTGGCATTCCGTGCTCACTGAGCTGGCCTCTGAACAAGAGATGGCCGAGGATTCTTACTTCCGCGCCAGGGCAGCTGATTTTCGAGAGATTGACCGTGCTGTACTAGAGCAAATTCTGCCCGCCCAGTCGGTTCCTGCAAAGGTAGCAGCGGAGCCATCTGGCCAACCTTCGATCCTGATCTGCCGCGAACTAACCCCCTCGGTGATTGATTTTATCCAGGACACACCCGTCGCCGGTGTTGTTCAGCTCGAAGGCGGATCGACTTCCCACGGCGCGATCCTGGCCCGCGCCCTGCGCCTGCCAGCCATTGGGGGGGCGTCGGCGCTTGAATCGCGACTCCGCAATGCAGAACTCGTCGCGTTTGACGGTGATTCCGGAGAGATCTGGCTAGAACCGGACGCGGCCACGGAAGCTCGTCTTCGGAATCAAGCCGATGCCGCGAAACAAAAATATTCCCGCGCACTCCGAGAGTCGATCAAACCCTGTGTGACCCGGGACGGGGAGCGCATCACGGTTAGTGCTAACGCCAGCACCCGAGCCGAAGTAGCGCGTGCCGTCGAAGTCGGCGCAGAGAGCATTGGGCTGTTCCGCTCCGAATTCTTATTGCAAGCGTTTGCCGAAAGCCCGAACGAGGATCAGCAGTACGAAGCTTTTCGCCACGCCTTGGAACCAGCCAACTCTGCCCCGGTAACAATCCGCCTGCTGGATATCGGTGGCGATAAGCCGTTACCGTTTTTATCTCCGGGTCAGGAAGCGAATCCCTTCCTTGGCGTGCGCGGAATACGGTTGCTCCTCCTGCACGAAAAATTTCTGATGTCTCATCTCCGCGCGATTCTGCGGGTGAGCCGCCAAACGAATGTTCGGATCATGATTCCGATGGTCACGGACCTCGACGAAGTCATCAACGTACGCCGTTTGCTCGAGGCGATTCATTTTCAGCTCGAAAACGAGCAACTGCCGCACCGCTGGCCAATTCCGCTGGGCATCATGGTCGAAACACCAGCAGCCGCGCTCTTAGTCGATCAATTCTTGCCGCACATTGATTTTGTCAGCTTCGGCACGAACGACTTGACTCAATATGTCTTGTGCAGCGAAAGAGGTAATCCGTTTTTGCAGAAATTCGCCGATGCACTAAATCCGGCGGTTCTGCGATTGTGTAATCAGGTAGTCGAAGAGTTGCGCAGGTCGCAGACCGAGCTTTCGATCTGCGGCGAAATTGCCGCCGACCCTGATGCGATTCCTGTGCTGCTTGCGCTGGGAATGCATCACTTGAGTATCGCTGCGGCGTCCATTCCCGGGGTCAAGGATCGCATTCGCCATTTGGACCTTGGCCAGACCCGGAGCCTGGTGATGAACGCCTGGCGCACGTGGGCTGACGCGATGTCAGTCCGCGAATTTTCGAAGGGACTGTTTCGTCAAGATGAACAACCTGAAAATCCTTAGGGACCGAGGAGCGCTGAAGCCGTCGGCTCGTCGACGATGAGTTCGCTCATCAATCCTCCATGCAGGGCCGCCCGCAATCCAGCTGCCTTGGCAAGACCCGAAACCACGCACAGAGCATGTTTTGCCCGCTTAAACAAAGAGAGATTCGGGCCGCTTGCTCGAGCATTTAGCGGAATGTGATCATAGGTTCCGTCCGCCCGGAAGAAAACGGTCGCAATGTCGCCAACTACCCCTTCCCGTTTTAACTCCTCATAGTCCTCCGCCTCCAGATAGCCGCCGACGTAAACATAGCTTGGAATACGCGCGTCGGGCGCGCCGATGCTATAGACAAGCAGATCCGCGCGGTTAACAAGGTCGGTCAGGTGTCGAATCGACCGCTCTCTCCACATCGCCTGCTTCGTCCGCGGGTAATCAAAAAACGTTGGGACGGGGAAAAGGAGAGCCCGACCGTTAAAGTTCTGGGCAAATCGGCTATAGATTTCACCTACATAAAAATTATTGAAAGAGTAAACGTTCGCCGACCCGTTCAACTGCACGAAATCGACGTGAGAGCAACGCTTCGGCGTCAACGCTCGAGAGATCGCGTCGAGAGTCGTTCCCCAAGCGAGACCCACGATCATCTCGGAATGAATAAGACTGTTCAGATGGCTCGCCGTAAACGTCGCCACTCGCGATAGCCATTCATCTTCGCCCGAGTTGGGAGGAACCGCAACGACCCTTACTTGCGAGATGCTGTACCGTTTCTGAACCTCTCGTTCGAGTTCCTGCGGCCGCGTTTCCGGATCATGGACGTGAATCTCGACCAGTCCGCTTTGTCGGGCAAAGGTCAAGAGTCGAGACACCTTTGGTCGGGACAGGTTTAGCTCACAGGCGATAGCTTCCGTGGTCAGCCCCTGATAATAGTACAAACGTGCGACTTTAACGGCCAAGGCGCTTTGGTCCACTTGGTTGCTCATAGACAGGCGCTTACCCGATTCAAGCAACTCTTTATACCGAAACAAATAAGATGTGAACAATTGTTCATTGTTGTTGACGCGATGTTCACAAGCCGTTAGCTTCGGCCCATTGTCGAGCCATCCCTCAAGAAGGCCAGGGATGCATCGATTACCGCTCTACCCAACCTAAACCCGTTCAGCTATCGGCTCGAAGAAAATCATCCGCCAAACCAGCAATTCAACTCGTAGGATCAATTTTACTTAAGAATCAAGAAATTACCTATCTTCCGCAATCAGGGCCAAGACGGATTCGACTATCGTTGTTAGTTCGGTTGAGATCTCGATCTCAACCAGAGTCAACCGTGGGTTAGCTTCCCCGTCTGCTTTTTTTCAGGTGCCGCGGTCAATTTGCGTCTCGCTCTGTAGGAACCGCAAAGAAAGAGGAATAGCCTTTTTATTTCGACGTGTTAGCTACCGTGACATGGGCTTCCAGGCCGTGCCAACCCTCTACCCAGGCACGGCCGCCTGTCGTACTGCTTTGCAAATATTCGACCAGTCCAAATTAGAATTAGTTAGTTAGATGGCGACGTTTTTGCTTGAAAGCAGATCTGTAAGTCATTAATAATGTACAGTTCAACTACTTCGGATCTGTCGGGCCGATAGTTTCCAATCAAACATTAACCCCCAGTTAACTTTAATCTGCATGAACATATTCTTGGCCGAACTCTTCGGTACAATGCTTCTGATTATCTTTGGCGATGGCGTCGTAGCCAACGTCGTGCTCTCCAAAACAAAAGGACAGAACTCGGGCTGGATTGTGATCGCCACGGGATGGGCTATGGCCGTGGTCATCGGCGTCTATTCAGTGAACGGCTACAGTGGCGCGCACATCAACCCTGCCGTCACCATTGGTCTCGCCAGCATCGGAATCACGCCCTGGTCTTTGGTTCCATCCTACCTTCTTGGGCAATTCGCCGGGGCTTTCATCGGCGGTGTCATTGTCTTCTTGGCGTACAAGCAGCATTTTGATGAGACGGACAATCAGGCGCTTAAATTGGCCGTCTTTTGCACCGGCCCGGCGATCCGCAACACCGGTTGGAATTTGCTTACGGAAATCATCGGTACCTTTACCCTCGTCTTCTGCGTGCTTGCTATGACGTCAACCCGCAATCTCCTTGAGCATACCGGCCTGGCGCCAGCGATCGCTCCATACATCGTCGGGCTGCTGGTTTGGGGTATCGGTTTGTCTCTCGGTGGACCAACGGGATATGCCATTAATCCGGCTCGCGACCTCGGGCCGCGCATCGCTCACGCTTTTCTCCCAATCCCAGGAAAGGGCACCTCCGACTTCGGCTATGGCTGGATCCCGGTGGTTGGCCCGATCATCGGCGGCATCATTGGGGCCATGGTCTACAAAGCGTTCTCGGCCTTGCCTCCCCTCTAAAGCGTTCTCGGCCTTGCCTCCCCTCTAGTAGCCTGTATCCTAATCTTTCTGAGCTTATAACCTAATCTAATTGATCCCCCCCTCCTTATGAAACATCTCCTCGCCCTTGATCAGGGAACGACCAGTTCCCGTGCGCTAATCATCGAGTATGACGGCAAAGTAACGGGTGTCGCGCAAAAAGAATTTACCCAGATTTTTCCTCAGCCTGGCTGGGTTGAGCATGATCCCAAAGAGATCTGGTCGTCGCAAATCGGAGTCGCGGCTGAGGCGATCAGCGGCGCTGGCATTAAGGCAAACGAAATCGCCGCGCTTGGAATCACGAACCAGCGCGAGACCGCTATCGTGTGGGATCGCAAAACCGGTGACCCGGTTTATAATGCCATAGTCTGGCAAGATCGTCGCACCGCTCCAATGTGTGACAAAATGCGAGCCGACGGACTCGAATCGGTCGTTGCAGAAAAGACGGGCTTGGTGATCGACGCCTATTTTTCCGGCACAAAAGTCGCCTGGATGCTGCAAAATGTTCCTGGTGTCCGTGAGAGAGCGGAACGCGGGGAGCTCGCCTTTGGCACCGTTGACACGTGGCTTATTTGGAACCTGACTGGTGGGAAAGTTCACGTGACGGATGAAAGCAATGCCTCCCGAACGATGCTCTTCAACATCCATACGCGGAGCTGGGACGATGATCTGCTGAAGCATTTGGGCGTTCCTCGCTCCATGTTGCCTGAGGTGAAGGGTTCCAGCGAAGTGTATGGCGAAACGCTGGGTACGCTTCTCGGCATTCCGATCGCGGGAATTGCCGGCGATCAGCAAGCTGCCCTATTCGGCCAGATGTGTAGTAAGCCGGGAATGGCTAAAAATACCTACGGGACCGGTTCCTTTATGCTACTGAATACCGGTACGGAAGCAGTTCCATCGAAAAACAAGCTTGTTACAACCATCGCCTGGCGGGCAAACAACGAGACTCTCTATGCCCTCGAAGGCAGCGTCTTTATCACCGGCGCCGTCGTGCAGTGGCTGCGTGACGGATTGAAAATCATTCGCACTTCGCCGGAGGTCGAAGAGCTGGCCGCCAGCGTTCCGGACAACGGTGGCGTTTACCTGGTCCCGGCCTTTGTCGGACTCGGCGCTCCTCACTGGGATGGTTACGCCCGCGGCGCGATTGTCGGCCTTACCCGCGGGGCGACCTCGGCTCATGTTGCCCGCGCGGCGCTGGAAGGAATCGCCTACCAGGTCGCCGATGTCCTTCAGGCCATGCAAGCTGATTCCGGAGTCAAGCTAAGCCAGTTGCGCGTCGATGGCGGCGCTTGCGCAAACAACCTGCTGATGCAGTTCCAGGCAGATATTCTCGGGATCCCTGTGGTGCGCCCGAAGAACACCGAAACCACCGCCATGGGTGCGGCGTATCTGGCTGGTCTGGCTACGGGGTTCTACAAGTCGACGGACGAAATCGAGAGCCAGTGGGCGATCGATCGCACGTTCGAGCCGAAAATGGGGGCTGACCAGCGCAACAAACTGCGCGCCGAATGGACCAAAGCCGTGGGACGCGCGAAAGCTTGGGCGAGCTAAAAGCGTGAATCGAGATGTCGCAATCCAGGCGATCTCAGATCGATCAATGGTCTGGGATTGCCTGGTGATTGGAGGCGGCGCGACGGGCCTTGGCACAGCGCTGGAGGCGGCGTCGCGCGGCTACCGGACGTTATTGGTAGAAAAGACGGATTTCGCCAAAGGGACGTCCAGCCGAGCTACGAAGCTCGTCCACGGCGGCGTGCGCTATCTCGAGCAGGGCAACATAGCCTTGGTTCGCGAGGCCCTGCACGAACGTGGTCTTCTGCTGCGCCACGCGTCCCATCTGGCGCATCCTCTGAAGTTTGTAATCCCAGCCTATCATTACTGGCAGCTGCCGTTTTACGGGGTGGGCTTGAAAATTTATGACGCGTTGTCTGGAAAGCTTTCCTTGGGAAAATCGGAGGTCTTCGGCCCATCGAAAACGGTTGATTATCTTCCCAATGTCGAGACAAAAAATCTGAAGGGTGGGATCCTCTATCTCGATGGTCAGTTTGACGATGCGCGTTTGACGGTTTCCCTACTGCAATCGATTCACGATGCCGGCGGCGTCGCGGCAAATTACGTGGAAGTCGTTCGACTAACGAAGGACGGTACTAAAGTAAACGGTGCCGTCATTCGAGACCGCGAGACTGGCCAGGAGCAAACTGTTCGCGCAAAAGCGGTGGTGAACGCTACGGGAATCTTCACCGACGTGATCCGCGAGTTGGATGATCCGGCAGGCGAGAAGATCATCGCTGTTGCCCAAGGCTCGCATCTCGTGCTTCCGAAGGAGTTCCTGCAGAGCAAAGCGGCGCTTATGGTGCCAAAGACTTCCGACGGTAGAGTGCTTTTTGCCATTCCCTGGCACGACCGCCTGATCATCGGTACCACGGATTTTGGTGTCCCGAAACCCGTCGAAGAACCGCGAATCCAGGACCACGAAATCAACTTCATTTTGTCCGAGGCCGCTCGATACATGGCGAAAGATCCCACCGAAAGCGACGTCCTGGCCTGTTATTCCGGGCTTCGGCCGCTGGTGAAGGCCGGCCATGAACAGAAAACTGCCGCTCTTTCGCGCAGCCACTCGGTGATCGTGTCCTCCTCCGGGCTCGTAACGATCACGGGTGGCAAGTGGACAACTTATCGCCACATGGGCGAGGACTGCATCAATCGAGTCACGGAAGTTGCCGGATTGGAAGCACGCCCATCCAAGACGGCCGAGCTTCCGATCCACGGTAACTCGAGTGCGCCAGAGACCTTTTATCCTCCCGAACATTTGGCAGTGTACGGAACCGACCGCAAGGCCGTTGAGCAGAGCGCCGGCGGTGATCCTCTCAAAGCGGAGAAACTGCACCCGAAATTACCCTACCTTGTCGCCGAAGTTCACTGGGCGATAGAAAATGAGATGGCGCGAACTGCCGAAGACATCCTGTCTCGCCGAACCCGGAGTTTGCTGCTCGACGCCAAGGCTGCGATAGAAGTAGCGCCTCGGGTGGCAAAAATATTGGCGGACAAACTCCAGCGCGATAAAAAATGGGTCGACGAGCAGGTATCGTCGTTTAACGACGTGGCTCAAAACTATGTGTTGCGCCGCTAGCCAGCATCGCTCACAAATCCTTAGAGATTTTTGAGCGATGCTGGCTCGGGCAGCAGAATTCTCCGGCTACGCCGGACCATTCTGCTGCTTTTTAGAGAGAAAACAGTCTGTTTTGGATCACTAATTTTAAACCCCAATCCCGAAATTCGGCGGCGACAGAGCGCCGCCCTCCAAGGCAATCTCGGAATTTGGGTTTAAGAGCTTTCTACCCTGCAATAGGCGCGTGGCTGCATATGGCGTGTGAGATTTGCGGGCTAGCTCGATCCTCAAACGATACACTTGATAGTTGGGCACCGAATCCGATCTATTAGTCCACTATGGATCAGAACCGGGTCGAGCTGACTCACTCGCAACGTGGCTTAATCAATGAAATCATCGCGAAATTGGCTAACATCCGCGGGGTTGTCGCGGTGGTCTTGGGTGGCTCGTATGCCCGAGGCACGGCTAAGGTCAGCTCCGATCTTGACTTCGGAATCTATTATGCTGAAGGGACACCTTTCGATGTCACCGCAATTCGCGAGGTTGCCGAGGAAACCTCTTCTCCCGATCACCCGCCAACTGTTACGGGCTTTTATAAATGGGGGCCGTGGGTGAATGGAGGTGCCTGGATTGTCACTCCTCGGGGCAAGGTCGACTTCCTCTACCGGAACATCCAACAGATCGAGCGAACAATCGCCAAGGTCTCAACCGGCGCTTATGAGCACGATTACTATCAACAACCAACCTTCGGATTCAGCAGCATCGTCTATCTCGCGGAGACCCAGTGCTGTGTAACGCTGGTGGATCCTTCTGGCGTGATCGATAAGCTCAAAGCCGCGGTCGAAACGTATTCTGAGGCGCTTTGTCAGAAAGTCGTGACCGATTCTTTATGGAGCGCCGAATTCACGCTGATCCACGCTCAAGGATTCGCTGAGAACGGAGACGTCTTAAATGCGGCTGGTTGTGTGGCGCGGACCTCTTATTTCCTTCTCCACACACTATTCGCTTTAAACAAGGCATACTATTTCGGCGACAAAGGAGCTCTCGAAGCCATTGAGACGTTCCCTCGAAGGCCCGCCGATTTTGCGCTGCGGATTCGGAAGATAGTGTCGGAGCCGGGTGACAAGCCGAGAAAACTAACCGCGACGATCAATCTCCTCAGAACTATCTGGCTGGAAACCAGAGATTTAGTTAGTTAGTAGGTGACGGGCCTGGCCCAGCGTCGGCTAGCCCGCAAATCTCACCCGCCTTATGTATCCACTTATTGCGGGCTAAATAACTCTTAAATTAAACAGACACTGCGCGTCTGTTTAAGAGGCTTTTTTAAAAAATAAATGAATCAAACAAATTGTTTCAAAAGTCTTCTCTCCAAATAGCAGCGCTTCGCCGCGTCCTGAATTCGGTTCGATTTGGCGAACAGGAGGCCAAGGTGCCCGCCCGCATCCGCGGCGGAAGCGTTGCGGGTGGGAAACTTGGCCCTACCGCGTCTTTCGATGTGCACCTGCCGCAACTTTCAACCTCAACGCGTTTAGCGAAATGAACCCGGTGGCATCGGACTGATTATAGGCCTGAGTTGGATCAGCCTCCATGGTTGCAATCTGTGGATTGTACAAGCTAACCGGGCTTCTCCGCCCTGCCGCAATAACGTTACCCTTGTAAAGTTTCACGCGAACTACGCCCGACACATTTCTCTGCGACTCTGTGACCAGCGCCTGAATCGCTTCGCGTTCCGGTGCAAACCAGAATCCGTTATATACCAGCTCGGCATATTTTGGCCCAAGACTGTCCCGCAAGTGCATTACCTCGCGGTCCATCGTTAATGATTCTATCTGACGATGCGCAAAGAACAGGATGGTCCCACCTGGTGTCTCATAAACACCTCGGCTCTTCATCCCAACAAAACGGTTCTCGACCATATCGACCCGACCAATCCCGTTTCGGCCACCCAATAAGTTAAGAGTCTTCATTACCCAAAGCGGAGATAATCGAAGCCTCCCCTCCTGCGTCTTCACCAGGTCGCCCTCGAACCCCAGGTGATCCAGAATCGTTTGAAGATTGTCGTGCCCAAGGGCCTTACAGATTCCACGCTCAAATTCAAGTTCAAGGTATTCCGGCGTGTCTGGCGCCTCTTCCGGAGCAATGCTCAGCTTATACATGTCGCGCAGCTCTGCTGCACTGGCGTCGATCCATGGGTCTTCCAAAATGCCGCTTTCATAGCTAATGTGGAGCAGATTGCGATCCATCGAGTACGGCTTCTTTGCCGTCGCAGCGACTGGGATTCCGTGGCTTTCAGCGTACCTGATCATCTCCGCCCGACCCTGGAAGAGCTGACGGAATCGCTCCTGACGCCAGGGCGCGATTACCTGGATCTCAGGAGCAAGCGCGGCTATGGTTAGTTCGAATCGGACCTGATCATTTCCCTTGCCGGTGGCTCCATGAGCGACCGCCTCTGCCTTCTCGAGACAAGCAATATCCACCATCCGTTTTGCGATCAGTGGGCGAGCAATACTCGTTCCAAGGTAATACTGATTTTCATACAGCGCCGACGCCTGGAACATCGGAAAAATAAAGTCGCGCGCAAATTCTTCACGCAGATCGTCAACGTAGCATTTAGCGGCCCCGGTCTTAAGGGCTTTCTCTTCGAGACCGACCAATTCATCTTCCTGACCGATATCCGCGCAGAACGCGACAACCTCTGCGGAATAGGTCGCCTGGATCCACTTCAGGATAACTGATGTGTCGAGCCCGCCAGAATACGCGACGACGATTTTCATGCCGGAGGCACCTTTATGCAACGGCTCCGCCGTAGCAATAGCAAATAGCAGATCGCAAATAGCAAATAAATCGCACTGAACAAGGTCGCCAGTCACAACATTGGCAACGTCTTTTGCTATTTGCTATCGGTTATTTGCTATCGGCTATTTGCTATCGGCTATCCACGGAACCGGGGTGGCAGCGCCGGTTCCGTGGTGTGCGGCTCCTTGAGGTAAAGCGGCTCGGTTAGCGGAGAGAAGCTATCGCGCCTCCGGAGCAGAAATTCCGCCTGCGGAACCCTCAGCAACAAGTCATCGCATCCGGGAATCGGGGTTACCGCGAACAATGGCAAATTGGCCACCGCTCTGCGAACCACGTTTATCAATTGGGCTGGAACCAGTTTTGGTGGTTCAGCAATGAATCCATCTCGGACAACGGCGAAGAAAAGCATACCGCGCCTGGCGTCGCCGGCAACGGCGTAAGAATCCGCGTCATATCCCAGAACCGACGCACACCCGAGAGTCCGGCAATTGATTGATAGTTCCAGGCCGAAAGCAGTCGAGATGGCGACTCGAAGCCCGGTATAGGAACCCGGGCCAATTCCCACGATCACTTCGTCAACGGTTCGCAGCTCTTTGATGGCTTGTTCGACACACACGGCAAGCTGTCCCGCCTTCCGAAATTCTGCCTTGCGCACGATCACTTTACCGATGGATGCGGCCACGGTCCCGTACTGAGCAGAGTTTTCAATAGCGAGGCTATTCACCAGGTGATAATCCGTTCGTCACGCTCAGTTATCTCGAAGCGGACGTGCAGCGTTTCGGCAGGGAGTCGGCTGCGAAATTTATCCGCCCACTCGATGGCACAAATCCCTTTGCGCAATAGATAATCATCAAAACCAAATTCATCCAAATCGTGTTCCTCATCGATTCGATATAGATCCATGTGGTAGAGGGGCAGACGACCGCTGGTGTGCTCATGCACAAGCGTGAAGGTTGGGCTGGTAACCGGATCGGTCACACCGAGGCCTTTGGCCAGACCTTTTACAAATTCCGTTTTACCGGATCCAAGGTCCCCGCTGAGGCTGAGTATCGAACCCGGATTCAGCTGCGCGGCGAATTCCAGACCGAGCTGTTGCGTCTCCTCTGGATTTCGCGATCGGCGTCGCATCGCGCTGGTGCTGATAGCCAATTAAGCCTCCTTCGAGCTAAAATGATCATAGCCGCTCCCAAGGAGCGCGTAGGATTTTGGCGCAGCCAGATGCCCGATGCAAGTCAAGGGCAATTTTGGAAAAGCGCGACTCCACTGGTGGACAAGCATTTCCTGCGCCCTCCCTGGGATCGCGAATAGCAACTCGTAATCTTCGCCATCCTCGATTGCATTCCGAAGAGAGCAACGTCGGTTTAACGGGATTTTTTTGAGATCAACTTCGAAGCCAGTGCCACTCGCTCTAGCCAGGCGTGGCAAATCCGCGCCCAGCCCGTCGCTCAGGTCCATCATAGCGTGAATCGGAAAGTGGCGGACCAACCAGCGCGCCTCCTCGACGCGCGGACGCATTTTTAGATGTCTGCCTTTCAGAGATCCTCCCAGTCTTCCGGTCACAAAAAGCAGATCGTTCTGACGCCCGCCAGCTCTCGAAACAAATCGACCTGCCTCCAGAGATCCAGTCAGCGATACGGATATGAACGTCGGACCGGGAGATTTCGAGGTCTCGCCACCAACCAAATTGACCCGGTATACATTGGCCGCCCGCGCCAGCCCCTTGTAAAGCCCGCGCAACCAGGCCAATTCCTGGTCCACCCGGACCGCAATCGCTACCAACGCGTCGTTTGGAAATCCTCCCATCGCAGCGATGTCGCTGATCGGCCGGCACAGCGCTTTCCATCCAACCCAGCTTGGTTCGGCTTGGCCCAGAAAATGGATTCCTTCGACTACGCAATCGACCTTTAGCAGTTGCAGTTCGCGGCCGACCTTCACCACGGCACAATCGTCGCCAGCCCGCAACACAACCCGCCGATTGACGCGCAGGCCCCCGGTTAGCGCCGCCACGACACCGTCTTCGCCAAGCTCAGAGAGTTTCATGGCGAAAAGAAAAGAACGCCCAACAAATTCACCGCGTTAAAGGTGGCGTGCATCGTCATCGGGACTAACAAACTTCCCGAGCTTTCGTAAGCGATGGTAAACACACAGGCCAATAAGAACAGCGGCAGCAAAGAAGGGATATGAGCATGAACCAGGGCGAAAAGAATCGCGGTAAATACCATTGAGGCCAGCGCCCCAAAATATTTCTTTAGAACACCGTACAAATATCCCCGAAAAACCAATTCTTCAGCGAGCGGCGCTCCGACCACTGCCAGGAGAATGATCGGGACACGTTGAGCCGGACTGTTGGCGCTTTCGAAGATCTGAATTATTTCCTGAGGGTCGTTCTGAGAATTCGTTTTGAGCCACGCTGAAACCAGGGCGCTGCTTGCGAAAATAATCGGCAAGGCCGAAATCAACAGCGCAATACCCCACCCGATGGCTTTCCCCACCGCTAACCGGTCAAAGCCAAACACCGCTCCAATCCTCGCGCCGCGCACCTGGAGCGAGATCAGGATTGGGCCGAGAATCACTAACCATTGAGTGAGGACCGCGACGACAAGAAGTCCCGTATTTGCCTCAAGCCGGTTATGTTGCCGCGGTACAGCGAAGTTTGAGAAGCTCTGGGTAACAATGAACAGGATGAGGAATGAAGCAAAGATCGCATCTATCCACGAAAACCTATCCACCGTCACCTTGCCCGCCTTCAAGCCATACACCGAGCGAAAACGGCGTAAGTGGATAACAAGGCTGAAGCTCACCAGCAACGCCAGAAGTAAGAGTACTAAAAGGTCCATCGGCTACCCCGGTCACAGTACACGGGAACGGCACACCGTCCATTGCAGCGACAAAAGCTGCATCCAGCCTGCATCGCTCCTAGCGCGGCGGAGCCAAACATGATTCGTGTGAAATGAGCTGATCGGGGTCGGCGTAATTAAGGAATGACGGTAGGGCGAAGCCTTCAGCGGCAAAAAATCCTCGCGAAAACAGGCTCTTAAACAGACGCGCAGTGTCTGTTTAAAAGCTATCTATCCCCCAATAAGCGCATGGATGAATATGGCAGCCCCGCGCTTATTGCGGGATAGATTCTTCATGCGAGCACTGATTCAACGCGTCAGCCAGGCATCTGTTTTTGTGGCCGGAAGTAAGATTTCCGAAATCAGTCGCGGATTAGTCGTTTTCTTAGGGGTAGAACCCGAAGATACGAACGAAGACGTTGAGTGGTTAGCCGGCAAAATTGCTCGTTTACGAATTTTCCCTGACATGGATGGGGCTATGAATCGTTCGCTTCATGATACCGGCGGCGCATTTCTTGTCGTTAGCCAATTTACGCTTTATGCCAGCACAAAAAAGGGAAACCGCCCCTCCTTCCTGAAAGCCGCGCCACCGGAGTTCGCTGAGCGGCAGTACAACAGCTTTTGCCAGCATTTGGAGGACGATCTCGACGGCACCGTCCGGCGCGGTGTTTTTGGCGCGCACATGCAAGTCGCTCTTACTAACGACGGCCCCGTCACCATTTGGATCGATACGAAGCAGCGCGAATAAAGGACCAAAACAAAAGGGCGCGAAGCGTCGCGAAGCGAGACAAATGAGCCTCAAGGGGCTAGCAACATTTGCGGTCTAGACTCATCCGCCGCGGCGGATTCGCCCTACCCGTCATTTCTTAATTACGCCGACCCCCCAACCGGGTTCTCACTCCAGCAGAAACGCAACACTTTGGTCGACCACCGCGGCTGCCCTCAGGATGCGCCAATGACCGACGTTTCGCATCTCTATCAGAGTCGCGCCTCGCCACGCCGCGGCAATTTCGCGGGCTTCCTGAACCGGGATATCCTTGTCTGCGGGGTCGTGAAAGATCAAGGCAGCTGCCTTAAATCGAGTCGCCATCTCAGGTACGGATAGCACGTCAGCTCGATAACGCTCTCGGAAAACCCTTCTCAAGGCGTCAGCCTCAGTCGCTGCGACGTTCTTTCGTTGAATGAAATCTTCCAGGAGAGGAAAGATGAAGGCCAACGGCGCCAGGAACACCACGCGACCAGCCCCCAACCCGTTGTGCATCGCGATCGCCGATGCAGCCGCACCAAGTGAGTGTCCGACCAATCCGTGCACTTGGCCCACCCGCCTTGCGACCTCGCGGGCAACTCTGGCAAACGCAGGGCCGCTCGCCAATGTTCCACTCGATCCTCCGTGCGCTGGCGCATCGAAGGCAACAACCTCGCAGCCGGCGGTCACCAAAGCCTGGATGAAAGTGAAATATTGCAACGCCTTTCCACCCCAGCCATGGAGCAGCATGATTCGACGGTTTCCTGCACCCCACCGATAGTACAAGATTTCCTCTTCAGCATTTTCAACACCGGGCGAGATGAGGAGACGATCGAGGTGCGCGATGGCCGAGATCTCCTGCTCGCGACGCAGATCGCGCACTGGCGGCGGGGGCCGGAGAAACTCGTGGATCAACCTTTCCGCGGAAGAGCTAGTGGGAGCGTCCACTATTCAATTAACTGTCGTCGCCGGTTCCATTGTTCCCTTGAATTTGGATGGCTCTTCCTCGATTCCGAAGTTTACCGCGCATAAAGCATCAATTCTGGAGTTCTCTTGTTCAGTCAATTCCGGACACTCGGGCGCCGCGGCGAATTCGACAAGCTGGTCTTCGTTGTAGATGTTCGGCAACGTTGATGCCACCCGATCGTCTTGCAAAAGCCACTGAAGGGCTGCCTGTCCAAGCGTACGGCCCGGCATTTCCAGGAAACGTAATTGCTCAACCTTCTTAACTCCGTTGATCAGCCAAGCACGGGGTCGATGATTTCTATGGTCGTGCGCAGGGAAAATCGTGTCGGCGGTATAGTGACCCTCCAGCATCCCGGAAGAATGCGTCACCCGGATGAGAAACATCGTGTCCTCTTGAGCTTCGCGCGCGGCGTGATGAATGGCCGCGCCCGGGTGCTGCTCCAAGATGTTGTAGATGTGCTGCACGCTTGTCGCGCCCCGCCGTTTGATACAATTTATGCCTTCATACATCCAGCCGATCGCAGGCCCGAGCGCAACCCCGTAGCAGCGCACTAACCCTCGCTCCCGAAGTACGTCGAGTGTTTCCCAGACTGCGTCATCTTCCACCTGCTCCATCCGGATATTGTGAAGCTGAAGAAGGTCGACTTGATCGGTCCGCAATCGCCGCAGGGCCGCCTCAGTAGCCTTGGTAATCGCCGCCGGCGAGAAATCCTGAGGGATTTCACGCTGACCCCGCCGCTCGCTCCCGTGGTGGACGAAGTCGTATCCGACTTTGGTCGCGATTACAATCTCCTGGCGACGCGGGGCGAACGCTTTGGCGATTAATTCCTCGCTCAATCCATTACCGTATGTGTCCGCAGCATCGAACAGCGTTATACCCAGATCGAACGCTTTGTGCATCAGCCGGATTGCCTCTGTCTCCGTGAAGTTCCCCCACCACCCGGTAGACAGAGTCCACATCCCAAAGCCCACTTCGCTCACCGTCAGGTCAGTATTTCGGTACCTACGATATTTCACAGGCTCAGTATTGCGTCGAAGGAATACCGCCGCAAGCCTGGAGCCCGAGAGTAGGACGGGCGTCTCGCCCGTCTTTTGGTCGTTTCGGAGAAACGACCATGGGTCGGCTCTCCGAGCACCGAACGCAGCTGGTCCCCTTACTACCTCGGGCTCGCAGGGGCTCCAATTCTGACTTGCCATCCAACAGAACAGAGGCTGTTGTACCAGAATTGCTGATCGCCTGAAGGGCATCTAGTCAGGAAAAATCAGGAGACAACTAATGCAACCCGTACAAACCTTTCACGTTTCTCCACGACTGCCGCAGGTTCTCGAACCACTCCGTGAGCTTGCACACAATCTCTGGTGGACTTGGGAACCAGACGCGCGCCGATTGTTTCGTCACTTGGACATCGAACTCTGGGATAGGACAAATCACAATCCAGTCCGCATGCTGCAGCTTTCGAGACAGGCGCGACTGCTAGAACTCGCTGGCGATGACGACTACATCCGAGAGATGCAACGGGTGTATGCAAAGTTCGAGTCTTACGTGGCGCGCAAGGATACCTACGGAAAATTGCGATCGACCGCCCCGCGCATTGCGTACTTTTCAGCCGAATTCGGCTTTCATGAATCGGTGCCAAATTACTCTGGTGGGCTGGGAATCCTGTCCGGCGATCACTGCAAATCGGCGAGCGACCTCGATTTGGCCTTTTGCGCAGTGACGCTGCTTTACCGGGTCGGTTATTTCAAACAGCAGATGAACAAGGATGGATGGCAAGAGGCCGTGAGCATTAACCAGAATTTTCACCATCTACCCATCCGAGATGTCAAAATTGGAGACCAAACGCTGTTCGTTACAGTCGAGATTCTCGGCCGAACCGTTACAGCTAAGGTTTGGGAACTCCAGATCGGCCGAATCAGACTTTACCTGCTCGATACAGACATCCAGCAGAATGCACCGGAGGACCGGCTGATCACCGAGCAGCTCTACGGCGGCGATCTGGAAATGCGAATTCGGCAAGAAATCGTCCTCGGCGTCGGCGGCGTTCGCGCGCTCGATGCCCTGGGCATCGCTCCTGAAGTCTACCACATGAACGAGGGGCACTCCGCGTTTTTGTCCCTGGAGCGGATTCGGCAATACGTGCAGAACAAGGGACTGGAATACTACACGGCGCTCCAGATTGTCGCGTCTTCAAATGTTTTCACCACTCACACCCCCGTGCCGGCTGGGAACGATGCATTCTCTCGAGACATGATGTTGCGGTACTTTTCGAAATATGCACAGGACTTCCGCATCAGCTTTGAGGATTTCTTCCGCCTGGGTCAACCGATGAGCAATCCTCCCGATGCGTTCAGCATGACCATCCTCGCGCTCCGAACCAGTCGGCACGCCAACGGTGTCAGCAAGCTTCATGGTGATGTGAGCAAAGGTCTATGGCAGGATGTCTGGGCCGGGGTTCCGATTCAGGAGGTCCCCATAACGAGCATAACGAACGGAGTCCACACTCGGACCTGGACCTCGCCCGAATTTCATCGGATCTACGACAAATATCTAGGTCCCGACTGGGAAGAACATCTGACGGATCCAGAGTATTGGCGCCGCGTCATCGATATTCCCGACGAGGTGCTTTGGGAGACTCACCAACTCCTGAAGTCACGATTGATCGAATTCATTCGCGAACGCCTGAGGCGGCAACGGGCGCGAATCGGCGAATCACCGGAGCAATTGCGAAAGGTCAACATGATTCTGGATCCCGAGGTGCTTACGATCGGATTTGCACGACGGTTCGCCACCTATAAGCGAGGAACGCTGCTTTTTAGCAAAAAGGACCGCCTGCTGCGGTTGATCCAGAACACGGAGAGGCCGGTGCAATTTATTTTTGCGGGCAAAGCACACCCGAAGGACGATCCAGGGAAACGCTTCATCCAGGAGGTCTACAACATTTCTCGCGAGCCCGGATTTGAGCACGGTATCGTTTTCGTTGAGGACTACGACACCTACATCGGACGCAGACTTACTCAGGGCGTGGACCTCTGGCTGAACAACCCACTTCGCCCGCTCGAAGCGAGTGGAACCAGCGGCATGAAGTTACCGCCCAACGGCGGCCTCAACTTCAGCGTCCTCGATGGGTGGTGGTGCGAAGGTTACAACGGAAAGAATGGCTGGCCAATCGGCCCGGAAATCACGGCCGGACCCATTGAATTCCAGAGCGAGGTCGACGCGGATAGTCTTTTCAACATTTTGGAAAACCAGATCATTCCATTGTACTACGCTAAGCCGGATGGAAGGCTGCCGATCGCTTGGATCCAACTGATGCGCGAATCGATCCGAAGCGTCACACCGGTTTTCAATACGCATCGCATGGTAAAGGAGTATAACGAGCGCCTCTATGAACCGGCTGCTGCTGCCTATAGAGCTTTAAGCGCAAACTCCTGTAAGGACGCGGTCGAACTCGCGAACTGGAAGCATGGCATCCGCGTTGACTGGCCCAAGATTCGTATTGAAGCTGTCGAGACCGATAGCGAAACGGGGAATTCGATGTTCGTCGGGGATAAGTTTTTCATTACAGCCCGGGTTTTCCTGGGTCCGGTCAAGCCTTCGCACGTGCGCGTCCAAGCTTATGTTGGCGAATCCGATGACGGATCCCTGCGAAATCCTCACACGGTCGACCTAACCGAAGTCGAAAAGGGGGAACGCGATGGGATTTATCTCTTCACCGGTCCAATCCCGGCTTCAGAGAGCGGCAGCTACGGATTTAGCGTACGCGTCATCCCGACCCACCGGCACATCATTCAAGATCACGAACTGCGCCTGATCACTTGGGCGAAGCAGGTTTGAATTGAAGAAGTGTCAGTGGTCAGTGGGCAGTGGGCGGTGGGCAGTGGGCAGTGTCAGTGGTCAGTGGTCAGTAGGCAGTGGTCAGTAGTCAGCAATCAGTAATCAGTAGGGGGCGGTGCCTGGAGATCGTGACGCGAGAACCGGGAGACCCATCTAATCACCGTGAATTGAGCAGCCGCATCGCCCGCCTCCAGAACTTTAAGTCAACCCCCGCAATCGCACTCCACCCCCTGATTACTCTCCAGGAACACGTCGCATAAGTAACTAAGCTGGAACGAGTTGTAAATTCAGCAGTTTAGCTTGTTTTTGCAATCTGCGGATTTGCTGAAGACGGAATTTTTGCTCATACATTTGAGCGCCAC
>JBAUZZ010000236.1:0-17895 GCA_049585495.1 Chthoniobacterales bacterium | reverse complement strand
TAGTCACAAACTGGAAGAACTCTATGTCGTTTGTGACCGCGTGACAGTGATGCGCGACGGGCGAACCGTCCTGAGTGGAAGCCTGGCCGATTTCACAAAGCTTGATCTGGTGACCACAATGATCGGTCGCGTGCTCGAATCGGTCGGCGATGAACAAACGGCGTTCCGAGAAAGCGCGCATGCGGCCGATCAACGCACAGGTTGCCGCCTGCTCGCTGTGCGCAATCTCTCGGTAGGAAGAAAAGTAGCCGACGCCAGCCTGCAGCTGACCGCAGGAGAGATCGTTGGTCTCGCGGGATTGCTCGGATCGGGGCGCACCGAGTTAGCGCGCGCCGTCTTTGGAGCGGATAGACCTGCTGGCGGCGAAATGGAATATGACGGTGCTCCGTTTGCTCCGGGAACTCCCGCGGCCGCGATCGCAGCCGGCATCGGGTTCTGCTCGGAAGACCGCAAGCTTGACGGAGTTGTCCCAGACATGTCGGTCCGGGAAAATTTGACTTTGGCGCTATTACCGCATCTGGCCCGAGCGGGAGTAGTGGATCGGGAAAAACAGCGCGAAATGGTTGATCGATTCATTCGACGCCTCACCATCAAGTGTTCGAGCTCTGATCAGCCGATTCGCGAATTGTCGGGTGGCAATCAGCAGAAGGTCCTACTTGCGCGTTGGCTGTGTATGAATCCCCGGTTGCTGATCCTCGACGAACCCACGCGTGGCATCGACGTCGGTGCGAAGGCGGAAATCCAGTCCTTGATCGGGCAGTTGGCGTCGGAGGGACTCGGAGTTTTGATGATTTCTTCGGAGATGGAAGAGATTTTAGAAGGCTCGGATCGGGTCTTCGTGCTGCGGGAGGGTAAGACCGTTGCGAACCTCGAACGGGAGCAAATTTCTGAAGAAGCGATCATGGCGGCTATGGCCGACGGCACCGCTGCACTCCACCAGGGGGACAGTCCCATGGCCGCGGCCTTTAGCGGAATAGCGCGGGCCGGCCGAACCGGGCGGGCCGCTGTCCCCGTCGAAGCCCAGGAACGTCTCGTTCCGCCGCCAAAAGCAGAGCAAGGACCGACTACAGCTAAGGCTGTTCCAACTAAAGTGCGGATCCGCCCTGCTGCGTGGCCCTGGTTAAAGCACCTGCGACGACACGGCACGCTAGCAGCACTTCTGGCGCTGATCCTGTTTAATTTATTGTTCACGCCGCACTTCGTTAGTTGGCAGACGCTCAACGTGAACCTGACGCAGGTCTGCACCATCGTGATCGTCGCAGTCGGCATGACGTTGGTCATCGGCACCGCCGGGATCGATCTGTCAGTCGGCTCTTTGATGGCGATTTCAGGGGCTTTGGCGCCGATAATTTTCCTGGGCAAATGGATTCCGGTGCCGCTCGGGGTCGGTGTGACACTGGCTTTCATCGTGCCGATCATTGTCACAAGCCTGTTTGGCTGGTTCAACGGCTGGTTGATTACTCGCTTTCGCATTCAGCCGATCGTAGGAACCCTCGTGCTCTTCATTGCCGGGCGTGGCATTGCGCAAGTGCTCACCAACGGGAACTTACAGCCCTTTACTGTGCCGTCGTTTCAGTTTATCGGACTCGGCCGGCCCTTTGGTATTCCTTTTCAAGCCTTCTTGATGGTGCTGCTGGTGGGTTGCGCCGCTTGGGTCCTTCGAGAAACGGTTTTTGGACGGCAGGTATTGGCAATCGGCGGAAACGAGGAAGCAGCTCGCCTCTGCGGCATCCCGGTCAGCCGAGTAAAGCGCTCGGTTTATCTCATAAGTGGGTTTTGTGCAGGAATTGCGGGATTGATAGTGATTGCGATTAACTCGTCGTCGGACGCCAATCTTGTCGGCCTCGGGATGGAATTGGACGCGATCGCTGCGGTTGCGGTCGGCGGGACCCGCCTCACGGGAGGATATGCGACCGTTATCGGCTCGCTGCTGGGTGCGCTGATTATCCAACTCGTCCGGTACACGCTGCTGGCTAACGGCGTGCCTGATTCGATAGCGCACGTGGTGAAAGGTGGAATCATTGTCGCTTCGGTCTGGATTCAGCAGAGGGGAAACCGCGCATGAAAACGAAACGGCGATCTTCCGGGGAGACGGGCAGGATGGTCAGACTCATCAGCCGTAATAGTGTTCTCATCGCCTTGCTTTCATTAATTTTGTTCGGTGCGCTTCGTTACGAAAATTTCCTTGGTGTATTCAACGCCCTTACTGTCTTGCGGTACAACTCCATGTTCGCTCTGGTTGCGCTGGGCATGTGTTTCGTGATAATGAGCGGCGGCATCGATCTTTCGGTTGGAACGTGTGCTGCTTTGGGTAGCGTAGTTTCCGCGCTGCTCAGCCCCTATGGCTTGTGGGTCGGGTTGCTGGGAGGCATGGGTGCGGGTGCTGGGATCGGGTTGTTGAATGGATGGGCGATCACCCGGCTGAACATTCCGCCGTTTATTTCCTCCCTGGCTGCGATGCTCGCCGCCCAAGGGACCGCTTTGTTGCTGGCTAATAACCAATCTGTTTCCGTGTCATATGACACCGCGTTCATGGTCATCGGTCAGGGAGATTTTCTTGGATTTCCTATTCCCGCCTGGATTGCAGCAATCGCTTATCTGCTTGGCTCGATCTGCTTGAACTTTACGGCGACCGGCCGGTATGTCCTTGCGATCGGCGGAAACGAAGAGGCTGCGCGATTGATGGGACTGCCAGTGGATCGGGTAAAACTAGGGCTCTACTTCTTAAGCGGGCTCCTCTCCGGACTCGCCGGAGTCATCCTTGCCGCGCAGTTCGGTGCCGGGCAGCCCACTGAAGGGGTCGGTTGGGAACTGTTCGCAATCGCCTCGGTCGTGGTGGGCGGAACGCTGCTGACTGGAGGTCAAGGCTCGGTTGGGGCGACCCTGGCTGGTGTGCTCTTGCTCGGCTTGATTTTTAACATTCTGAACTTCGAAAACGGTCTGGGCTGGATCAGCCTGTCCGCCTACTGGCAATCAGTGATACGGGGCGTGTTTCTGATGACCGTCGTCATTTTCCAATCTCGGCTGGTAGTTCGACAACGAGTCACACGGTGACGGTTTGGCCTGTTCACGCCCAATTACGGCCCGGTGTTCGCCCTGATTCCAGGAACGATTGCCTCGATTTGATCGAAAGCGCTTGCCACTTCGAAATCAGACGCCGCAGCCCCGGGTCCAGGCTGCGATTCTTCATTTCTTCAGAGCTAAACCAACGCAACTCCTTGCTCTCAGAACTACACCGAATCTCTGCATATTTCGGAGCGACGAATATGTATCGAACATCGTAGTGCAGATGGGTGGGTTCACTTTCGAACTCTGGAATCCGGTGAATGTCAAGATCGAAGGGACGTGCTGACGCAACCGCTAAGCCCTCGATGCCGGACTCCTCGTACGCTTCACGCCCTGCCACCAAAAGCAGGTCCTCCTCGCCGTCGCAATGGCCTCCAAACTGCAACCAGCGATCGAGCTTGCGATGATGATGCAATAGCCCGCAGGTACCGTCAGCACTGACCACAAACGCGCTACCGGTGAAATGAGCGGGAAAGGCGTCGCGTCGAAAACAGTTGGGGCAGGAATCGAGCAGTTCCACCATTTGTTGGCGGTAAGCCAGCTCGTCGGACCAATTCGAAAGATCAAGAGACGACAATGTGCCTCGTAAGTCGTTGCGCTTCATCGTCACGTATTATTCGGAGTCTCGGCCAAAAGTCACGCCAAGCGCCACGGCGCACCGCCCTCTGCTCATGGGACCTATCAATGCGACCAAACCCTTGCATCCAACAAGTGCTTCCTGGCGCATCTGGTAGTGGGCCAATCATTGAGCGCGTATTGATTCAGGGTTCAATGCCATAGGAAGGGCCGTTTCGACAAAGGGGTTGAAACGGCTCTTTTCTCACCCCTTCTCAATCATGGCGTAAGCGTTGTGATTGTGGATCGACTCGTAGTTTTCGGCTTCAATACGGTACCAGGCGATGCGGCGGTCAGCGTTCGCCCTCACCGCGATATTCCGAACCAGGTCTTCCACGAATACGGGGTGTTCATAAGCACGTTCCGTCACTGCCTTTTCGTCCGGCCGCTTCAGCAGACTGAAAAGTTCCGAGCTGGCGGAAGATTCAACAAGTTGGATCAAATCCTCAATCCAGATCGGGGAGGTGAAGCGCACGGCAAATGTAACCTGTCCCCTCTGATTGTGGGCCCCGTATTGGCTGATTCCCTTGGAGCAGGGGCAGAGTGTTGTCACCGGCACTATTACGGTCGTCAGGAAGTCCAGGTCAGCGTGACTTGCTGTTGCCGTAAATTTTGCGGTGTAGTCCATCAGACCAATCGCTTCCGTTACGGGCGCTTTCTTTTCAATAAAAAACGGGAACTCGAACTCCACGTGCGCCTGCTCGGCGCTAAGCCGCTTCTGCAGGTGCCGAAGGATTACCTCGATGTTTTCGACATGAATAATCGAACCGTGCTCGTTCAGGACCTCAATGAACCGGCTCATGTGCGTGCCTTTGAAGTGGTGGGGTAGGTCAACCGTCAGCGAAACCGTGGCAACAGTGTTTTGAGGGGCGTGTGACTTGTCCCGGATAACGATCGGGAACCGGACGTTCGTCACGCCCACGCGATCGATCGCGACCTCGCGGTGGTCTGGCAGATTCTGCGTGTCGATCAATCCGGCGAGTGGTTTCGGTTGCATAAGATTTCTGTTGTCATCAAGTTCAGACTCGGCCAGGAAATCCGCGTGGGGCTCGAATCCTGCCGCGGCTAAACAATTTATCTTTGCGTGAAAGAATACCAAGAACTGCTCCGTCTGGTCCTTGAAAAAGGCAAACCTAAAGAAGACCGAACCGGCGTGGGCACAATTTCCTATTTCGGTACTCAGGTGCGATTTGATCTTTCAGAAGGCTTTCCTCTCGTTACTACGAAGCGGGTACATTTTAAGTCGATCGTCTACGAACTGCTCTGGTTTATCCGGGGGGATACGAACCTCCGATTCCTTACCGATCACGGGGTTACCATCTGGAACGAATGGGCCGATGCAAACGGCGATCTGGGCCGTATTTACGGCGCGCAATGGAGTGATTGGCGTACGCCGGCTGGCAAGTCGATTCACCAACTCGACGAAGTGATCGAGATGATTCGAAAAGATCCGAAGAGCCGGCGACTCATCGTCTCGGCCTGGAATCCTGGAGAACTGGACCAGATGGCTCTTCCGCCTTGTCACGTTCTCTTTCAGTTCTATGTCCAGGGAGAGCGGCTGAGCTGCCAGCTTTATCAAAGAAGCGCCGATCTTTTCCTTGGGGTCCCGTTTAACATCGCGTCGTATGCGCTCCTAATTCACATGGTGGCGGCCGTTACCAGCCTCGTGCCGGGCGAGTTTGTGCACACGTTTGGAGACGTTCATATTTATCGGAATCACTTAGACCAGGTCCGCGAGCAACTAAGCCGAACACCGAGGAAGCGTCCGTCGCTTCGGTTTAACCGGGTGCCGAAACGGATCGAAGATTTTGAGTGCCAGGACATCGAACTTGTTGGCTATGACCCATACCCCGCGATCAGGGCCCCGATCGCGGTTTAGAATTGGTAGGGGCGAATCCGAGCCTCGCGCAGCGGACGCAACGGACGCAACGGAGAGATATGGGTTGCGAAACTGGCGGACAATGCTACCTGCGGGTTCTTCATTATGACTGAGAACAAATTAGGTGAGAAAATTTTAGATTTTGCGTTTGAAATTCATACTGAACTCGGCCCCGGACTCTTAGAAACGGTTTATGAGGTCGTTCTTGGCCATGAGCTCCGCAAAATCGGGCTGAACGTCGAGCGCCAGAAGCCGATCGCGATTACATATCGCGGTATTCATTTCGACGAGGGATTTCGCGCGGATCTGATTGTCGAAAATAAGGTAATCGTCGAGCTCAAGTCGATCGAGGCCCTCCTGCCAGTTCATGCGAAGCAATTATTAACTCAGCTGCGACTGACAAACATGCGACTCGGCTACTTGATTAATTTCGGCGAGGCACATCTTAAGCATGGCATAAAGCGCCTGGCCAACCATCTCGTGGAGGCATAACTAATCGGACCCGGGCGTTCGCTGCGCGAGGCTGGTGACCAAAAATGCCCGTTGCGCCCGCCGCGTCCGCTGCGCGAGGCTTGTTTTGGAAGCCGTGATCAAAAATACCGGTTACGCCCGTTAAACAACCATCGAATGAAAGCTATTGTCGCGATGACGCCGAGCCGGGTGATCGGTGCCGGTAACAAGATCCCGTGGCACTTGCCGGAAGACTTTCGCTGGTTTAAGCGAGTGACGACGGGGCATCCCGTTCTGATGGGTAGAATGACCTTCGAGTCGATCGGCAAGCCGCTTCCGGGGCGGCGAAACCTGGTGGCGAGCCGAAGTGGAGCTTTTCCCGGCGTGGAGATGATTCGGAATCTCGAAGCTTTTGATCCCGCCGCGTACGAACCGGAGGTGATTGTAATGGGGGGCGCGGAGCTTTATCGGGCGCTGCTGGATCGGTGCGACGAATTGCTCGTGACGCGCCTGAAGAAGGACTACGCCGGCGATCGCTATTTTCCGGAGTTCGAGTCGTCGTTCAGGATCGTGGAGAAGATGGAAGAGACCCCGGACTTCGAGATCCTGCGATATCGTCGGCGGATCGAAGCGAGCGGTAGCACGTCCTGGGGTTAGGCCAAGGTGGAACTTGGCCCTACCGGATCCTGGGCCGAGCGTTCGGCAGCCGCCTAAACTCCCCCCTACCAGGCCACCCCTTCGTGCTCTTCAGCACTGCTCCAGGGTGACTTGGCGTCTTTCCACGGTTGGCTATGGGATCCGGTATCCAGGTTCTGGGCAATCTGGTCCCAGCGGCGCGCGTCCTGGGTGCGGTTGTCACAACCAGCCAAGCTTACCAATAGAATTAGCCCACTTACTAAGGTCGTTGCCAGATAGTTGCCAGATAGAATTTTGTGTTTCATATTAACGAGGAGCAAACATGAGACGACCCAAGCTCTGCGTAGTCAAAGCCGCGCAATACTACATGATCAGCGGCTACCGCGAGAACGGCAAACGTAAACGGCTGTTCTTTAAAGACGAAAAGGAAGCCAAGGCGGAGTGTAAGCGGCTCGCAATCCAGCTACGCCGTGAAGGCGAAGCTGCCCGTCATCTCTCGGAAGCCAACCGTGTCATGGCCGTCGGGTGCATCGAGGATCTCGTTCCATTCGAGAAAAGCCTCCGCGACGCTACCGAGCATTACCTCAAGTATCTGCGCGACACGGCCAACAAGAACATCACGGTCTCCAGTTTGGTGTCCGAGTTCCTGCGCGAGATGGCTGCACTCAAGCGCAGCGCCGTTCATCAGCGCGACTTGAAAGGGCGCCTGGAACGATTCGCGGCCGATTTCGGCGGTCGTATGGTACGCTCAATTGGCCCAAGCGAAATCAAGGTCTGGATTCGAAAGCTCAAACTCCAGCTCCAGAGTCAGCACAACTACCAGGGTCGCCTGACTAACTTCTTTGGTTACGCTGTGCGCGAGGGTTACGCTGACTCTAATCCAGCCAAGGGAATTGAACTGGAAAAGCTCCGCGATGGAAAGCCCGAGATATTCACCCCAGAAGAGCTCCGCTCTATCCTTGATGGTGCGCCCGCCAGCCTCGTTCCGCTGCTAGCCATCGGCGCCTTCTGCGGTCTACGGACAGCCGAGCTTATGCGTCTTGAATGGCAGGACATCGACCTTGGGCGAGGGAACGTCAAAGTTGAGTCCGCCAAAAGCAAGACTGGAGCGAGGCGCATAGTCAAGATGTCAGAAAATCTGAAAGGCTGGCTCGCTCCTTACGTTGACCGCTTGGGCAAGCTGTGGCCGACTACGGAGACGCATTACCATGAGCAGACGCTCAAGGTGCTAAAAGCCGTCAGGCTCGAGCATTGGCCAAAGAACGGGCTACGGCACTCCTTCGCATCCTACCATCTTGCCAAGCATCAGAATGCGGCAGCCCTGGCGCTCGACATGGGGCACCTCACGCCGCATATGATCTTTAAGCACTACCGCGAGATTGTGACGCCGGAAGAAGCCGAGCGGTATTGGAACATCTTCCCGCCCGCGCCGGCCGCGAACGTCGTGCCGATGGCGAGCGGAGCGTAAATGTTCGTGATTGTGCGTTATCGTTTAAATAGGAAAATACTGACTGACGCCCAAAGCCATGGCACTTGAAATCAAAGACCTTGCGGGCCTAAGCCAACCGCTGACAAAGCTATTAGAAGTGTGCGCTGCAAGATCGAGCAACCGCGCGCCTAGAGTTCCAATCTCAAAAGCAACAGAGCAATATCGAAAAGATCATCTTACAGGCCGGTGCTGATCTGAGTGAGGAAAGGTCCGTTCCCGGAGAAAAACCGGACGAGGACTGGATTTCGCGTTTCTTTGCTTATGCTCAGGACATCTCGTCAGATCAAGCGCAGCAGCTTTGGGGGAGGATCTTGGCCGGAGAAATCAAACGTGCGGGAGCATTTTCGCTCAGATCCTTGGATCTTTTTCGGAATTTGTCGAAAGACGAAGCACATCGTGCCGATGGCCAAGGGGGCGTAAGGACGCTCCGCCCTCACCCGATCGGGTAATAGAGCCGCGCTGTGGTCGTCCGATCAGTAAGCCAATGATTTTCGCCTATATTTTGCTGCTGTTGGCGATCCTGTCCGTTTTGGCGGGAATTATCCTAGGTATCTGGTGCGCTTAGCAGATCTTTCTAAGCCGCGTTCAGAGCCATCTTGCCCCTGCACGCCTTCGCCACAGCCATTGCGCGTTGACCTTTATTGAGGTCACAGTATGACACCTCAACCTGTCGCTTGTCTTAGCGAGCGAGGCAGGATGCCGAGTCTATTCAGCGTGGGAAGCAAGGTTTGATATTCCTGTCGTCTGGCGCGAGACACCCGAAGCTGCGGCGCACACGGTTGAGCGATAGGTGTACTACTTCAGCCGGGAGATGGTTGAGGTGGTGAACGATCTTCGGTCCGGGCACCCCTGTATTAGCGGTTAATCCTTCGGGCCAGAACCGCGCCGGCGCTCTGAGCTTTCAAACAAACTGCAAGTCCTCCGGCAACGTAGGCGCCGCGGTGTAGTTTTGGTAGTCATCCCAGTAACCGCCGCACCAATAGACGACATAGATAAAGCGCTCACGGATGCAAGTATCAGCGTCGCAGAAATGACTCGGCGCGCACACTTAGCTGTGAACGCCAGGACGCCCAGCTGTGTCAGATTTTCTGTCTGGACTACTGGATTCACGCACGGATCGTGCCGTTGGAACCATCAAGAGTTGAGACACACTAAACTCCCTATGAAGCGCCAAAAAACCGGAGCGGTAGCAATCCCTCACACTGTCGCGTGGATGAAGCAGAACCCCTTAATGACGGAGAGCGCCCAAGAACAACAGGCTCGACGAGCAGCGAGCGAGTCGGGCTTCGCGCCACTAAAACCCGCTGGCGAATGAATACCGTCGACAATTACGGTGGATTTCAACTGGTTGATAGTTACCATAAAATGGTTGTACAGGGCGAGCGCTACGACATGAGTGCTCAGGCAGTTATCGACTATTGTCGCGAAACGAAAGCGCCCTAAATATGAACGAAACGGAATTTTGGGACTGGTGACGCTCGCGATGTCGCGAAGCGATCGAACCACTGCTGCATGACCTCGACGGCGGGGATGATGGAGGGGAGCTCGAGGAGTATCTGGAACTGGCGATGGAATACTACGGAGAGCCAGGTAGTAACTAAGCCCATGAAAGATGAAGTACGGCTGGAAATTCTAAGAGGTCACCGAACAGATGTTCTCGAAAGTATGCTTAAGCAGAAGGAGAGCCTCATCGAGTGGTTGCCGCGTCATTATCCCCACGCGATCGACGAACTGGAGGAAGTAAAGGAGAGCGTCAAGGCGATAAGGGCTGAGCTCTTCGTACGTCGCGGATCGCAGTAATTTACCGAAGGAAAGGAACTAGCCGTGGGTTTTCGGTTCCGAAAGAGGGTTCGCATCCTGCATGGATTTGCTCTCAACCTTTCCAAATCCGGCGTGAGCCTATCGGCGGGCGTTCGTGGCGCGACGCTCAATCTCACCGCCAGGGCGCGATGGGGACGATCTCTGCGCCTGGAACCGGGGCCAGCTACAGGACTCGTCGCTATCGGTCGGCCGGTCGCGGTCAACAGGGCAAGCGGCCAACGCATCGGGGCTGGTGGTCGATGTTGCTACACAGCTTGTGGGACTATCCGTGAAGTTGTGCTAGCGTAACGCTGAGAAGTTACTGAAGCTCAGAGAATAGTGTGAGCGGGTCGGCTGAGTGGCCGGCCCGTTTTTGCTTTGTCAGCTTATGATTACTGTTCGACAATTCATACGAGGCGATTCTGGCGCGTTTGTTTTATCCTCCGCTGCCTTACCCTCGGATTTTCCTACGATTCAGCCTCGCCAGAACCACGGGCGTCGTAGTGCGGATTGAACGTATCGGCCACCAGCCCACGGGCGCGCAGCCATGCGTCGCAAGCTTTGCCGATCTTCAGGATATCGCCACGCAGAGCCCGGCGGCCTGGCGAGGCCGATTTGCAGAAAGCGGCGCAAAAATAGTAGGTTTAGTAGGTGGTGCAAGACCTCGAATCGTTCATCCAAGACCTCGAGTGCCTCGCTCAAACTTGCGGGACAGGCATCGGACCGAAGAATATCCGCAGCACCTTTTCCCTCCCAATCACGCGCACCAGTTCGTGCATCGTGCAGTACATGACAATCAACACGAACAGAATGATCTGGATGGCCCAGAAATGCGGCCACACGATTTCCGCTAGCAGCTTTTCGTTGCCGGCCACAAGGCCGCCGGCTTGTCGCCAAAAATCGACAAGACGCTCCAGATAGTGAATGAGCGAGGCCATCAGCAGGTAGATCAAGGTCTTCCAGGCGACGTTGTAGATCAGCGGTTTATTGGGAAAGCGATTGATCATCGGCAGCATGTCCGCGGTTGTGGCATTTTCTCTTTGGCTGAGGTTTTGTGGGGCCGAGCGCCGGGGCAACTGGAACGAGAAACCAAAGCGTGCGAATCGTAACGTGATTCGAAACCCTCAGATCATGCTCTCAGAACTCAAGCCAGATTGTTTTCAGGTATTGTAGGCCCGTGAAATCGGCTGGCATCGCGCGAGCGGTCATGGTGAACGGCCGACGAGCGGCACGGCGCAAAATCGATCCGAAGGTGGACTGACTGATCCGGTGCGAGTTCGTGCAACAAAGCATACTACCCGGCTGCGCCAGACAGGGTAACGCAAGTTCCAACAGGTTGCCGTAGTCATCCTCGACGCGGAAAATGTTCGATTTACGATCGCGCGAAAACGTCGGTGGGTCGAGAACGATGATATCAAACGTTTGCGAGCGCTTTCGGAACCGGTTTAACCAATCAAAAACGTCTCCGTAGAGAAATTCGTGGGATTGAACGTCGATCCCGTTCAACGCATAGTTTTGTTTCCCCCATTCGAGGTAACGCCGGGAAAGGTCTACGTTGACCGTCAATCCACCGCCGGTTGCGGTGGAAACACCGAATGCGCACGTATAGGCGAACGTGTTAAGCACGCGACGCCCGATCGCAGCCCCTCGGAGGTACCGGCGATTGTCTCGCTGGTCGAGAAAAATGCCCTGCGAGTAGCCGGCTTGGAAATCGACGCTGTATTTCAGACCATCTTCCACGATCTCGAAGGGCTGGGTGACCGGCTCTCCGTCCAGGTATACCGGAGACCGGGATGGCTCTTTGACCAGGTTCTTCACGTACAGAGAACGGTGGCCTAGGGTCCGAGGAAACGGGAGACGGCTTTTTGCGTTCTGCACCTGAACCAGCCAGCGCCCGGCGAAATCATCGATGAATAGTCCAGGAAGATCGTCGCCTTGGCCGTCGACGATCCGGACAGCGTCTGTCTCGTCTCGGAGCAGATCCTTACGTCGTTCGAGCGCCGCGAGAATCTTTTCGGTCGAAAACATCAAAGTTTGCGTATCAAATAGTCTTAGTGTCCTGTCCCGGGACAGGACAACCGGAAAAGCACAAGCTATGAGCGATCTGAACGAAACCCTGGAACACGCTGTGAAAAAGGGTCAGCTTTTAGCCACCAGTGCCGAAAATATCCTGCAACTGCTTGCCCGAGGGAATACTCCTATTTACCGGTCCGCGATTGAGGAACTGCTGGCGGCGGCAGCCTGGACTGAGCTAAATGATCGGTTTTTCAAAACTCTTGCGTTTGGCACGGGCGGGCTGCGTGGCCGTACGATCGGGCGCGTTGTGACCAAAGCGGAGCGCGGACAAAACCCGGATGGCGGGCCCCCGGAATTTCCGTGCGTAGGGACCAACGCGATGAACTACTATAATATCAGCCGCGCCACGCAGGGTCTGATAAATTATCTCAAAGAACACCTGGAATCCAAGCTTCCACGATTGCGCCCGAGTATCGCCATTGCGCACGACACTCGATATTTTTCGCGGCAATTCGCTGAACTGGCTGCGAAGGTTGCCATTGAAAATGGATGTGATGCATGCCTGTTCGAGTCAGCTCGTTCGACGCCGGAGCTCTCCTTCGCCGTGCGTCAGACGAACTCGACTGCCGGCATCGTCGTTACGGCGAGTCACAATCCGCCGCACGATAACGGTTACAAGGTCTATTTTTCAGATGGCGCACAAGTGGTGGAGCCGCACGCATCGAGCATCATCCGGCACGTGAATCAAGTGGCCAGCGAGGTCTATCAGCCAGTCCCGGAGGGAGAGCGAGGCCACCTGGTAGTTCTGGCTGAGGAACTTGACGAGAACTACAAGAAACGGCTGTGCTCGCTCGTGCTCCGACCAGAGATTGTGTCGAGCGCGAAGGGTCTTAAAATTGTCTTTACCCCGATCCACGGAACGGGCGGGATCATTACCGTGCCGGTCCTGCGCGAAATGGGTTTTCAAGTCCTTACTGTTGGCGAACAGGACAAGGCCGACGGCGGATTTTCCACGGTCAAATCACCGAACCCCGAAAATGCAGAGGCTTTGGCTCTGGCGATCCTGCTCGCAAAAAAGAGCAGTGCCGACCTCGTGATCGCCACTGATCCAGATTGCGATCGGATGGGGGTCGCGTTTCGCGATCGTGCGGGAGAGATGCAACTACTCACCGGCAACCAGATTGGTTCGGTCCTGGCTTATTATCGAATCACGGCATTCAAAGAGCTCGGGATTCTAAACGACGCAAACAGTGGTCGGGGAGTCATCATTAAGACCCTGGTGACAACGGACCTCCAGAAAACCATCGCAGCGGCTCAGGGGGTGCGCTGTGTCGAGACGCTCACAGGCTTTAAGTATATCGGGGAGAAATTGGGGAAATATGAGGCAGCCCTACCGGAGTCGGCGCGACGACGATATCGAACTTTGTCTGAAGAGGAGACGCGGCAGCTCCGGTTGGAGCATTCAAGCTTCTTCGTATTTGGTGGGGAAGAGAGTTATGGCTACAGTGGGGCGGATTTCGTTCGGGACAAGGATGGGAATGGAGCGGCGATCATGTTTGCTGAAGTCGCAGCATTCGCGAAATCTCAGGACTTGACTCTGGATGAGCTTCTGGACCGCATCTACCTCAGCTATGGATACTATCTTGAGAAAAATGGCTGGTTGGTCTTCGAGGGTGCAGAAGGGGCGGATAAGATCTGTCAGCTGGCCGAATCGTATAATGTGCAAGCACCAGGTGAGGTTGACGGTTCAATGGTGACGACCTTGAAAGATTTCGCCGTCGGGGGAATCAAAGATATAGAGGGGGATGTTCTCCCGAAGGAGAAGATGATGATGTTCGATTTGTCGGATGGAAGACGAATCGCGGTTCGCCCGTCCGGTACTGAGCCCAAGATAAAGTTCTACATGTTCGGCAAACGTGAAGGGCTGAGCGCCAAGTCCCTTTCGAGCGCCAAGGAAGAGCTCTCTCGATCGCTCGATCGACTCTGGCAATGGCTCCAAGAGGACGCACAGAGACGGATCGGATGACCCGGGCAGCTTGTAGGGCGGCTGGCCTCAGCCGCCGTGACAGCGAGGTGCGACAAGTGACGGCTTGTTCCGAAACCGAACAATCTGGGACCTATTCATCAAGAGCCCGATGCGGCTGAGGCCAGCCGCCCTACAAGCGCCAATTCGCCCAGACGTCCCCAACGACGCACATTTTGAGAAGCAGACGGTTCGTTCTATATTTTTTGATCCTGAGCCTTGTTGCTCGAACCCAGGCGTCAGGAGAGCAGGGCGACTCAGAACTTTTGGGGTTGCCGCGGCTGACCGGCGATGCCGCAATTTCCCTTATCACCTATACGCCCGGAGAGGAGTTGTATCAGGCGTTCGGTCATAGCTGCATCCGCATTCGCGATGAAGCGCTGGGAGTAGACCGGCTATACAATTTCGGTACGTTCGATTTCGACACGCCGGATTTTTATTTGAAATTTGCTCGAGGCGATTTGCTGTACGAGTTAGCAGTCGGTCAGGCCGATGCCGAGATTAATGCAGTCGCCGCCGGCGGTCAGGGAGTGACCGAAGTTGTCCTGAATTTCACCCAGGAGCAGAAACAGGAGCTCTTCCGCAACCTGGAGGTTAATCTATTACCAGAAAATCGCGCTTACCGGTATGACTTTATTTTCGACAACTGTTCGACTCGGGTCCGCGATGCCTTCGAACGAATCTGCGGACAGCAGTTAGCCGCGCCAACCCAGAAGCCCCGAACCTTTCGCCAGATGCTTGACCCTTATTTGAAGCGCACCCCGTGGACCCAGTTCGGGATTTATCTCTTGCTTGGAATGCGCGTCGATCGGGCGGTGACCGGCCGGGAGGCTTGCTTTTTGCCCGCCGACCTGGAGTCTGCCGTCGAGAATGGTCTTGTCCATGGCGCCAATCTCGAATTGGATCGAGTTCGCGTGTTTGAGCCTAAGGGTCTTCCGCAGCCAATCCCATGGCTGAGACCTCAGTTCGTCTTCTGCATCATCGGCATCCTCTGGTTTTTGATCTGGCATCTTCGGAAGCAGATCTATTCCGGAAGACTCTCCGGGGTCTATCTCGTCATCATCGCCTTGGCCGGTACCTTCATTCTTGTCTTCAGCCTGGTGACCCGGCACTGGGTCGGGCACGAGAACTTGAATCTCATTTGGCTTTTTCCCGGTCATCTTGTGGCTGGACTTTGGCTTGTCGGGAATCCGAATTCCTCTTCGCCCATATTGCGTTGGTATCTGACAATTGCGTGCTTCGGCTCAGCGCTTTTCGCGGTCATAGCACCTTGGTTGCCGCAGCAGTTTCCTATTGCTATTTACCCGTTAATTGCGCTGGTCGTATGGCGATGTGCGCTCGTATTGGCAACAAGGCGCTAACTGCTTATAAAATGATGCGTATCCTTCCCCTGCTGTTGGCTCTGGCGAGCGGGCTCCTGGCGGCACTATCGTTTCCGCCGTGGAATATTTCCTGGATCGCGCTTGTCGCATTGATTCCCTTTCTCACGGGGACGGTTGTCCGGAAGGGTGGACTGCTAACGGCGATCGCGTCCGGATTTCTTTTCGGGGGAAGCTTCGGAGCAGCGACCTTTGGATGGCTTTGTGCCGGCGGACGATGGCCTGATTGGCTGGGAAACGTGGGAAGCCTGGCTGGAATCGGAATTACCTGGAGTTGGTTTTTGTGGCGCTTCGTGGAGCTTCCGCCGCTGGGACAAACAGGCGGAGTTGAGAGGAAACGGCTCGGGCCGATCCTGCCCGGCTCGGTCGGGCAAAGCGCGGCTTGGAAGGCTTCGTTGGACCATCTGCGGATAGCCTGTCTTGTTGCTTCATGTTGGACGTTTCTCGAGTGGGGGAGAAGCGTCCTGATGCCTGGCTGGAATTTCCTCGGGATCCCGCTCGCCGATAACCTCGCCCTGCTTCAGGTAACGCGATTCACCGGAGCCTCCGGACTAACCTTTATTGCCGTTTTTGCGAACGTAATTGCTCTTACAACGGTTCGCCGGCTCGTGCGGGAACCGGGCCGCATGACTTGGGCGTCACGCTTCGACTTTATAATGACGCTCGGCGGCATTTTTCTCATTGCCTTAGGAGGTTTTGCCAGTTTGCAAAAATCTGTGCTCCTGGATCAGCGGCAGATTGGCTCTGTGCTCTCTCACACTGACAATGTCGATCGGCTGATCGACTTGAGCAAAGACGCATTGACTTCCGATCTGGTTGTCTGGAATCGCGCGGAGTTAAGACAGTCCGACTATGCGAAATTGAGCGCAGCTTCCTTTGGAAGAACTCTCGGGCTTGTGACCGGAGTAGCAAGTGCACCCGGTCGCGCCATCTCGGGCTGTCTTGTTTTCATTCCAGAAGCGATCAAGAAGGTGTTGATCCCACGTGCTCGCGGCGCAATTTTTCGACCTTACCTGGCTCAGGCGGCCCAGCATTTGGATCCGTTTTCCTACAAAGGCGCTTCCTGGTTGCCGCTACTGAACTGGGAAGCCGGCTCTCCGCTGTTGCTTCGCGGAGCGATCCAAAGTCAAGCCCAAGTGTTGATCGTGTTGCTTGATCCGGCACCGCCTTCGCGAATCGGCGCCGCACAGATGTTCAAGAACCTCCTGGTTTGGTCGACTGGGTTTGGACGGCCGCTGATTTTCAGTTCTCGCGCCGGGGGTGCAGCGATCGTGAATTCGGTCGGAAGAATTGTCGCGAGTGCGGACCACGCCGGCGCGGGTGAATTGATCCGCGGCCGGATCGATATTCCTCCCGCAACGGCGCTGACGCCCTACTTGCAATACGGCGATTGGCTTCCGATTGTGTGCGGGATGCTTTGCATCATGCTTGGGATAACTGAGAGACTTTACGGGACTTATGCCAAACCTGGTCGTCTCGCTACATGATGTCTCGCCCCTTACGCAGGATTCTTGTACGCGAATGCTGGAACAGCTCGCTGGGCTCGGGGTCAGCCAGACTTCACTTCTGGTCGTCCCGAATTATCATCGCAAAGCCCCGGTTGGTGACCATCGGCCATTTCAGCAATGGCTGAGTTTACAGGTGGCCGCCGGTCATGAAGCGGTTCTGCACGGTTACTTTCATCGCCGCTTGTCGAAGCCAGGCGACTCTCCGTTAGTGAAATTCACCACTGAGTTCTACACCGCCGGCGAGGCCGAATTCTATGACCTTCCTCGCGACGAAGCACTCGAACTTCTTCGGCGTGGTCTAGTGGATTTGGGGTTTCTGCCGCGCAGAATTACGGGGTTTGTAGCGCCAGCCTGGTTGCTCGGAACCGAAGCCAGAGAGGCTGTCCGGCTCGCCGGGTTCCGCTACACAACAAGTATCGGAGGAGTCCGGGTATTCAAGGATGATCGGCTCATTTCGTCGCGATCTCTTGTCTGGAGTACGCGATCGACCTGGCGCCAGATCGTCAGCCTGGGCTGGAATCGCAGCCTCGCCGGCCTTATGCGTGGCGCTGGATTGCTTCGGATTGGGATTCATCAGCCGGACTACCGGGTCGGATCGGTGTGGGCACAAATAAAAAGTCTTATCGCGAGAGTTCTCGAGACGCGAACCGCGGTTTCCTACGAGAGATTCGTTGAGAGGGTCTCGGAATGCCGGTAGCCCGCAAAAATCACACGGTGGGAGAATCGACGAGCCTGCATCGCTGAAAAGCTCTAAGGATTTGTAGTTCTATAGTTCTGCATCGTGCATTTCCGCGAGGATTTTTGCCGCTTAAAGCCGGTAGGGCGAATTCGTTCCGCGAAGCGGGACAAATGAGCCTCAAGGGGCTAATAACGTTTGCGGTTTAGGCTCATCCGCCGTGGCGGATTCGCCCTACCGTCATTCCTTGGTTACGTCGACCCCCGATCACCTCGTCGACAAAAATAATTTTCATTTTGGGTTAAGGAAATTTTCGGGTTAGGGATCTGGCATCCTCGCCAACATGGCCACCAAAGTT
>JBAUZZ010000235.1:0-3981 GCA_049585495.1 Chthoniobacterales bacterium | reverse complement strand
AACCTGCGCTTGGATGAGCGCGGTTCGCGGCGATTCGGCGTCCGTGCGATCGAGGTGTTTGACCAGAGCTTCCAAGCGGTCGAGCGCACTTAGATCCCCGACAAACCGCGCCGTCAATTGCTCCTGCTCTACGATGTACTCTGCGATACCTGACCGTAACGGATCACGCCAGAATCGGCTCCAGGAGTGTTGGCGCGCGCTCTCCAGGTTGTTGACGGCAATGTTTCCATCCGTGACCGGCGAAACGAGATCAACTTCCGGCGCTTCGATCATTGGGGTCTAAAGCGTTTTTCTAGGCCTTCGAAGCCTCGTTTCATCAGAGTTGCAGCGATAGTCCTCACGATAATGGTTGGTTGGTTATCGGCCAGAAACTGCACGCGCCACTCGACCGAACTGCCGCTCCCCTTGGACTTAACGTCCAGAGTTCCCGTATAATCCACGGCCGGAATTCCGCTGAGATTCGTGTAGCGAGAGAGCCTTTGCGAATTGTCCATAAATTCCAGGCGGTCGATGATCTGCTTGCCGTCGATCAACTCGATTGTGCGCAACTGACCGACGCCTTCTCCGGTCAGCTTAATGCTGGCAATCAGCGGATTCCACATGACCCCAAATTGTCCGATGACAGCCCAAACCTGATCCGGAGATGCCGCAAGGTCAACACTGTCGGCTACGGTCTGCAATTGGGTATTCGGCGAAGCCTCGTAGGGAAAGGTCTTGGTGCCTGGCTTCGTCGGACTCGCTGAGCCGCCTCGCAGGAATTCCCGATCGTTGTTCACCATCCACGTAACCATGATGTCGACAACGTTCGCATCGATGGTACGACCTCCGCCCGTCTGATATGGCTTTCCACGGAGCGTGCTCTTCTCGATTTCCAGGTAGCTGCTGTCACTTATCGGTTTGGACACGTCGAACAACATAAAGTCGCCCAGATAGACGTTGGCAACGGCGACTATCTCTAAAGAGGTCCAGTCCGCCTTGCCATCTCGCATGTCCCACTCGGTCAAACTATCTACCAGACGCTTGTGGAATAGAGGCTGCAATTCTTCCGCGACCGCAAATGGAGTCTGCTGGTTCCACAAATCACGCAGGTCGTCCGCCCCTTTCAACCCCCCATTGTTAAGGCGCATGTTGGTCTGCTCAGGCCGACCGATCCAATCGTAACGCACCGGTGGATGTTCAACTGGATTAGTGCTCCCACGCAAAGGGACGGTTTCTGCAATCGTTCCGAATAGTGACCCTTCGCTGGGATTGAGCACACGTTCAGTGTCGAATTCGATGACAATCGACAGCACATTGTCATGCTGCAACAGGTTGGGAACTCTTGTCAGCCCACCAACCCACGCAAGTAAGAATGGGTCCGAGCGCAGCCCCGCAAATACGCGGAACACCCCATCTGGCGTCGTTGCCCCATTTTCGTCATTCACAGCAAAACCCAGCGTCTGGCCATCAGGACATGTCAAGACGCCGCGCTGGACAGTCTTCTCACCTTCACGTTGGAGGACGTCAAACTGGCAGCTGAAGCGAACCTCTTGATCGGCTGGCTTGAACTTCGCATCGTTGCCAGTGCCGGCAACGGTCAACCTGCGAACCACGATCGAATAATTGATCGCGTTGGAGAATACGGCGCTTATCCCCGCCGAGGGAAAAACATTTGCGGTCAGCACGGTATGGGCGGGGTTTTCAGGGCTGGTGAAAGCGAACAGATCGGTAAGGTCGCTCGCTGGGTCACCAATCTGGCGCGGACCGTCTATGTGATCTGACACAGCTATCCTCCGATTAGCATGGGATCACTTTCCCGTCGGTCCTTCCCATTTAACATGCCCGGTGGTAGCATCTGGCGGGCCGCCGAACGGTGTGACCCGGCCTGCCTCGTCGGGGATGGATTTCAGATACTCGATGAGCTCCCAGCGCTCCTCGTCGGTCAGCAGAGGACCGATAACTCCGTTTCCAAGAGGACCGTTTTCAAACGAATGTCCGGCGTTTGAATTTCCCTCCAAAGTCGTATCGAAGAGGAACTTCCCAGAATTTCCAGTAGTGTCCACTCCCACCTTGACCGGATCGAAATCTCTCCCGACGTAGAACTTCTTCGTACGCTGCGCGGCCGGAATCAGCATCTCGTAAAGATTGGGCACTGACCCGTTGTGCATGTAAGGCGGTTCTGCCCATACTCCGTCTCGAGGCGCGGCCTTGTATGAGCGCTCCTGCGGACGCGGAAACGGAAGTCCCGATACCCGTGGATTTTGACGGTCTCTTCCGGGGTCAGATTGAGTTTCTTCAATGCTGTTTCCAAAAGAGTTTCGCGCACCCAATTGAAAAGGACAATCGTGGGGATAAGATCCCTGCCCTTGAACGGCGGCGGTAAATAAGGGGCTAGTTGGGCAGTCAACACGTACGGCTGGAAATCTTCGAACTGCATCGGATCTGTGCCTACGTATTTTTGTGGCACTATTCCAACTTCAAGGAAGCGCTTACCGAACTTGTTCGGTTCGGTCCATGTGTAGGGATAGGAATTGTGGCACTCTACACAGTGGTTGGCGAAAAGCTTCTTGCCCTCTGCTGCTTTAGCCCGATCGATCTTCCCCAACACCTCCTCGGGCCATTTGGGAGGCGCCAAACGACTCAACAAATCCTCGATCTTCTCAAGGTTGAGCAGGCGTGAGTTCGAATCAAAAAGACCTTCCTCGGGTGTCTTCGAGGTCAGGTCCATGGGCAGGTAAACGCCGAGGGTTTCACCGAAGTTACGGCCGATCGGATCTTGCGCAATGCCGCTCCATTGCGTCCACGTCCCCTGCGGTGCATTCCACAGGAAGGGAGGCTTGACCGGTGCGAGGGGGACAAACCAGTTCTCAGGAATTTTCGGCCCGATAGTAACCTCGCGGTTGATAATCAGATTGAGGGCGTCTATACGTCCCGGTCCCCACTCGTGCGGAGTGACCAAAATGCGATTCATGTAGTAATGAATACGCTCGGCGTCTCTGCCGAAGCGTTCGCGCAGCTCACTCTTGGCGTCTGAAGTCGATGCTCCGATTCGTGCCGTTAAACGATCGAACTTTGCCGAGTCATGCAGTGTCGCCTGCATTGCATCGTCGACAGCATGGAAAAAAGCCTGGATCTGGAAATGCATTCCAACATCGCCATCGATGCGAATCCGTTTTCCTTGATAAAACAGTTCCGAGTTATGACAGGCCGCACAGTTGATGCCCGCGTCAACGCCCTTCCATCGGCCTTCTGTGGTCACTTCCTTTGTCACGCCAATAGGCAAGCCATCGGGATTAGTCGCAGGATTCGTCGGGGAGGGGGTCAGGCCATAGCGCTCGATATTCGCATCCGACCGGAAGAGCTCCTGGCTGTCCGCGCACTCCAAGTTCAGGAAGATGTCATACGACGTCACGACGGTTCCCTGCGGTATCCAGTACCATGTGTCCCGGTCGGATTCGGAACCAGCTTTGATCAAGGTAGATAACGCCGTTATTGGAAGAAAACGGCGCAGATGCGGCCGGATCTGAGCGGACCGATTCGGGTTCGAACAAGTAGAATACGAGCCCGGCGGCAAAATTAAGTGCCAACACAAAGGAAGCGGCTATGCAAATGACTTTCCGTGTTCGCTTCATGAAAACCTCCGGGGTAGATAAACGATGAAAAACAAAAAACATTCAACACGGTTTTGTGGTTAATTCGCTTCCCGGAAGCCTTACTTCCCAAGGTTTTGCTGATAACGCAAGTTTTGGTCCGTAGTCACAAGCACATCAAACTGTGCTTCAGCCTCGAAAAGCAAATTGCTGTTACTGAACTCGGCCCATCCCATCTCGAAGGCCGTGTTTACGGTGCAGTCTGAGGCTTAACGTACTCTATTGTCCGATATTCCGAGTTCCGGAATATTCCGAGTTGTTGATTCGTGTCGATATCCGGAGCTGATGAATTCAGGAGCGTGGAGCTGCTCGGCTCGGAATATTCCAGTCTACCAATTTGACCTCGGCGGTA
>JBAUZZ010000234.1:0-1917 GCA_049585495.1 Chthoniobacterales bacterium | reverse complement strand
ACCTGTTGGGCTCGTGGAGTAAAATCATTCATCATTGCGTTTCCGATGCCGGGCCCGCTGCCTGACCTTGTTGGAAGTTTGATACGATATCAGCACTTCAACATTTAACATCAAAGCTAAAAGAAATCGAATATTGCTATAAATATCAATCGAGTCTTCTTCACGGAAAATCTCACCGCAGAGCCCGAAGTTAACTACACACCGAAAGGCACCGCAGTTGTTTAATGCATCGCTAGCTAACAACGAGTTTTACCCTTCCCAGGACGGCGAGCGACAGCAAATCACTACTTGCGTCGATGTGAACATCCGGGGCAAACCAGTTGAGAATTTCGCAAAGAAAGGTCACGAAACCACTTTAACCGCGCCAGCTGACCGATGGATTCTGGTAGGTCCGAGATACCAAGGTTCATGAGGTTGAGGACCCGGCCCGGCTCTCAGCCGCGCTTTTGATGCGCTGCGCGGCTATCTGGTCCGGATGGAGTTTGGTGGATTTGCTCGGCATCCCTGTAACGTTGGCTGTGTCGTTATACGCTATTGTAAGTCAACTAACGAGCCGGATTTTTAGGTACGCGAAGGCTAAGCATCGGCAGCGTCCTAATTTGAGTAGAAGGGAACTCAGACTCCAGGCTTCGCCTGGCGTGCTGGATACTCGAGAGCTAAGTCTTATTACCAGCCCCAACTAACGCGATAACACAAAAAGCTCCGAGCCGTGTGCTTTAATCTCCTGCAACAACCTCACACGGCCCGGAAGGGCATCTGGGGCTACTTTGGTAGGGCGCAGGGCACTACATCCACGCCGCCGGGGGTTCGACTCCCGGCAAGATGATTTTCCCGAGCCCATTGAGACGGCCTTTTTGTTTCCATCGCGTTTAACCATTTCTTTGATTTAATCTGGTTCATCCTGAGTTAACCGAATCTGAAGTGTAACAAGCTTAGCCTTGTCTTTTCAGCAGTCTTAGTCGCTGCCGTAACGTTTTTGAGTTCGTTGCGGTCGGCGGCGGCAATGATGTCTAACCCTTCAAAGATCGCCGTTTTAACAATTTTGTCCCGCGTTTTACCGGTTCCGATGCGAAGGCGAAGAGCAGGACATCAAAACGATGACATTCGGAGAGTCTGTAAAGGACCGTCGCTTGAATAAACCAATTGATCTGGAATAGAGGCCGAGCCGGTGCTGCGCTTGCTTCCCGAGGGTGCCGTTCACAAAGGCTTGTTGTAGCCTTTGGGCTCGATCCAGTACTTGTTCCCGTTGCGATATTCGAAATCAGTACCCAATCCTCGTGTCGGAGCTTCGATTCCCTCCCTAGCCACTTCTCTTGGATCCCATCGCATTCTTGGCGACGGGAAATACTGGATGTGAAATATTTCACTTGCCTCCCCGGAGCCGAACCCTGAGCTTCTCTTATGGCAACAATTGCCCCGGCTGCCTACGACTCAAAAATCGAGGGCAACGTGATTATTTCCAAGTTGGACGCGTGCATCAACTGGATGCGGAAAAACTCTCTCTGGCCAATGCCAATGGGCCTCGCCTGTTGCGCGATCGAGATGATGGCCACCGCATGCGCGCGGTTCGATATCGCTCGGTTTGGTGCGGAAGTGATGCGATTTTCCCCGAGGCAATCCGATGTCATGATCGTGGCAGGCACCGTTACCTACAAAATGGCCCTCGCAGTCAAACGAATCTACGACCAGATGCCGGAACCGAAATGGGTGATCGCCATGGGCGCTTGTGCCTCGTCCGGAGGCATGTACCGAAGCTACGCCGTTCTTCAAGGAATCGATCTACTTCTTCCGGTGGATGTTTACGTCAGCGGCTGTCCGCCCCGTCCGGAAGCCCTTCTGGATGGACTAATGAAACTGCAACACAAGATCGAGGGCGAAAGAGCGTTTGCGGACCAGAAGAAGGCTTACCGTTAGACC
>JBAUZZ010000233.1:0-2635 GCA_049585495.1 Chthoniobacterales bacterium | reverse complement strand
CCCGGGTTCTCCTAAAACCTCTCCTCTTGCCACGGCGCGGCCTTACGTCAAGGGTTGCGCGCTTCCGGCATAACTCGCTCTCGCTCGGCCTAAAGGCACTTATTCCGGGTCGCCGCTCCCGCGCCCTTGACCTCAGGCCTTGTTGCACCGTGGTCGCGGAACCGATTGCTCGGTCCGCTCGGGACAAAAAATATGCAGCAGATGTTTTTGTTCCGAGCGGACACGACAGACAAAGACCAAGCTTCCGTGTGCGATCGGGTTCTTCGTTTCGGGCCAGATATACTGTCAAACCGAGAACATCTTTCGGTGTTGTTGAACGACGGGCAAGCTGCGGACCAGATGCTTGGTCATTTCGGTTCGCTTTCGGCTCTGGGGCGCGCCGGGTTGGAGCAGTTGCGCGAGTTTACCTCGGAGGAGAGGGCGCTGCGGGTGGTCTCGGCCCTGCGCTTTGCGTCCGCGGTTGTTCAGGAAGAGGTCGCTGGTGAGCCGGTCTCGAGCCCCGATGCCGTTTGCCGGCTCGTTGGCGGGCGCTTGCGCTGCGCCGATCGCGAGATGCTTCTGTCGGTTCTGCTGAACACGCAGCAGCGGTTGATCAAGGTTGAGACGGTCTCGATCGGCACCGTGAACGAAGCCCTGGCGCATCCACGGGAAGTGTTTAAGCCGGCAATCGCGCATTCGGCATATTCATTGGTCGTGGTGCATAACCACCCCTCGGGCGATCCGAGGCCCAGCGATGCCGATGCGCGGCTTACCCGGCGCTTGGCGGACGCGGCAAAGTTGCTCCAGATCCCACTGCTGGATCACGTAATCATCGGTCAGCCCGGGAACGGCACGCCTGGCTATTTCTCGTTTCGGGAGGCCGGGATGATCGGCTAGAGGTTCGGCAATAAGCAACCTATGTAATCTTTGTATAAGTAAGTCCTTTCCTGATATGCCAGTCCGGATATCAAAACACAAAACAAACCCGTGACACACACGTCACCAAAACCCAAAAGAGAAACCAAATATATGAACATCAATCGAATCCTGTTCACCGGAAACCTGACTGCCGATCCCGAGCTCGCCCAAGCCGGGAAAATCAAGGTGGTCAACGCAGCCCTGGCGGGGAACGAGTGTTACTACGACCAGCAGGAGGAGCGTCAGCAGATTACGACCTTTGTCGATCTCAAGATCTGGGGCGCTGCAGCCGAGAACTTCGCGAAGCTCGCCCGGCGCGGCCGGGAGATCTTTGTCGAAGGATCCCTTCGACAGGATCGCTGGGAGGATGATGAGGGCAAGAAACGGTCACGTCTCTACGTAAATGTGCTGTCCTGGCAATTCACGCAGCGCAAGCCCGAGGAGTCGAAAACCCCGGCGAACGGGCCGGAACGAAAAAGATAGATAGACAGTGCAGTCCTTTGGCCGGAGAGGAGCGATCCTCTCCGGTTTTATTTTGGGGCGAACCTCGGACGGGCGCTCTTGGAGCGCCTGGCCTGTGTATTTCGGCGCTGTATCTAAACGAAACCATGCTTGCATATAGCACTATAGGAAAATCATGGCTCCGGATGGTGCAGCGCCATTATTGGACCGGTCGTCGTCAGTGATTTCTGGAATGATCGCTTCGGCATCCGTTTTCCAAGGGTGCGAGGGGAAAAATCGCCGTTCAAAGTGCGTTGCCTCCGCTCAACTCACTGGCGGTCGAAAGCGCACACGCGCCGGCTCAAGGATAGCCAGCCGGCCCGACAGCCCTTCGACCAGTTCTTTTTGAGAAACAAACGACTCCATCACGCGGAGCACGAAAGTCGCCACTGCGTCGTCCGGCAGTGCCAACACCAGAAGCCCGGCATATTGCGCCGGCGGATAGTTGCGGATGTTGGCGAAATCAAAGTCGCGTGTCACGAGCGTTTGCTGTGCGTAAGCTGCGATGTCGCTGTCGGGGGCGCTCTCCATTCCGATGTCACGAACATCCGTTGCCTCATGATCGTAACGCTTGAGCAACCCGGCGGTTGAACGCGGCATGTTGGCATCGATGAGAAACCGCATCGATCATCTAGAGCCGGGTAACGGATGATACTGCTCCTGCTCGATCAGTTCTCCGGCAAACTTTAACGCCGCGCGGATGTCTTCGATGCTGAGATCATATTCGTGCTGAACTTCCTCAAAGCTCATTCCTCCCGCGAGGCCTCCCACCACCAGCGCCACCGGCATCCGCGTTCCGCGAATCACTGGCTTGCCGTGGCAGATCTTCGGATCAATGACGATTCGTTCATTCATAGGTTAAAGCTTCGCGTGAATTATTTGGACGTTTTCAATCTACCCGTTTCGGACTTCGCTTCCAGCCGATGTACCCGCATTACTCCGTTGCCACGCGGATGTATCAGTTTCACTGCAGGCTCTCTCGCCTTTTGCCGGCGGGGAAGGCCAAAGCTCGCGTACCGCTAGAGCGCTATTCCCCTCCAAGGGACCGGTCGTCGTCAGTGATTTCTGGAATGATCGCTTCGGCATCGGCTTCCGCATCCGCTTCAGACCTCAGGTGCATCGTCACCGACAGGATGTCCTTGCCGTCAGACTTGACGAGCGTCGCGCAGTGATTGGAAAAGTCGTCGTAGAAATCCAGCGCCTTCGGTCCAACCACCATAATCGTTCCCAGTGCCCA
>JBAUZZ010000232.1:0-8657 GCA_049585495.1 Chthoniobacterales bacterium | reverse complement strand
CGCGCCGGCCGGGGGTTTGGCCGGGTTTCGGCGGTGATGGTCACCGCGCAGGGCCGCCACGACCCCCAAGAAACCCAAGGCGTTCAGACCGAAGACGACTGGCGGGCGGTAAGGGCAAGCAAAAAGCCGCCCAGGGCCGGGCCGAAGATACCCGAGAGATTCATCTGGAGCGAGCCCAGCGTGGCCGCCGAAGGCAGCTCGTTTTCAGGGACCACATCCGGGATCAGCGCGGTCCAGACGGGCGCGTTGAAGGCGAAGCCCATGCCCAAGGCGAGCGAACCGACCAGAAGCGTGGCGGGGGAGAGCATGGCGCGGAAACCCAGGAATGCGAGCGCACCGGCCACCAGCGCTTGCCAAAGGTTGATCGTCCGCAGCAAGGGTCGCCGGTCGACCGCGTCCGCCAAAAACCCGGCTGGTAAAGTAAAGAGCAGGAAAGGCAGCGCAGCCGTACTCGACAACAACGAAATGACGAAAGCCGACTCCGAAAAGTGGATAAGCGCCCAGCGGGCAATAACTGAATTCAGACTTTAATTCCAAACATATCAACGATAAAGCGATGGAGCAGACCGACCCTCACCGCCGGCCTGCTTCGGCACGCCAGGCCTTTGCGGATCATATGAATCGCCTCGTTGCCAGCGATCGTGCGCCAACCACTCCAAATGAACGAAAATCCAAGAGTGTTGCGGAGATCAACCTGGAACGTCGGATGATCACCTACCCTTTAAGCGACGGGTCCGGCACACGCCGAGACGTTGCAAGAATCACAGCGGCAACCCCGGAAACGTTACCGCTCGGAGCCACACGAAGTCCTTCGGTCGATCCTGGCGACTGAGCGGGATTGCGTGCCTGACCTTTAACTGGCTAGGAATGATTGCAGGATCGTCAGCCAGTGCGAGCAGAGGCGAAACCATAGACGCTACCTCTGGGCCAAGGAACGCAGTTCGGACGTGCGGCGGTAAGGATGCCGATGGGGAGATCGCATGTTAACCTCGCGGGCGGCTGCTCTGCCCCTAGGCTGAAGGCGGCTATATCTAAGACCTCCTCGTGGAAATTGAGCAGAGTGCTTCTGTGGCTGACACTCACCACGGTAGGCCGCCATGGCGCAGCGCGCAGCACGCAATAGAGATGCGCCTCGGAGGGCTCATCGAGGGCCGATGTTGCCTCATCCAGAAAGAGGAGCTTCGGCTCAGTAAGGAGAATCCTGGCGAAGCCAAGTCGCTGCTGTTCGCCAAGCGACAGCCGCTGAGACCAGTGCTCAACCATATCGAGTTCGCCTGCGAGCGCGCCGAGTCCTACCTCTTCGAGCACTGCAGTGAGTCGCGCCGTCGGAAAGCGGCGTTTATCGCCGTGCGGATCAGCGTTCCCACGCGATCGCGCTCCCAGCGGATAGAGTAGCGCGCTGGCCAGAGTGCCGAGTGGCAGATAGGGCCGTTGCGGCACGAAGAGAATTCGCCTTTCGCCAAGCCTGATCTCGCCGCGGCCGAATGGCCAAATCCCAGCGATTGCCCGCAGCAACGTGCTCTTGCCCGCGCCCGCAGGACCGGTGACCAACACCGCCTCACCGCGGTGGTCTCGAAGGCGACGCCACGCAAAAGTGGAGTGCCATCCGGCAGGTCGAGATCGAGGTCCTCGACGGCGACGCCAACGCCTCCACGCCGAACGACGATCCCCTGCGACGCACGACTTGATTCATGGATTTCAAGCAGCCGCTTCTCGAATCCGTTCAGTCGTTGCGTCACAGCCTGAAACGCGGCGATGTCCGTGTAAGCGTTGATGACGAAGGAGAGCGAGTTATGCACGAAGGCGAAGGCATTGACCACCTGCATCAAGCCACCTAGCCCGATCTGCTTCGCAAAGTAACGCGGCGAGACCACCACCACGGGAAAGATGACCGCCACTTGGGCGTAGCCCAACGTAAACCAATTAAGGCGCTTTTGCCGCTTCATGATCCGGCGAAAGTTCTCGAATACGCTTCCGAAGCGCTCGTTGAAAAGGCCAAGTTCGACCGACTCGCCCCCGTAGAGGGCAACACTCTCCGCGTTCTCCCGCAAGCGCAGCAGGCTGAACCGGAAATCGCCCTCAAAGCGCTGCCGCGCGAAATTCAACGGCACCAGCAGCCGACCGATTTTTACAGTGAGCCAAGTACCAATGCCGGCGTAGAGTAACGCTGCCCAGACCAAATAGGCAGGTACGTGTGCTGTTCCCCACTTGCCGAACGGGATCTCCACAGGTCCCGAGAGCCACCAGAGGATGATAAGAAAGGAAACCAAGGAGACGATCGACGTAAGAAGGCCGATCGATAAGCTAAGCACATAGGTGGTAAATTGGTTGATGTCCTCTGCGATTCGTTGGTCGGGGTTGTCCGCTCCCGACGAATCTCGCCCCGGCGGGTCGGTCGTGCTCCCCAGCTGCAAATGATAATAGACGCGGTCAGCGAGCCAAGCGCCGAGATATTTCCGTGTCAGCCAGCGCCGCCAGCGTATCTGCAGCATCTGGTTGAGGTAAAGCGCATAGGCAGACATCGAGATAGCGAAAGCGACTAAGACACAGAAAATACCCAGCTGACGGAACAACTCGCCGCTATCGAATGCCTGGAGTGCACCGTAGAAGCTTCTGTTCCAATCATTGATGCGCACGCTGATGTAGACGTTGCCGAGGTTGAGCGCGACCACGGCGACAAGGAGTCCCCAGGCCGACCATTTCTCTTCGGATGTCCAATACGTTTTAGCGAGCCGCCACGCGTCGCACACTATGCTTTTCCCTGCCGTGTCCCTCATCGAAATTTCTCGCCCCTCTTTATAAAATCTCCTCGCGCGCAAAAGTTCCGTCTACCCTCATTATCTCTAATCTAATCACGCTATCTGGCTCCTGCCTCGTTCGAACATTGAAACTCGGAAACGATTCAATCGGCTGCGCACATTTAATTTCGGAAAGCATCAGGGAGAGGAATCGTTCTCGTCCTTTAAAGCCATATGCTTATCGAGAGCGAGGAAGAAATACCGCAGAGCTCGCTCCCAAAGAACTCGGACTTATCGGCCTGCGACCCACCGTCAAATCCGATCGATTTGCTTTGTCGCGCTTACTTTGGACACCGGTGACCAGGCGCCAGCCTAGCCCTCGTCCAAACGACCTTCGTCACGCCATTCATCCTTGCAACCGCCTGTTCGAATCTGATAACGCCTCACCGGCTTAGGAAGGGAGACAGCCCGTTCTCTGCAACGCTGGACAACGCCATCGTATCCCGGACGAGATCCGCAATAGGCGGGCATTTCGAACATTTTGCGGAGCCTTCTCTTCGCGCTCTGCAGGTCTACGATAAACAGTGGAAGTGAACCCATAATATAACGTTTCCGTGATTAGCCCTTCAACGGCTTCCATAGCGACTAATATGGTCGTCGGGCTCAAAAGCGACCGTTTCAGGGGTCTCAATAACCCCGTACGTGTCCTTGATCGGACGCCTGCTTAGGAATCTCGTGAATGTCCAAAGATCTTTCACAATTCCGGCGGCACGGATCTTTGACATGCCCGAGACTGTATCCTCCTCAACTACCTGAACGACGTTTCCTGGTATAATGTAATACGCCCGTAGTTGCCCTACCATTGCCAGCTCCGCGTCATCAGTCCGGTACTTGGTGATTTGCTGTAGATCCGCTTTAGAAGGACAACCATATGGGCCGTCCACAGTCACCCATCGATATCCCTGTGCCACGAGATCATTGTAGTTGGCGGCCAACGTCGTTGATACCGTCCCGAGAGCGGCAGCTCCGACTGATAGTAGTATTGGTAGACGCAAATAGTTCTTAGCAGCGGCTAATAGGATAGAACCGACGAAATATTGTAACTTCATGTAAATCTCACTTTCTATATGTATTATACAGCGTGGAACTGTACATTATTCCCCTGCAGGGTCAGGTCTGAGAACTCAGGCGCGGGCCAGGTCTTTCGCGCGGTGAAGGACGGCGCCCGAGGAATCTGTGCGACGGTGACAACAGCGCCTGGATACGTTTAAAGCCAAGGGGTGAGAAGCGATAGGACAGATTGGGAATCCGTCCATGCATTTTCCTTGGTACCCCCTATTCCTGCGTCGAGTGCCGCCTCTGAGCGTGCTCGCTAGGATTCTTTTTTTGGGCTGTAGGTATGGCGAATGTCAGCGGCTTGGTCGCGCCAGAAAGAATCCTCTGCGATGTTCGTAGCATGATCCCCGATGCGTTCAAGGGCGCGAGCAACAAAGATAAGATCCACGTAACTTGGCAGGAGCTCAGAGTCCGCGGTAGCTCGCTCAACAAGCTTTTCATTGAGGTCATCGGTTAAGGCGTCTAGCTCTCTGTCTTTTGGCTTGAGCGACCGTGCAAGCTCGTAGTCACGGTCTGCAAACGCGCGGATGCTATCGCGAAAAATCCCTACGGCTAACCGATAAGGCGGCTCCAACAAGGCGAGTTCCCGCACCGCTGGTCTATTATTCAGGTGCTTGGCTCTTCGTGCGATAGTGATGGATTGGTCCGCAATACGCTCCAAATTTGCGCTGATCTTCATCGCAGAGACAACCTCCCTCATATCGGATGCAACCGGGTGAAACCGAATAAGCAAACTTACCCCATCTTGATCAATCTGCTTCTCGAGAATGTCGACCTCTTTATCGTCTGCAACGACCTGATCGCAACTTTCGCTATCACGATTTAGTAAAGCCTCGAACGCGGTCTGAAAGATCCGATCTGTAAGGCTAGACATCATCAAAACGTCGTTCCTTAAGCCGTAAAGTGCCGCGTCAAAACTGCTGCTGATATGCTTTGGTCGCTGTATCATGACGTCCCGTTCAAGCGAGTCTTTACGGCATTTTTCTAAGGATTCCCAATTTTGCGCAGTCGTACTTCCAGACCAGTCATGAGACCCGGTGTGACTCAGTATTCTTGGCTCTGCTGCGGCCAAAGGCAAGTTCGCCAACAATCCCTCCTGGATCTATTCTTCCGGGCGGCGGTCACTCGTTTGGTCCATTTCCAAGCACGTCAGTCCTTGATCGTGTCGCAGAATTTCCTCAGTACATCCTTCTCTGCATCCGACACGGCCCAATAGGTCATCCTGTTGTCTGCCCAGTGCACGATATTATAACCGTCCCGCGTGAACACTGACTCACCCAACGGCGGCTTGCCACTAACTGGCCAGACGAATAGGCTGATCACGTGCTTGTTATAATCGTAAATCAGAACGGCCACATCCCGGTTGTTCACATAGTCCAGGCGCCCCCCAGCTAACCGGAATCCCTGTGCAGCCAAGTCTTTCACTGGCGGCGAATATTCGATCTTTCCGGCAAACCAGGGTTTCACCGTATGCTGGTCAGAGGATGGAACGTCGAGCAAATGATCTGCTAAGAGCGAACGGATGTGGCTCGAGGTTATCTCCGCCACGATTGGTCCTTGTGCCGCCGCACGAAACGGAGCCGTTGAGTTGAACCAAATCAATCCAGCGAAGAAGACCAACGCCGCCGCGATCGCCCAGGGAATAAATAGCGGAACGACGCGCCTCTTACGGGCAACCGCTTCAGCGGTGGCAACTTCCCGCGCCAGAAGGCGGGTCACGCTCCCTCGCAGTTCGGGTGGAGGCTCGAACCGTATTTCTTGACGGCGCAGCAAAGTCTGCAGGGTTTGTCGGGATCCAAGAGCATCTCGGCATTCCTTGCATTCATGCAGGTGCTGCTGGACGCGAATCGCACTAGCCGCATCCAGCTCGTTATCCAAGTAAGCGTCCACAAAATCTCGGCAATCCTGACAGTTCATAGGTGACCCAATTCTTTCTTCTCTGCGAGGAGCGTGCCGAGATGTTGACGAGCGCGAGCGAGCCGGGACATCACGGTGCCGATCGGCACGCCCGTTACTTCCGCAATCTCTTTATAGGAAAGACCGTCCATTTCGCGCAACACAATCACAACACGGAAGTCGGCCGGCAAAGCTTCGATGGCCGCTCGCACGGCCTCGATCGTGCCTTTTTTCTCCAAGACCACTGACGGCAGTGGCGCCAGGTCCTCAACTTCCAGACAGGTATCATCCACCAGCGCAACATCTCCTTCCGCCCGCCGGTTTGAGAAGTAGTTCAAACAAACGTTACGGACAATCTTCAGTAGCCAGGCTTTCCCTGATTCTCCATGATACCCCTCGAAGTACCGGAACGCCCGGAGATAAGCCTCCTGAACCACATCTTGTGCATCTTGATGGTTTTTCATCAGCCACTGCGCCAGGTTGTACGCTTCACCCATAAGCGGCAACATCTGACTTTCGAAACGGGTGCGTAGTGTTTCGTCGTTCATGGACGCTTGCCGCCCACTATCGTCTACTTCTTCTACCGCCTCACGTCCGATCTTATTCCAAGGAGCGTTAGCAACCGATGGCACACCAGCGCGAACCACAGCTGATGCTTCGTGCGGCTTCCTGACACCGTTGGCACTAATAGTAGGATTCAGATGCATTGAAATTCGGTGGTCTAGTGGATCAGAGCCGACCCAACGAAAGGAGTTCAACAACCAAGGAGACCAGCAACGCGAAGAACAGAACAACAGTTACCAGCAGCTGCGGCCAATCGTCCTCGTTATCATTTTTCGCTTGAATGCGGAGCATAAGACATTCTGCAATTTAAGTTGGAACCGACTCCCCAGAGATAGAGTACCGCCTGCGGCGGTGAATTATTCCTTGCGATTCCGAGGGAATAAAGTCGCACCCCGCTCGGTATGTACCCAGTGAACGGAAGATTGTTCTTCCTGGCCTCACATCAAAATCGAAGATCCTATGTCAAACTTTATCCATACTAACACGAACGACGATGGCATCGACCGACGCGGCTTTCTGAAATGCATGGCCTGGGCCGGTACCGGTGTCGTCTTTACATTGACCGGGGGCGTAGCCGTCTCCCGATTACTCGGAACCCCGGCTGGAGCAGTCGAAGTGCCTGGCGCTGATTTTACTTTCGTACAGATCAGCGATAGCCATATCGGCTTCAACAAAGACGCCAACAAAGATGTCATCGGGACGATGCGGGCGGCAGTTGCAAAGATCAAAGCGCTCCCCAAACCGCCAGACTTTATTATTCACACCGGTGATCTGAGCCATCTTTCCGAGTCCGAGGAGTTCGACACCGTCAGTCAGATCGTCAAAGAGACCGGAGTGAACGATATTTTCTTCGTTCCTGGTGAGCACGACGTCATCAGTGACAACGGCGCTCAATATCGCGAACGTTTTGGTAAAGGAACGCTAGGCAATGGCTGGTATAGCTTCACCCACAAGGGCGTACATTTTGCCGGCCTCGTAAACGTTGTAAATATCCCGGAAGGCGGTCTCGGCATTCTCGGAAATGATCAGCTTGATTGGCTGGAGAAGGACCTGAGTAGTCTTTCCGACAGTACACCGGTGGTGCTTTTCGCCCATGTTCCGCTCTGGACAGTGTATCCGCAGTGGGGTTGGGGTACAGACGACGGAGCGCGCGCGCTCAGCCTGCTGAAGCGGTTCGGATCGGCTCACGTGCTGAACGGCCACATCCATCAGATCGTCCAGAAAGTCGAAGGCAACATTACCTTCCACACCGCGATGTCCACTGCGTTTCCGCAGCCCGCGCCCGGCACTGCGCCTAAGGCAGGTCCGATGAAGGTACCGGCCGACAAACTGCGCTCCGTGCTAGGAATTACCACCGTCAATTACGTGGAGAACCGACATTCCCTCGCGGTCATCGATTCTCCCCTTGGATAAGTAAGGCGAAGCCTCTGACTTCACCTGCCCTCAAAAGCTGAAGCATGGTAGGGCGGCTGGCTCAGCAGCCGGGACCACCAAAGCCGTACGGCGCCTGAGCCAGGCGCCTTACAGATCTAGCGCCCGTGAACCTTTTTGATTCCTCATCCATGGGGGTAGCACGCATCTGCCCATTGCTCTGGCGATCGCGTCCACCCTTTTTGATGGCTGTGCTTGCCTCATCAAAAATCAGAACCTCCGCCACAGCCTACATTCCGCCGGGTTCTACGCCTTGCTTTTTAGGCACCCTCGGCGCTTTCCCCGCAGTAATATCCGGGCTTGTCCTGACTAAATGGGATATTGCCGGCACTGGCGCCACGCTTTTCCATCACTATTTCGTTTGGCCCTCGTTTGCACTGCTGATCGCTCTGAGCGTCTGGCGCTTGATTGTGGGAACGAACACATCAAGGGGCATCTTCTACATTTATCTGGCGATAATGATTCTCACCGCTGCGCTGGTCAGTATTGCCGGTTTCTGGGGGGGCGAGATGCTGCTCTCGAAATAAGGGATTATGAAACGCTACTTTCGATCAATCGCCGCTATCGGGCTGTGCGCCAGCGTCACGGTGTCTGGACTAATTGTTGGCGCCACGCTTGGTTTTGCTCGCTTCATGCAGACGAATCAGCGCTCGCCTGCGCCGATGGTCGCCATGGCAGCTAAACAAACATTCGAACCTGCCAAGCAACCGCTAGCCGCTCAAGGCGCAAAGCTCTTCTCATTTAACTGCGCTCACTGCCATGGAGCCGATGCAACTGGGGACGAGGGCCCTGATCTTCACGGCCTTACCAAGTCAGATTCACGTCTCAAATCGATCATCCTTAACGGAGTTAAGGGAGAAATGCCCGCCTTTAACAAGAAGTTTAAGGACGAGGATGCCCAGGCTCTTGTGG
>JBAUZZ010000231.1:0-5568 GCA_049585495.1 Chthoniobacterales bacterium | reverse complement strand
GAGGAAAGACAAACCGCAGGGTCTTATTCATAAATCGGCCAGAATAATTGCGAGCAGAGAGCGCGTCAAGGTTCAGGGGAACGGAAATAGGCCGTAACTTTGCCTCAACACCTGTCGAAAGTCGATCGCGAAAAAGATGGGACTCGGCTCTCTGAAACTTACCACCCCCCACGCATTAGTAGATTCCGGCGGAAGCTGGAGACCACCTTCGCTGAAAGCTGGTAGGGCGAATTCGTCCCGCGAAGCGGGACAAATGAGCCTCAAGGGGCTAACAACATCTGCGGTTTTAGGTTCATCCGCCGCGGCGGATTCGCCCGACCGTCATCCCTTAGTTACGACGAGCCCCGATCATCTCATTTTCCACAAATTACGTTTGGTTGCCGCTCTAAGAGCGGTGCAGGCTAGCGGCGTGGGCGATTGGCCGCCACGAAACAGGTGAACGCCAAAACCGCCGAAATCACGCCGATCACTGTTGCTCCCGATTTAGGACCGCTCAAAAGCTCCTCGCACCGATGCCACGAGCTTATAAGTAGAGCTCCTAGCTTTCCGTAAAGCATCTCAATGTCGCGAGACGACCCCTTTGAGTCGTCTGGCGACAGTGTGCTATCCTTCCAGCCGTTCTCCACATTGGACGCTCCCTGATTCTCTTTTTGCTTCGGCGAACGATCCTCCTCCCTCCAATAGACTATGTTGGCGCTGGCGATGCCAAGTACTAGCACGACGATCCCCAACAGGTTAATCGCAGTCCGCCGCTTATGGAACGCATTTGGCATTGGCTGTTCTGATCCGGAATGTTTTGTCAAAGCCGATGTTTGATCGGCGCTAGCCTAGACGCAAAGGACTCACTTTCTGTTCATTTGATTCTCGCTTCGTGATGCTAAAGCGCGAGAACTCGATTCTCGAGAACGGGGCAAGCGGAGTTCGGCGGCATCCAATGACCACAACATATTGTGGTATATTCGCTTGCTTGAGCCAGGATATTGTTGTTACCTAGCGGGCATTATGTTGTCTAAAACCGAATTGTTGCCAGCCAAGGACCGGCTCAGAGAGGCCGACCGACATCTAGCGTACGTCAAAGGGAGCCTGAGACACATCAAGAGGGTGGAGGACAAGCAAATCGTGAATGATTTGGTAGGAGCCATCGACGCCCAGCGAAAAGCAGTAGAGCAGATGCTTCAAGTACTAGACACTGTGGCTAGAAGTGATTTCCGTCCGACCCAGGTTCAGGGGCTGAACGGGTCGACGTCCCATTCGAACGGTACGAGAGAGGAGAGGCCAAGGCGCTTGCAGGGCGAACTTAGCGACTCTGCTCAATTTTACCTGGATGTATCGACAGACGAGACGCCTTGGTCCGCCAAGCCCGTGAACCACAAACGCAGATCGCCCAATGGAAAGACGGCGAACGCGGATCGGTCATAGCTCCCCATCAGGACTCAGGGCTGGACGCCTCGACGTTGCTGGGTAGGTTGGAAGCCAACCTATATAAAGTTACGCTACTGTCTGTAGGCATCGCGAAAGACAAATGCCGCAGCAGCTTGGCGCCCTACGTTGAGGAGTTTCTAAGTGCCTGCCAAAGGACGGATCGAAATACAATGTCCTCAATGTGGCAACCTGCAGTTGGAGCCGGAGCTGGCCCAATCGACCAACTGCAGGAAATGCGGCGGGTACATCCCCCTGGGGAAAAGTCCGAAATCGTCTGCACTGCGCCAGACAGCATCGCCTGCATTGACCGTCCCCCAACTTGAAGGTTTAAAAGCCCGCGTCGAGGTGAGATGCCCTCAATGCGACAATCTGCAGCTCGAGCCTGCGGCCGCGAAATCGACCTACTGCCGGAAATGCGGCAGCCATATTCAATTGGATAAGGGGCGGAAGCCGGGCGAATCGAAGGATTTACAGCACCCGACCCCTTCGGTCTTCCGAAGAATAGAGTCGCTGTTTGGCGTCCAGCGGACGGTTGTTGCACGGTGTTTCGAGTGCAAAGGGGAACGGGAGGTCCCGAAAAGCGCTACCTCGACGCTCTGTCCTAAGTGCGGCGCATACATCGATCTGCAAGACTACAAAGTTAGTGGCGTTTACAATCGATCAATTCGAACCGGAGGCCAGCTGATCGTCAGCGACAAATGCGACCTGATTACCAACCAGGTTTTCTGCGGATCTGCTGAGATTGCAGGGTCGGTGCGGGGACGGTTAACCTGCAGCGGCGAGGTCAGAATTAGATTTAAGGGAAAGCTGAGTGGCAGTATCGAAGCCAAAACTGTACACATTGAAAAGAAATGTGACGCCGAATTCTTGCACCCGATTCGCGCGGAGCTGGTAGAAATCGATGGCACGGTTTCTGGCCGCATTATCTCGACTCGCAAAGTCGTTATTCGTAAGACCGGTCGACTTAGTGGCTCAGTATCTGCCCGAGGATTTACGGTCGATAAGGGCGGCTACTTTCTTGGCGACGTTTCAATTGGGGAAACACACTAGGACTGGCTCGCTTACACGGCATCCGCTTTGAAGCCCGATATCTTTGGGATTGATCGCGTGCCGTATTCAAGCGTCCCTCCGGGACGCAAGCAACATTTTATCTGCAACAAGAGCCGCTCTGGCAAAGGCCGGAGCGCCGAGCTTTAGGGAGATTTGCTTGGTTGTCGGTCTTCCAGATGAGTGACAAATTAAAGCAATGTCAATCGGTGTATGCTTGATCTTGGTAATTTCAACGGGGTTGCTCTTCGGAAACGAGTTCTCCGTCGGCTTTCTGATTCACCCTTCTCTGTCACGCACCAATCACCTGAAATTCCTGCCGGCCATCCAAGTACTGGCGGATCTTTTTGGAAAAATCATGCCTTGTCTGGATGGCGGCAACTCTTATCGCCCATCTGGGATTGTTGTGGGCGACTTGGCGATGGCCCGCGCGTCAGACCATCCTGCTCCTGATCGCGGGTGCTCTGTGGGCTGCCATCGTCGTCTTTAGTATCCTGGGGCCCGTCCCCATTAACAACCGCGTAAAAAAGTGGCAGATTGACACCTTGCCAGCGGACTGGGAGCAACAAAGACGACGGTGGGATTTGCTGAACGCCTTCCGAGTGATTCTTATCGGACTCGCATTTTTAGCTTTGCTGCTGGCCTTTCGCGTTTTGACGTGAGCTCGCGGGAATGAACCCAAAATTCCGAAACTACCGCGGCAAAGCCTTTTCACCGATCAGGCTACCTCGGCGAGCCTGGCGAGGCCGTTTTGCATTCCCGACCAGCCCTCCTCACCAAGCTTGCGGTGGAGCGCTCGCTGGGCCTGATCCCAAAACGGGAGAGCCTGTTTGAGCCGGGCGACACCGGCTGGCAACAGGAGGACATTGCGGGTTCGCCCATCTACCCTGGCTACTCGAATGAGACCATCTCTCTCGATCGTGGCAAGGTTGCGCGTCAGCGTTGTTCTCTCGAGTCCAAGGATTTTAGCTAACTGACCCAGCGGGATGCCTCCCGCCACACTGGCCGCGGCCAGGATCGTAAACTGCGTGCTGCGCAAGCCCGTTGGCCGAAGAGCTCGGTCATAGGCTCGCGTCACAGCCCGCGCGGCCATCCGGACCTTCCGACAAGCACACGTTGTCGCTGCTTCCTGGGCAGTCACCATCCGCTTTCTAACCATACGTGCAGGTACACTTTCCACCCCCCGAAACGCGGTCAAGGGAATTTGTGCGCTCGACCAGCTTCACTCGGGTTACAGCTGCTCGAGCCTCTTGCACCGATCGACTCTGCTCTGGCCGCAGCTTGGTCAGGGATACTAGATGCAACACTTGTATCTGCACTGGTCCGCGCCGGTTGTCAACCGGCCAGATCGGCCGGCAACTTCGGCGACAGAGCCTGCCGCCCGACAAACCACCGGGGAGTGAAAGGTTAGGGCTTGCCGTCTCGAAGTTCGTCGAATTCTGTAGGACACATGAGAATTATCGTGGTCGGAGCAGGGATCGTGGGCGCCAGCACGGCGTTTCATCTGACACAACTCGGCGCAGAAGTTTACGTGATCGATAGCAACGCGCTCGGCCGAGCAACCTTGGCGGGCGCTGGAATCGTGTGCCCTTGGCTTTCGCACATCATGGATCCGCGCTATCAGGAGTTTTCCTTTGCTGCCGTCAGATACTACCCTGAACTGATAGCGAAGCTCGCCGCAGCCGGAGAACCCGGGGTTGACTTCGATGTAGTGGGTGGGCTCGTGGTTGGAAACGCCAATGATCAACTCGAGGCGGTAGTCCGGCGGTTACGTAGACACCTGGATAGCGGAGTCAAAGAGATCGGCCAGGTTCGATTCCTCGAGACCGGCGCCCCGAGAGAACTGTTTCCCTACCTCGACTCGGCTTTGGCCGGGGTTTACTTGAGCGGTGCCGCTCGAGTGTCAGGAGAAACCATTCGAATCGCCCTGCTCAACGCTGCACTCAAGGCTGGTGCCAGGCAATTGTCCGGAGCGGCCGCTTTACAGTGCTCCGGACGTACGGTTGTCGGTATACGGGTAAATCAAGAAATGATCAGCGCAGACGCAGTAGTAGTCGCCGCTGGTGCCTGGTCAGCCGATCTTTGCCGGCCGCTTGATCTCCAACTCAGGGTTGAGCCGCAGCGTGGCCAGATTCTGCATCTCAACGTTCAAGAAACCAACACGGAGGCGTTGCCCTCGATTCTGCCCGTCCTGAGTGATTATTACTTGCTCGCCTTCCGTGATTCCCGAGTGATTATTGGCGCGACTCGGGAAACGAATTCCGGTTTCGACTTTCGAATTACTGCTGGCGGAGTGGCCGAGGTACTTCGGGAAGGACTGCGCATCGCCCCTGGTCTGACCACGGCAACGCTCGCGGAGATCAGGGTGGGGTTCCGCCCGATGACCGGAGATGGCCTACCGTTACTTGGCCGGCCAGAGGCCACACCTGGTCTGGTCATCGCGACAGGATTTGGTCGATACGGGCTGACCGTCGGGCCATATGCCGGGCGGTACGTCGCCCAACTAGCGCTGGGCAAAACTCTCGAAACCGACCTCGCGTGCTTCGAACCCGATCGACTCAACTAGCCCGCAATGGGCTCGTCGATTCTCCCAGCGCGTGATTTTTGCGGGCTAGTCGAACGTTCGATTTCGACGCTCGTGTTGATACGCCTCGTCCTTGGCTTGGCGCTTGCTCGAATATGGCCCATAAACCGACCAACCCAATTCTTGGAGGGCGGCGATCGTGTCTTTATTGAATTCGCCCCGGGATTCCTGAACTAAGAATCGGCGAAGTTTGACGAGTACGTAAAACAACTTCTTTTCCATGCTAATCTCGTCACGCCTGGCGGCCATGCCACCGTCATTGGAGTAGAACGTGAGGGTATGCGGATACGCCCTACGGTATACAAATCCCAAACTTGTCAAGCCAATAGAGTATACGAAGATATAGATAGTATACGAAATACGAAATTTGTGACCCAGCTCTCGGCCAGGCCAGACCGGGCGGGCGCGCTCCCGTCTCCGGGAAAACAAGAAAGTATACAAAAATACTGCTCGGCATACCGACATTCTTGACTCGCCGCGCCTCCGCGGTCAGATTGGCCGAGCAATTCCTGCTT
>JBAUZZ010000230.1:0-2336 GCA_049585495.1 Chthoniobacterales bacterium | reverse complement strand
TCGTATTTTACTGCGGCGATGACCTTCTCTCTAAAGTAGCAGTTCACCAACTGATAGCGGATAGCGGCTTTGTCGGCCTCGATGCCGGTCCGCTCCGGTTAGCCAGGGAACTTGAAGCTCCAGGACGACTGCATCGAGCCGGTCTTGTCGGGATTGGGGAAGCCAGGCGCCTGCTTAAAGAGATCGCTGGTTCGGTCCAAAATGGGCCGCCAGACTACGTTTCTGACCAACCGGCATTTGCTGCGGCGGCAAGCTAGCCTTTAGTCTTTTCAGAACCAGACGGGGATAGCTTTTCGGACTCGCGTCAGATTTTTTATGCCACCGGCGACTCTCACGCCGTTCCAATATGGACACGCTGGAAGAATTGACCGGCATTAGAGACCAGCGGGCACCTGCGTGCCGGGAGTACGGGAGATCAAGTGGCGGACAGGACATGGTCCCCGCGGATGTGCGATTGGTTGCGTCGCGTGACCTTTTCGTGGCCCAAGCGGCGCTGACCGGCGAGTCCTTGCCGGTGGAGAAATTCGACGCTCGAGAGTCGCGGGAAGGCATCCCCCCGCGTGCCGCCATCGGGAAAAGCAATTGTAACACTTTTATACTTCTTTTGCACTGTGGCGCATAAGGAAGAAAATAAGACTTACCAAGAGGATGGCGCCAAATGTCGTGACAACTGTGTTCAGCGGGTGTCTCTGCACATACGCCACGCCCCTGGAACGCAAATTTGTTGCTTTTGATCCGGCTTCCACCCAGGCGGTCTCAGTCGCTCCTTGCACGTCGCGCAATTTCTTTTGAGTTGCACGGCCCAGTCCATCTACCATTGCCGTTGCTCCCGCCTTAACATCTTCCACGGCAGCCACAACATGTTCCATCGTGTCGTCTGCTGCTTTTTCAAGATTGCTTCTTTTATTCATAACTGTCTTTTGGGATTCTCGATGCTTTATCCAATGCTCCATCGGCTTGCCGCCGCTCGGCCCTGGGCCGGTTAGCGTAGGCTATTTTCCAAAGCATATCGTTTAGCTCCTTGTTACTCTTATTAACTCTAGGACCGGCAGAAACCACTTCCCTATCGGCCTACTCTCGCCTGGCTTCATTGACTTCTCCAATACTCTTGTCGAAGCGTTACCGTTGCTTTTGCATATGTTAAAAACTGTTCGCCATAGCTGACCGTGATGTCACGGTTGTTCTACGCCCGAAAAAGGCTGCAGACCTTCCTGCGAGATGTATATGAAAATCTTTGAAGAAGAACACATCCCGCGGCAAATGGGATGATCGCTAGACCTGCCCAAGACCTCGCTGCCAACCTGCGTTTGGATCGGCTTGGCTATAGCTTTCAAACCGGTGAGGAAGAAAGTCCGGAGCGATCCCTGCGGTATAGAGTCTCATGGATCGCTCGATCGAGGGCAAGAGTCAACCGTCGGAGTGTGAATGATGCTGGTCGTCACGATTTTCGTCTTTCCAGTGCTTGTGATGATGTTTGCGGTGCTTGTAATGATCCTGATCGTGATGCTCTTGGTTTCGATGATCTTGATCGTCATTGTCGGCTTTGACCAAGGATCCCAAACCGAAGGTCAAACAGATTATCAATATTGTATTTTTCATATCTGTGTTTCGGGGTACGCAAATGGAACGAAAAATAAAGGCAGCGTCAGAGACAAATTGAGCAACAGCGACGCTCCAAACCTCGATTGGAGCGCCGTTTCACGAATCGGTGAATTTAGAGTGGATACGGCTGCACGATTAATCTCGCTCAATCCAATCCGATGCACGCATACTTTTCTTAACGGGTTACCGTTCCTTTTGCGCATGACGAAAGCTGCTGAGCAGCATCGCGATACCCTTACCCGCGTCGTCTGTGCGTTGATCATCCATGTCGACTGGTCTAGTTTGAAAAATTGAGAAAACTCTTCACCTTTTAATGAACACTGCCTATCGCGTTGTCGCCGAGATCGAGCATTCCCACGATAATCACCTTGTTACTTCGGTGGAAACAACAGAAGAAGGTAAAGGCTAAAAAAAGCCCCGCGAGCGGTTCGACCTCCGCGTGCACGGGGCGGTGTCTAAAACCAAGAGCAACTAAACAAATAAACTCTCTTGACCTAGCATGAAAGAAATGTCTGGAAAGCCTTCCTGGGACGAGTTCCGCGCCCGTCATAGTAAAGATGTTCCCGAGTGGCTCGACCTGGCCGATTATTTCGAAGCGGCAGGCTTGGAGCTCTTAGATTTTTCTAACCACCCAATCGCTTCGCAGCTCCTGCGCGTTCCTAAAAATTACCAACGGGCGTGACAGCTATATGATCGAGGGAGGACGGTCTTATTCTGATGCGGATCGAGCGGCC
>JBAUZZ010000229.1:0-11999 GCA_049585495.1 Chthoniobacterales bacterium | reverse complement strand
GCCGGCGAGCAAAGGTGTACAATGGGTACCAATAAATCTGACAAAGGGCGGATAAAGCCGCTTGACCTGTCCGGCTTTGCTCATGCGCGGAAGCCATCACCAGCGTCCAGCGCGTGGTGTGAAATTGGCCCGTGCCACCTCCCACCAAGCTATCGCTTCCCCTCATCAGCAACCCGCTTTCAACTCGACATTAACGGATAAGCACAAATTTTCATTCCTTTCGTCAATTCTGAAACCCGGGCCCAAAAAATCCATTTGTAAGGCATAGCAAGGCGGGAATATCAGCGGCCGCCGAACAGTATATATACCCAACGCTATGGATGCACCCTCCAACTTCAGCCTTGGGTTCTCACAAGAGCTTAAATGTTCAGGCAGCGTTTCTGACGATCCAAGGAGGAAGGCCACCTCCCTGAAATGGTCCAGCCGAGGCCGGAACGACATGAGCACCTTTAGTTTCACCTTGACTCTCCTGCTGCTCGGCACCATCGGAGCCACTCAAACTGACAACCCGATGTTCTGGCTTCTCATCGGACCTGCCCCGTTTGCCATTGTGTTCACGGGACTTGTGTTCTCCCGACAAGGGTTTAGTCCAAGACGTGTGGGAAAACCGCTGCGTTAGACCCTGAGCATCATGCAGTGAATATCGCGCCGGCAAGCGAAGGCGCGTCGCTCACTCTCATCGGGAACCCCGCTTTCAGGTCGACAGTGACGGGTCAGAAAGAATTTTCACTTTTTCTGTCACACTCTGACACTCCAGCCCTCCAAATCGATTTGTAGAGCATAGCAAGGCTAAAAACAGCAGCCGCCTATCAAAAAAGATTGAACCATATGGATGCCACCGCCAATTTCAGCCTCAGGTTCGCTCGAGCATCAGACTCGAAAGCCGAAACGACCGACTGCTTGCTCAGCCGACAAGTGCTACAGAGGATCGCCACTCGAATGTGCCTAGTCAGCGAAGCCATCGGGTTCTCGGTCCTTGGGATACTGATCATAGTGAACCAGCATCAGGCAGACTTGAACGGTCTCTTCGGTGGCAGTTGGGTTGCGATGGTCGGTGGCATCAGCGCTGTTTTAGTGGGTACGGTTTTCCTCTTCGCCGCTTGTCTCCATCAGAGGTTCTGCGCTAGACATTCTATTGCGTTCCCGGCTAGGCGCCAGTCTGCCTGCTTTACTTTCTCGAGACCCGAGCCAGCTATGTTAATCGCTGTGCTGTCCTGACAGGCATCAGTGTTCACCGAGTAAATTATGAGCGACGGAAATCATGAAAAATGGACCCTGAGAGGTCCCCTGATTTTCATTGTACCTGCTTGGGGTTTCGTCGTGGCCTGAGTCTCGAGTGGACCAATGGTTTTGGGCTGGCCTGTATCCAATACCGAGCAGCCAAAGGAGGTTGTTCGCGCATTCGGCCAGAATTCTCTTGGCACCGTGCTTGATCATCGCGGCTCCAAGCTAGTCGAGGAGCCGGTTTCGCACTTCATCATTGCAATCGAGTATCTTGGTCTCAACCGCAAATCGAAGCCGGAGACGGTGATCGCTTCAGAAGAGTACGGAAGGCAGATATGCCCCGGCCGGCTCGTTGTACAGCCCCGAGCTCATCAGCGTCATTGGCTGGACGACCCGAAGGCCATTTTCGAGGCACCAACGAAAAAGGCCTGAATTGCGCGTTGGCACGATGATGCCCGGTCCTGCAAAGACCACCGCGGAGGCTATCAATGCCTGGAGGTCCAGATTAGTTTCACCGACGGCGTGCCCGAAAAAGGCCAGTACCGTGGCGTATCTGACCCGGAAGGGCGTGGCGCAGCACCCAGTAGTGTCCTTAGAACCAAAGACACCGAACAGCTTGGGAGGGGTCAGTGGGAGCGGTCTCTGGCGCTTTAGTATCGCGAAACATTCGGGCTCTAGGTTTGAACTATCCCGCGGGGCGCCAGTATCTAGCCTCGTGAACGATTGAATGCCAGCCACTCAGGAATGCGATTGACTCGCGGCACAAGGGTGCAAGCGGCGGAATAAGCCGGGGCTTCCACCAGCTGAGCTTGTACCGCGGATATCCGAGTTCCAATACCGATGTTCTCCCAGCTATTGTTCAGCGAGTTTCCGTCTAGGTGTCGGACCACCATTCTAGGTTCGAACACTCTTTCACCAAATTTTTGGTAAGCCTGTAAGCGGTGAACCCAAACATTGCAATGTCTCTGGCTATCAACTTGCGCAGAGAACCTAAAATGCCAGTAGGTATACTCCTTCCTGCCATGGTTCACCTTTTCAAGTTTTCGGATCCGAACGGCGGGACTGATCACGTTCCCAAAAGGGTCTACCTGGTAGCCTTTTCTACGAACCGCTCGGAGATCTCTATTTTCTTTTGACAGCACCCATTCTCTTTGGGTGCGAATTCTTCACTTTTGCCAAGGGATGAAACCAGGATTTGGCACGAGTTCTCCCAAGATTTTTGCCACAAATCCCCACTTTTCGCGACGTATGGCGACGAATGTTAACCTCGTTAAGCTTTTCGTCTATCTTGTAAGGCTCTTAAATAGAGGAACTTCCGTGGTAAATAGCCTTTGAACAAGCAATCGTGCAAAATGCGCGATGCAGGGTTCGAACCTGCGGCCCCTTGCGTGTGAAGCAAGTGCTCTACCACTGAGCTAATCGCGCGCGCCAAGGTGAAACCTTAAATGCAGGCCGATCGAAGGCAAGAAATTCCGACCCCCCCAACTGCGCCCGTAATCTGCTGACCGGCTTGTTACTGCAAGACCCGACGATGAAATTCCGCCCAGTCTTCCATGTTGTTGAGATTTACGGCATCTCGCGGCTGAGAAGCTTCTTCGGTTAAGCCGCACGCACCCAAGATCTCTTTCCGTGTTTCGGCCGAGTGCAAGTAACCCCGGATGGCTGCATTACTCGCTTCGATGGTTCCCTTATCGACTTTCGCGCCTGACTGGCTCCTGACCCAGTCCTCAAACTGAAAGTATGTCGGCCGATTCTGCTTAACAAACTGCCGAACCGCCGCCGGATCAAGATTCAGGGCCTTGAGAACCATTGAATCGAACCCGGCTCCGATATCGGGATAGCCAGGACATAGTTGGCCTTTTGCCTCGAGGGAGACTTTCTGCCACAGCCTGGGCAAATGAATGGCGCCCAGAGGACCGGCAACGCCGGAACTTATGAGGGGAACATAGGTTTGGCTCATGTGTGACATTAACTCCAACCGGGTAAGGGTTCAATGCGGTCACGTGCCGAGCACACCGGTCCGGAGCGATTATGGATAAGTCTGGACGCCCTCGTGTAGCAACCTCAAACCCGCAAAAACCGCAGAAACTCTGCTAGCAAACATTGAGACAAAAACCGACCCACACACAAAAAAGCTGATACTGCCGAATCCCGCTTCTTTGCGTTACTGCAACACTCCACTACTCCATTACTCCAACTCCATTACTCCACTACTCCGTTGCTCCCTTGCTCCGCTCCGTGGCGCCCTTGATACACCGATTCGCTCTCACGCTGCTCGATTTCGCGGGGGTCATCTGTTATAGAACAGGGACTCGGAGGTTATGGAGTGATAAGTCCAAAGACGGTCGACTACCTGTCCAATGCTGAATTTATCAAGAACGTCGACGCCCGCTCCGATATTCAAGCCATTGACAAGATGCTTGCCGCACTGAACGGCAGATCGGATGTTACCGATGCAGCCGAACTCCGAAGGGCTGTCTTTGAGCGGCAAAAAATGGATCCGCCACTGCTGCCAGGGGGTACCGCGATTCCCCACGCTCGGACTGATAGCGTTCGTTCAGTCGTCATGGTGATCGCGACCTCGCTTAGTCAGATTATGTTTGGAGAGGTACCGGTACGACTTATTTTTCTGATTGGCGTGCCGAGCGCAGCTGTCAGCGAATACTTGCAGATCACCTCTTGCCTGGCGAGAAACCTGCGTGGAGGACATCTGATCGACCGGTTGGTGAACGCTGAAAATATTCAAGAATTCGTGGCTGCATTCGCGGATAGGTGAGGTGTCGTACGATGGCCACCACTGAGGATGTCAAAAGGCGAAAGCGACTGACTCCAGCGTTGCGCAGGCTATTAATCCTGAAGCTCTGGCTCGTCGAGCGCTTCCGCCTCAGAGAACGGCAGGCGACACTCATCTGGGCAACGTTCATCGGCTTTTGCGGAGCGATTGTCTCGGAAGGCTTCCGTAAAGCGAGTGAGCTGCTTCACTATCTCGGGACCGGTTCCGAGGGAGGTTTGATCGTCAGCTTCCGACATCTACCTTGGTGGCAGAGATTGGCCGTACCGACAGTCGGAAGCCTCCTAGCCGGATTAACCCTCTGGATCGGCAGCCGGCTGATCGCCAGCGTCCGGCAAAAGTCGACAACCGATTACATGGAGGCGATCGTAGTCGGCAACGGCCTTATTTCTATCCGGGCCAGCCTCGTAAAAATTATTTCGGCGCTCTTTTCCATCAGCTCCGGCGCCTCCATCGGTAGCGAGGGGCCGCTCGTGCAACTTTCGTCATTATTTGCTTCGCTCGTTGGCCGATTCCGGAATTTGCCGGTCCCCCAGCGCCGGCACCTGGTAGCCTGTGGTGCTGCCGCCGGCATCGCCAGCGCATATAATGCTCCGATCGCCGGCGCTTTTTTTGTTGCCGAAATCGTCTTGGGCACCGTCGTTGTTGAATCTCTCGGCCCGCTCATTCTCGCATCTGTCGTCGCTACTTTCACAACCCGGGCGATGCACGGCGAAGGGGCACTCTATCGCTCGCCCGATCTCGATCTCCATACGCGGTGGGAACTTATCCCAATGTTCTTTATCGGACTCGTGCTCGGTTTTCTGGCACCGGTCTACATGCGTCTCCTGCGGTCGGTCGAGCTGCTCTTTACCAAGCTGGAGATTCCCGTTCCGTTTAAGCTTGGTATTGGCGGAGCGGTGGTAGGAACGATTGCAATCTTTTATCCCGAAGTGTGCGGCAACGGCAAAGGGCTGTTGGAGTCGCTCTTTCACCAGAATTGGTTCTGGGACGAGATTCTCATGCTACTGGTGGTCAAGCTCGTGGCCACTTCGGTTACATTCGGATCCGGAGCGGTCGGCGGCGTGTTCACCCCTACCCTGTTTACCGGCGCTGCGCTTGGCACTTTGTACGGTCAGGCCGTATTGTACTTCGCTCCGGCCCTGCGGCCCGACCCGGATATTTACGGCCTCGTGGGGATGGGCTCGTTCTTAGCTGCAACCACCGGAGCCCCGTTGATGGCGATTCTGATGGTGTTCGAACTGACCTTGAGCTACTCGATCGTGCCGTTTCTAATGGTAGCCTGCGTTCTGGGGTACTACGGCAACAGCATCTTTGAAAAACGGTTTCTCTATGGCGAATCGCTGGAACGCAAAGGGGCGGCCTTTTTTAATCAACAACTGGCTGAGATCAGCATTCTCGATCTGATCAAAAGAGACCCGTTGACGCTCCCGAAGAACGCGACGTTTGCGGAAATTGCCGAAACGTTTGTCCAGCACCGGTTCCAGCATGTCTACATTGTTGACCCGGACAAACGGTTATTAGGGGCAGTTTCCCTCCATGACGTGAAATCTTTCCTTGATCGGCCTGAACTCCAAACGGTCGTGATCGCCGCGGATATCATGAACGAGAACTTCCCGCGCGTCTCGCCCCTCCAGGGAATGGGCGAAGCGCTTCGAACGTTCTCGGGAGTTCAGGCCGAACGGCTGCCGGTGGTTGATAATCTGAGCTCGCAGCGCTTGATTGGCAGCATCTCGAAGACCGATCTAATCATCCACCTCGCGGGCGAACAGAGTGCCCAGAAAACGGCGCTTTCCGGTTCAGCTTAGCCAAAATTCCGAAATTGCCTTGGAGGGCGGCGCTCCGGACTTCGCAAGGCCTCGTCGCGGTTGGAGTTGGATGGCAGTTACACTACTGCAGCCTTTCCGGATCCAGGAGGGCGCGCCGTAGCTCCACAGCGCAGCGGAGCCGCAACCAAAAGAGCGGAACTTCGTACAGGCTAAGCATGTCAGGCGGCTCAGCGGGAGCTTCGCCCTACCAAGTGACGTTTCCCTGGCGTGTGATGGGTAGGGCGAGCCGCATTGGCAGCCTTCAGGCCCCTTAGTGTCTGAAGCGCTAACAAGCGATCTTTTCCCTACAAAATCCTCGCGAAAATCAACGAATTTCGGAGATAGCAGTGCGGAGGCGGCTGCCGCCGCCGAATTTCGGGATTGGGCTTAGCGGTCAATTTCTAAAGCACCGCTCTAAGCTTTCTATTCGAAAGAGAATTTCGGTGCCGGCTTTCAGAATTGTTTTGACATCGCGCCAGTAATTTTGATTCGAAAATTGGATAGCTGCCGGGTACAAACTCGGCGCTCCCTCCGCCTAACCGTCAGTTTTTTCCTATTATATGAGAAGAAAACGCTCTTTCTGGGAGTCACCTTATCGCTCTCTCAGAACTAGGTCGGCCGCCAGCTTTGGCTGCCTATTTTCGGGTGCTCTTTACCTGGGCATCATTTCCACGACGCTGGGTGCCGATCCTTCGGCTCCGCAAAATGTTGATTACCATCTACAGCGTCTGATCGAGCGTGCGAAGAGCGCCACTGCACCAAGAGCCGACTTGGCACCGCGCGCTCCAGCCGCGCCAACGGCTCAGATCGACGTCCGGGATATCCCCGGACGATTTGACGCCACCGGCCGAGTCCTGGTCCATATCCACCTTGATGGTACTCAGAATATCGAGGCGGTGGAAAGAGCGCTAAACTCCCAGGGGATTGGGGTGCAGGCCAAAAACGCCACCTACCGGCACGGCATCATGGCCGCGTACCTAACTCCTCAACAGGTTGAGAGCACTGCGCATCTGTCTGGTGTCCTTTCCATCACGATGGAGGGGAAACCGCACGCTCATGTCGGTGCGGTAACCTCGGAGGGCACAGTGGTTCTAAGAACTGACTTGGTTAATAAGCTCGGGATCAAAGGAGACGGAATAACGGTCGGAGTTTTGTCTGACAGTTTCAACACGGCGTACCTGAACGTCCAAAACCCACCGGCAACGACTGCCGAGCAGGATGTGAAAACGGGAGACCTGCCGGTGGTGAACGTTCTGGAGGATTTCGACAACGGAGGGTTCGGCGGCACAGATGAAGGCCGGGCAATGTGTCAGATTGTTTACGACCTTGCGCCGCACTGCAACCTCGCCTTTGCGACTGCTTTTGTCAGCGAAGTCGACTTCGCCAACAACATTGTGGCCCTACGGGCTCAAGCCAACTGCGATGTTATTGTCGATGACGTTAGCTACTCCGATGATCCGGTTTTCTCCGACGGACTGCTGTCGGAAGCGGTTAACACCGCAGATACGAGCACCGGGTTACCCGGTCATCCAGCAGTCTACTGCTCGTCTGCCGGCAACGAGGGTGACAACGGTTACATCAGCCCTTACCGCGATCTTACCGACAAATCGGTCCGCGCTGCCGGGAATCACGGCAATTTGAAGCTGGAGCAGGTTGAGCAGGCCCTAACCTCCGGGGGCTGGCACAACTGGAATCCGAACGGAGGAAAAGAGCCGGTCACCACGATAACGGTGCCTCCCGCGGATCCTAGTTTGGCCGGTCTGCCCTACAATTTTTTCCTTCAGTGGGACGACGCCTTCGATTTGCTCCACGGAATCACCACCAACTTCAATATTCTCGTATTCGACCAGGAGGGTAACTACCATCCGGAGTTGAGTGGCACGAGCGACGCGTTCTCGATTCAGGAGGCCTACCAACAAACCGGTAACCTTCTGCTCGGAACGACATACCAGATTGCCATTACCCGGACCAATAAGAAGGATTCGCTTGCTCCTTCGCCGCCGGCTGCCCACCAACTCAGCATCCAAACCTTCCTGGACGGAATTGGAAATATCACAGGCAAGTACTTCCATGCCAGTCCCCTCAATGTGCGAACTACGTATGGTCACCCTACGGCAAACGGGGCAATCGATGTCGCCGCATACGTGTATGATTGGACAGATAAGAAACCTTACCAGCCTGCTATCGAACCGTACACTTCCCCGGGCCCTGTGGTGATCTACTTCGATCAAAGCGGCAATCGCCTCGCGACGCCGGAAGTGCGGATTAAACCGGAGGTCGCAGGAGTCGATGGTGTCGGCACCACCTTTTTCGGCAGCCCATACCAGGCGGACCAGTTTGCGTTTTTTGGCACCAGCGCAGCCGCTCCTCATGTCGCTGGCGTCGCCGCCCTGTTAATCCAAGCTGCCGGTGGTCCCGGAACGATTGCTCCGGCGCAAGTTAGAATCGCATTGGAGGCCACAACCCCCGCCAGAGATATAGATCCTCTGTTTGCGGGAGCTCTCGGTGCAAGCTCAAGCGGGTTCGTGACAGTCAGCGCGCGGGGAAGTGTTACCGACGGTCCAGACTATCTCACGGTCTTCTATTTGGGACGGCCCGGGCAATCGCTCGAAAGTCTTACCATCGATGCTTCGAAAGGAGATTTGATCTTTGATACCTCGGCTGCTAATCCTGCCCCGACAATTGGTGCGACCAGAGGGATCGCTCCCTCTGACGTCTCGTTTGTCACCGGCCCTGCCTCTCCCCAATTGACCTTGAAATTTACCCCGGGCAAGTTCGTCTCCGGAGCCTCGGTTAGTTTCACGATTGACCAGGATAACGCGCTGACCAAGGTCTCTGGCGGTCAGTCTGACTATCTCGGTGCCGGCACGAAATTCACAGCTAGTTTTGGTCCCGTCAAAGACACGGTGATCGGAGCGTTCCAGAACAACATCGGGTTCGGCTTCAACCAAGCCGATGGCTTCGGGTTGGTCGATGCCCTGGGCGCGGTTGAGTTCATCCAGCAATCGGCTTCTCAACCGGCTCCGTAAACAACTGCGTTTTTAACACAAATTCCGAAATTACCTTGGAGGGCGGCGACTTCGGCGAGCTCAGTCGAGTCGCTCTGTTGCCCGCAGAAATTTCGGCGGCTGACCCCCGCCCGCGACGCTGTCGCCTAGCGACTGCGGGCTGGGCAGCCGTCCTACAAGCTAATTCAAGCATCTCGTTTTAACGCCGTTCATCCAGCCGCCGATTCAACTCGAAGGCGGCGCTGATTAAGGCCAAATGCGTAAACGCCTGCGGGAAGTTACCCAGGTGCTCTCCAGATGGCCCTAGTTCCTCAGCGTACAGCCCAAGATGATTCGCGTACCCTAACATCTTTTCGAAGATGAATCTTGCCTGCTGAACATCTCCACTGCGCGCCAAACATTCGACGTACCAGAAGGAGCACATGCAGAACGTTCCTTCCGTTCCGACCAGTCCGTCCGGGCTGCGATATCGGTAGACCAGCGAATCATCGACTAGTCTTTCCTCGAGGGCTCGGAGCGTCGATAACCAACGCGGATCGGTCGGACTGATGAATCTCACCAGCGGCGCGAGGAGACAGGCTGCATCTAACCAGTCACCACCTTTCGACTGGACGAAGCTCTGAAGCGGCTCGTGCCAAAACTGTTCGTGCACCTGTTGATAAATCGCGTCTCGGTTTGTTATCCAGCGTTGACGGGGAGCCGGAAAGCTCCGTTTTTCGGCCAGACGCAGCCCGCGATCAAGCGCAACCCAACACATGAGTCGGCTGTAAAAAAAGCTCTGCTTCCCACCGCGTACCTCCCAGATGCCCTCGTCTGGCTGATCCCAGTTGTCACAGACCCAGTCAAGGAGACGGCTGACATCCAACCAAAGCTCGTGGCTAATTGGCTCGCCATATTTGTTGTAAAGATAAATGGAATCCAATAGCTCGCCGTAGATGTCCAGTTGCAACTGGCCCGCTGCGCCGTTACCGATCCGAACCGGCGCGCTCCCCTTGTAACCGGAAAGGTTAGACAAGATCTCTTCCGGCAACTGGCGGCGGCCATCAATCCCGTACATGATTTGCAGCGGCTCGCCTAGCTTTAACTCGCTGCACCGATCCCGCAGCCATTTAATAAAGGCAGCGGCCTCGGAGTTAAATCCGAGCCGACTTAGTCCATATAGAGTGAAGCTGGCGTCACGAATCCAGGTATAACGGTAATCCCAGTTGCGACCGCCTCCGATGATTTCTGGCAATCCAAAGGTAGGCGCTGCCACGATCGAACCAAAACGTTGGCTCGTGAGTAGTTTCAGAACGAGCGCAGAACGGTCCACCATCTCACGCCATCTGCCGCGGTAACTCGACTTCGAAATCCAAGACTGCCAGAAGTTGAGTGTTGATTTAAATGAGTCGATCTGACGACGTGGATCGACACCGGAAGCATCTCCTTGATCCTCCTCCAGAACAAACAGCGCTGACTCGCCGGCACGCAAACTGAAATCAGAAACGACCGCGCCATCCTGGAGATGGAAAGGCTGTTGCGCCTTCAGCCACAGCGAAGGCAGATCTGGTTTTTCCGGGACGAATAGCGCCTCAGTGGGAGAGATCTGCTTTACCTGATGAGGTGTGCGGGCGTAATTGAAGCGCGGCTGGCAGATCATCTGATATTTCACTTCGCCTCGTACACATTTCGCTCGCCGGACCAGTTTGTGGATGGGTTGGCGGTTATCCGATTCCATCGAAATCGGCATAAAATCAGTGACCTCTCCCACCCCGTCCGGTGAGAGAAATCGCGTCAGCAGCACGTTTGAGTTGACCAAATAGATCTGCTTTGGCCGGCTGTTTTGCAGGACCGGGGAAAGCGTGAACCGCCCGCCCTGATTTGAATCCAGTAAACTGGCGAAAATCGTCGGCGAATCGAAGTAAGGGAAACAAAGGAAATCAATAGATCCGTCGATTCCGACTAGCGCAACGGTTTGGAGGTTACCGATAACTCCATAGTTCTCGATCGGTTGATAGACACCCGGCATACGCTCATTATACGCATTCCAGCGCAGAGTGAAATACAGCGTGATTCGCCCATTTGCTTTTGAACCAAAATTCATAGTGGCTCTCGCCTCGGGTCAGGCGAACATTTGGGAAAATGACTCGACTCACAATCTGGACGAATGCTCTGTTGACCGACGACGCCCGGCATGCGCTTATCGAAGCTACCCATGACCACCGCCTGGTTGTCGCCGAACACCCCCGAGATGTCCTTGCCAAGGGAGAGAGAGACACCGGGATTTTGAAGGCCGATGTCGCTTTTGGGCAACCCGATCCGGCGGATCTAATCGCTTCGCAACAGCTCCGTTGGGTTCAGATCTCCAGCGCCGGTTACACTCGGTACGACCTGCCCGAACTCAAAGCAGCGTTGCTCCGCCGGGAAGTTCCTCTTACGAACAGCTCACAAGTGTTCGCCGAGCCATGCGCACAGCACTTGATGACGTGGCTTCTCGCCGACTGCCGCGAGCTTTATCCCTCTTTTGTAGAGCAGAAAGGGAACAAAGCATGGTCACAAAACGCGCTGCGCGAGAAGTGTCGGCTCCTCGCTGATCAGATTATCCTGACCGTCGGATTTGGTTCGATCGCACGCCGGTTGGTCGAACTTCTCGCCCCCTACACGGTGCGGGTGCTGGGTTACCGTCGCACACCGCAACCCGATTCGCCGATTCCCATCGTTGGTCCTGAAGAGCTTTCCCAGGCTCTCGCAACTGCTGACCATGTTATCAATATTCTGCCCGAGAGCGTCTCGACCACCGGTTTTTTCGATGCGGCCCGGTTTGCCCAAATGCGAGCAGGGGTCCGTTATTACAGCATTGGCCGGGGAACCACCACCAACCAGAACGCGCTGATCGCAGCCCTTCGATCGGGTCATCTCGGTGCGGCGTATTTAGACGTCACCGACCCGGAGCCTCTTCCCCCCAACCATCCACTTTGGTCAACGCCCAATTGCTATATCACTCCACACACGGGCGGCGGCCATGCCAATGAATCGATTCGCACGGTCCAACATTTCGTGAGCAATTTGAGACGCTTCGAGCAGGGCACCCCGCTCATCGACCGGGTATGGTGAATGCAAGAGAGTGTCAGTAAGAGAGTGTCAGTGTCGGGAAAAGCATCCCGGTCAGTGGATGACTCAGCACATTAG
>JBAUZZ010000228.1:0-2816 GCA_049585495.1 Chthoniobacterales bacterium | reverse complement strand
CTGCAAGGCTGTGGAATGAGCGGGAAGTCATTTTTAGTCAGTTTGCGCGGGCGTAGTTCAGTTGATTAGAACGCCTGCCTGTCACGCAGGAGGTCGCGGGTTCGAGTTCCGTCGCTCCCGCCAATTTCACAAGGGGTCGCTCACATGTGACAGGCCGCTCAGACGGCACGCTGGGCCAGGTGGCCAGACCAGTCAATACATGCGCGTTTTGTCGGTACTAATCAGCTCTATCTTAATTCTTCACTTTGCTGTAAGCAGATCTGCACAAAATTCCTGGCCAAGGCAGATTCGTGCAATTTGTTCCAAGCTATGCCGACAAAACCTGATTACGTCAACTGTCCTCTATAATTACACCCCTACGAAGACTTGAAATGGGAGCTCGCCACAATTGAATAAGGAGAAAGACGTGAGCCAAGAACAAAACAGCCGCATCGCGAAGCAGCTTCTTGCCGACATAGCCGCAGGGGCGGACCCTAACAAGATAGCCGGACTGTTCAGTGTTGATGTCCAATTTGAAATCGCGGGCGACGTTGGTGCGTTGCCCTGGATTGGACTAAGGACTGGGCGCCGCGCCGCTTCCGACTTCATTCGCGACACGCGCCGTCTGATTGAGCAAATTCGCTTCGACGTCCAAGACATCTTGGCAAGCGCCGACCGGGCAGTCATTGTCGGTGAACTCGCTACGAGGATCAACGAGACCGGAAAGATCATCGAGTCAGCCTTTGCGATTATCTTGACCGCCTCCGACGGCGAGATCACTCGCTTCCAGATGCTGGAGGACAGCTTCGCGGTCTCTCGGGCGGCAAGATCATAATCGGACCGCACGCTCGATCAATGATTCCCTCAGCCTTGGGTCACTCCCTATTTCTAGGTAGCTTCCGGCTTGAATCTAGGAATGAACTCGGTTTATAACTGTTCATAAATTGGACTAGATCGCAGCCAGAGGAACGCCGGTAAGCAAGGTGAAGTTTTCAAGAAAGGAGAAATTGCATGGCAACGATACCAACCAAAAACAGCACCCAGGTCGATCACAAGGCCTGCGGCAAGCTGGCCGCTAAGGTACACTCCAGCGGATCTCGCCGCCAATTTCTAGAATCCACGAGCCTAGCCGCCGCTTTCGCTTTTCTCGCTCCACATCGCGCCTTCGCCGCGGATGATGGCGTCGTCAAGACTGAGAGGAGCGAAGGAGAAACCGCGAAAAACCGATTGGCCGTGCATTACAAGACTGCTCGCGTAAATGATCTCGATATCTTCTATCGGGATGCTGGGCCGGAAGATGCCCCTGTTCTCCTGCTCCTGCACGGTTTTCCCACCTCATCCAACATGTTCCGGAATTTGATTCCACGCCTGGCCGGCTCCTTCCACGTTATAGCGCCTGACTATCCAGGCTTCGGCCAGAGCAGCATGCCGGATCACACAAGCTATCGCTATACGTTCGAGAATTACGCCGACATTGTGAATAAGCTCGCCGAACAACTGAAGCTCGGAAAGTACTCGCTCTACGTCATGGATTACGGAGCGCCCGTCGGATACCGTCTCGCCTTGAAGCACCCCGAGCGCGTACAGGCGCTCATCGTGCAGAACGGTAATGCGTACGACGAAGGTTTGCTCACATTCTGGGACCCGATCAAGAAATATTGGAAAGACGCCACGCCTGAGAATCGAGCCGCGCTTCATTTCCTCGTCGATGCCAAATCGACGCGCTGGCAGTACGAAAATGGCGTAAGCGATCATACTCTACTGGATCCGACCACATGGGCACTGGACCAGATCGGTCTGGACCGTCCCGGAAATCGAGACATCCAAATGGACCTATTCTACGATTACCGGACAAACCTCCCCCTCTATCCCCAATTTCAGGCGTTCTTCCGAAAGAATCAACCACCCACTTTGATCGTGTGGGGCAAGAACGATGTGATCTTTCCACCGGAAGGCGCCACCCCGTACAGCCGCGATCTGAAGAACCTCGAAACGCATCTGCTCGATACCGGACATTTTGCTCTCGAGACGCACGGGGAAGAGATTGCGAGCCGCATCGAGACGTTTCTCGCGAAAAACAAAATCAGCCGAGGATAGGACTCACGATTACTGCGGGCTAGTACCTTAGCGGCTCGCAACACGAAAGGAAACGCAATGGCACACAACTTCGTGTCCGACAACTCTACCCTGACTCGCCGAGACGTTCTCGTTGGCTGTGCCGCTATGGTGGCCTGTCTCGGGTTACCTGGCACAGTTTTAACCGTTCAACCAACAACTGCGAGCGTCCTGCTTCGCATAATCCAATCTCAGGAGAAAATCACATGAGCACAATTACAACGAAAGACGGCACGACGATCTATTACAAGGATTGGGGCAAAGGTCAGCCCATCGTCTTTAGTCACGGTTGGCCGCTCTCTGCGGATGATTGGGACACGCAGATGCTGTTCTTCCTCAATCACGGCTATCGCGTCATCGCCCACGACCGGCGCGGACATGGCCGTTCCTCGCAGACCGGTGGCGGCCATGACATGGATCATTACGCCGACGACCTGGCTGCTCTGACCACACATCTCGACCTCAAGGACGCGATTCATATCGGCCACTCAACCGGCGGCGGCGAGGTGGTGCACTACATTGCCCGCCACGGCGAAAGCCGAGTGGCAAAGGCGGCAATCATGAGCGCGGTGCCGCCGTTGATGGTTAAGACAGGGGCCAATCCGGGTGGGCTGCCCAAAGACGTGTTCGACGGGTTACAGAAGCAGCTCGCGGCCAACCGATCCCAGTTTTATTACGATCTGGCGTCTGGACCGTTCTATGGTTACAACCGGCCCGGCGCG
>JBAUZZ010000227.1:0-6241 GCA_049585495.1 Chthoniobacterales bacterium | reverse complement strand
GACTCGAACCCAGAACCAACGCCTTAAAAGGGCGCTGCTCTACCGATTGAGCTATCAACCCATAAGATTGAAAGCGTGGAACATAATCCTCGAAACCGCGGCAGCAACCTTAAACTACGAGGAATTTATGCCGAATCAATCCACCCAAGAGTGCCTGCCGCAGGTGCGACGAATTCGGCGTGCTCGATGACTGCGTCACCTTGCACCTAGCAGACTCTCCATCTTGCCAGCGCAGGCACGGAAAAATTTCGGAGCTCCGGCCGTGATCCAATCGCACTCATCGAGTCACTGAGAGTCTCTGAAGCCATCCGCCGGCCAAAATGAATCGTTGAGCAACCAAAAAAGACAGTAAACGACAAACAGAAGGGCGGAGATAGGTTGAGCTGAAAATATCCACGGTTGTTTGACATGAAATAAGTAGCTGGTCCTGGTGTTATGGTTAATCAACTGGAGGGCAAACGCAGTGAAAACCAAGGCACGCATCCAGACCGGGTGCCGTTCATTGATTGATTGGACCAGCGCAAGAACGAGCGCCGGAACCAGGAGCAAATAGGTATGAGATTCTGTGGCCGGACCACAAAGAACCATCCAGACCGGGGTCAGAAAAAAAAGCCCGTTCAACACGCGCTCGGTTCTCCACTGCTTCCATGTACCCCACCTGGAAAATAAAGCCAGAGCGGCGCCGGTACTAAGTTGGATCAGAGAGTAAGCCCAAGGAGCGATCGGCAAATGAGCAATCCAATGAAGCAGAAACCAGAGATCCAGCGGCACATAATTGATCGGATAGATTCGCCGATCATCTGCGCCCCGGGTCGCGATCCACGCGTGATACTGGTCAGACACATAGGACCAATGCTGAAACAAAAACGGAGCAGCCGCGAGAAACAGAAGCGCAATAAGCAGACGCCAACTGAAGCGTCGAGGCGCAATGACGCAGATCAACAATCCTAAAGCGAGTGGATAGACTTTAAAAAAAGTTGGAACGGCAACGCAAAGAGCCGCGGTGTTCCAGCGTTCGACGTATACCGCGGCGACAGCGAACATCAGGAATCCAATGACAAACGGATTTGCCTGGCCCACATCCAAGTTACCAAGGGTAAAGGGTAGCAGGAGTAGGTAGACTATCCCGGAATTGTTTTTGGTGATAACCGGAAGAAGAGTTGTCTTTAGTATGGCGGCCAGGCCCCCGAGCAAGGCGCCTACGTTGAGGAGTAGCCAGAGCGTATACGCAAGTTGCGGCGGCAGCCAGGCAAACGGCGCGAAAAATGCCGCTGCCACTGGGCTGTAGATGAATCCGCGCCAATTGACGTAGAGATCTTCGCCATGCATCCAGTGGAAGCCGGCGAGCATATAGTCCATGAACGCATACGCCCGGTGAAACCCGAAACAAAAGCGCAGAATTAACCCCAGCAGAGCCACCGTCCAAGCAACCCAAGCTATGGTGTTCCAAAAGCCAGGTTTTTTGAAAACCTCGGTCCAAGACGATCGAAACATGGCGCTCATTGCAACGAAATTTTTGCGGCCGGGACGGCAGACCAGCCACCCTGGGGCTTGCGCCCCAGGTTACGATATTTCGCGCCTCCGGCGCATTCTGAGATTTGCGGGCAAGTGCGCCACTACTTCCTCCGCCGTATTCCCATAAAACGTGCCACTAACCTGTCGAGTATTCTCTTGGGGATCAGTTGCGGAATGATCCAATTCGTCAGGCGATTCGGAACGATAGCGTAGCGCACCTGCGGTTTCGCGGTCGTCAAAGCATGCCAGACGGCCCTCCCTATCACTTCCGCGGGATAGCCGCTCGCACCCTCCTTCGCAGCGAATTGTTCAAACTTCGTTAACGCCGCCACGAACGGCGTTTCGCGGAATCGTTCAACCAACCCCGTGTCGGACTTCTCCCAGATCGGGGTCACAACCGCGCCAGGGCCGATGATAATTAAATCGATCCCAAACACCATCAGTTCGCGTCGCAGACTCTCGGAGAATCCTTCCAACCCGAACTTCGATGCCGAATAGGCACCCGTGAACGGCCCGGCAATTCTGCCACCGGCCGAGCTGATGTTCACAATCCTCCCTGGACTCCCTCTCCTTGCCGGATCCGCACCGAGGAGCGGCAGAAACGCCTTTGTCACAATAAAAGGACCGACGAGGTTGACCTCGAGTTGGTGCCGAAACTGGTCGGTCGGAAGATGGGCCAAGGGACCAGCAACCTCGATCCCGGCATTGTTCACTAAGCCGTCCAGCGTGCCGGCCCCCAAACGCTCGCTAACCTCTGCTGCAGCGGCTTGCACCGTCTCTTCGTCCGTCACGTCAAGAAGCAGCGGAACAAATCTTTCGCCAAAGTCTCGCTGCAGACGCTCCGCATCCGTTTGATTCCGCACGCTGCCGTACACTCGGAAGTCGCGGCTGAGCAGCGCTTTGACACAGGCATATCCGATTCCGGTAGAAACGCCCGTAATGACGACTTGTTTCATCTCGAGGGCGACGGCTCAGAGATCCTGATGTGGTGGAATTACCACATGGAGGGCTACGCTCCCGACTTCGCAAAGCCTACGTCGCGGCTGGGCTCGTAAGCTCATTACTTTTTCCCAAGCCGCAACACGGCGCTGGCGGAGCAGCGCCCTCCAAACCAGAAGCCGTGTCATTTCGCTTTTTCGGCGTTTCTTGCTCTGATCTTCATGACGATCCGCCACACGAAGATTACTACCAGTGAGCCAAGGAAGGCGGCAATGAGATCCTCAAAGGTGACCTTCAGATCGCCTAGCCCGAAGTCGATTCGCAACAGCTTGAATACTTCGCCGCCGAGGAACGCGCCGACGATGCCGACCAGGAAGTTCATCCAGCGGCCCAAGCCCTCTTTTTTAAAGGTCGCCACGCGCCCGGCCAGGGTACCCGCAAAGCCGCCCACGATGATCCACACGATGAATTGGCCAATGCTCATGGACCCGACGCTACGCCTGTGTTCTCAAAGCTAGTTGGCCCACCTGAGCGACTATCCTTGTTATTCCGTGGAGCTGCGACTGCCTCATGACGCTGTCTCAGTGATATTATGGGGGCAGCGCGAGAGCGCAGAATCTCGCCGGCATGCGCTTCGGCGCAGGCGAAAACAGCCTTATAAACTTCGCAATAGGGGTCTTTGGTCATCATTGTGCCCAGGGCGCTATAAGTTCGCACCGGGCAACCGCCGTGGCAGATCGAAAGGTAGCGGCAGGAAAGGCAGTCTTCGTCCTCAACCAGACGCTTCGGGCGTTCGACGAAATCGTGCCGTGCCCGGCTTGTTTTGAGCATCCGCGTTAGGTCGGGCTCGCGGAAAATGTTTCCGAAGAAATACTCCGGATAACTGGTAACCCAGCAGTCGCACTGAGCGACCGTCCCTTTTGCGTCGACCGAGATGAACTGGTTGGAACAGTTCTCTTTCCAGATACAGGGTAAGCGCGCTTGTTCGCCGGTGAAGTGATCGATCAAGGCATCAAACGGTCCCACCGACACTCCGGACGAGTACCCCTCGGCGATCCAGATGTCGAAAAGCCCGATCATAAAGTCGGCCAACGCACCAAGATCAAGCTGAAAACCGCCCTCAACCTCCTTTGCAGGACCACCGGGAAACGGGGTATTGACCTGGAAGTCGCTTAGCCCGAGTTCCTCTGTGAAATATCGGTAGAACCTTTCCGGGCCCGCTTCCAGACTCGCTCGATGAAGCACCGCAATTACGCCCACCGCGATCCCGGCAGCCTTTGCCTCACGGAGTCTCCTGGTCCACAGTTCGGTGTAGGCCGCGGCCCCGCCTTTGAAGAGTTTCCGGTGCAGATTAGGGTAGTCCATCGAGGTGCCAAGCGAAGCATTGAATATTCTTCGGATCACTCCGTTCCAGGCCGGCGAGTAACCAATCAGATTGGTTTGTAAGTAATGTACAAACCGCCGTCCACGCTCGGCAGCGGCAGAGTTCATAATCTCGCCAGCATTCTCGAACCAAGCTGGGCCCATGATCATAGCCTCTCCACCCTGCCAGTAGATTTCGCATTCTTCGATGTGCTCGTTCTCCAGATGGTCAAGTAAACGACGTGTCAACAGAGGCAGCAAGGTTGGCGAAAGGCGATGCGGCTCTTTGCGTTCGAAGCAGTAGTCGCAGGCGACGTTGCAATCCGAAGTCGGAAGCAGAATAACGCTGAAGACTCGCTCGCTCATAGTCTACTCTCTCCCGGGTCTGATAAAATTTCTGTATCCGCTGCCGCGGAGCCGGCCATGTCCCGCCTGATTTCGTTCCCGGCCGTTTGGATGCTGGAAAAGAGCCGCTTTATGCCTTCACAGGAGTAAGCGGGATTCGGCCACTTGAAATATCCCCGGCATTGCTGTTGCCATGGACAGGTAGCGCACTCCCCGCCTTGAGCCACCAGATTGTTCAGGTGAGCCTCTACAAATCCTGCGGGAGCGATCGCGACCGGGCCGGAATCGCCGGTGCGGGGCAGCCTTGCCTCTCCATTGGCATCATAGTGGTGAAACGCGTCCGGATCCTGCTCGAGTATCATCCACAGCGAGCCGGTGTCCGCCCCGCCCATGGTTGCAAGCAAGGAGTGAAAGAACTCCACGGGGGCCTCGACCATCGGTTCATGAAGATAAAATTCCAGAGCGTCGTACAGCTCTTCCAACACCTCACCCGTCGGTTGGCCCGGCAACACCCGAACTGGGAGTCGCAAAGCCGCAGCCAGCCTGACCGCTTTAGCCAAACCCGGCGCGGCAGGCACGGTCACACGTATCTCGCGGACTGCGCACGCATCTACCAATCTGTAAAGATCGGAAAACTCGGAAGCCGGGTCGGAAAGAACGACATCCAGAGGAATGTGAGAATCGTCGTGCGCCGCCTCGATCCAAGCCTCGGAGTCTCCCAAAATTCCTTCGACTTGAAGCCACTTCAAGCCGGGCAGCGGATCGCGCAGCCAGCGGCAAAATTCCTCTCGACTCCGGACGATAGCAACAAACGGCAGATCACCTTGCGTCTCTGCCAGCGCTGACGGCAAAATCCTCAGAGAGGGGTAGGCTTCCTCGGACACGCAAATAGATCCGCTGTGTCGCTTACCACCAATTGACCCATCCACCTCGACGAGGACCCCAGCGATTGATCCATCTGCCACGAGGGCCCCAGCGGTTGATCCACCCACCGCGACGACGAGGACCCCATCGATTGATCCAGATCCCGGCTTTGGACTCTGGCGCGGTCGCAAGCCAGGCACCGCCAAATCCCACCGCGGCAATCGCCGCACCAGACCATTTCCCGATGCTCCGCAGAAACAGGCGCCTGTTTAGCAGCTCTTGTTCCTTGTCGGAGTCTCTTTTTTCAGAAGACGGCTCGCTATTCATAAAAAATAAAAGCGGTTGCTACTCCTCCTCCTCTTGAGGCTCGCCCGTCAGGGTTGAAAAATGCAGGGCGGCGATCAGCCACTTCCCTCCATCTTTCGTGACGGTCAGCGATATGTTGACGGGGAACGTGAATTCTTTTCCATCCTTTGTTCCATTGACGTTTCCTGAGGTCATCATCCAGCCTGAGTCCGATGCAACCTGGCCAATGCTGAACTCGTAATCGAAACTTTGTTGTCCAATGTCGAATCCCTCAAACAAGTGTCGAAACGCCGCTTTGATTTCGTCCGGACCAGACCAGATTTCTCCAGGGCCGCTACCCATAATTGCCGCTTTCTCTGACAAGGTAGCCATCACCCCATCGAGGTCTTGGTTGGCAAAGGCTGCATCGTGCGCGGCGAGCAGAGCGCGAATCGGCTCCAGTTCGGGATTCTCGGGTTCGGCTTCGCCCTCAGATGTCTGAGCATTCGCAGCGGGTGGACCTGCAACAGCGGCGGCAAGACTGGCTAACCCCGCGATAACAGCTTCTCTTCGGTTCATAACGGTAATTTTAATTAACGATACGGTAATGCGACTAGCAAGGATAAACACGACACGCCGCAAAGATTCCCTTTTGCGCCAACGAACCTATATCGTCGCGAGTCACCGCAGAAGATGCGGCCACTTGTCAGACCATCTTCCCACACACGATTCGTTGTGAGACTTCCATTTTCCTCAACGCGCTCGCCCTCGGACCAACCTGACTATTAAAACGATCACGGCAATCACCAGAAGCAGATTGCTAAAGGCAATATGACAGACCAAGCCAAGTGCCCACAGTATGAGTAAAATCACGAAAATTGCCCAAAACATAAATTTGTCTCAGTTGCAGAACGCAATATCGCCAGGAAAG
>JBAUZZ010000226.1:0-17326 GCA_049585495.1 Chthoniobacterales bacterium | reverse complement strand
CGCGTGACTGGTCGCTCAAAGGCCTTGGCGGCGATGCCAAGGCTGTGGCCAAGCATTTCGTCGCAGTCTCGACCAATGCCGCGAAAGTATCCGAGTTCGGGATCGATACGGTCAACATGTTCGAGTTCTGGGATTGGGTTGGTGGCCGTTATTCCATGGACTCCGCGATCGGGCTCTCGACGATGGTCGCCGTTGGACCGGATAACTTCCGAGCCTTGCTCGGAGGGTTTCACGAAATGGACGAGCATTTCCGTACTGCGCCATTCGAACGCAACCTGCCTGTCCTCATGGGCCTTCTGGCGGTCTGGTACAGCGATTTTTTCGGTGCCGAAACTGTTGCGGTTCTGCCTTACGAGCAGTACCTCAAGCGATTCCCTGCCTATTTGCAGCAGTTGACGATGGAGAGCAACGGCAAGCATGTGACGCTTGATGGGACCCAGGTCGAATACTCGACCGGGCCTATTTATTGGGGTGAACCGGGAACGAACGGCCAACACTCGTTCTACCAGTTGATTCACCAGGGCACACGGCTGATCCCGTGTGACTTCATCGCGTTCGTCAAGACGCTCAATCCTCTAAGCCGGCACCACGATATGCTGCTGGCGAACGTCTTTGCCCAGACCGAGGCGCTCGCCTTCGGCAAGACACCCGAGCAGATGAAAGCCGAAGGTACGCCGGATTGGCTCGTGCCGCACCGCGTTTTCGAGGGCAATCGACCGTCGAACACGATCTTGGCTGAGAAGCTCACGCCGCAGACGCTCGGCAAGCTTGTTGCGCTCTATGAGCACAGCGTCTTTACCCAGGGCACCATCTGGAACATCGACTCGTTCGACCAATGGGGGGTTGAATTGGGCAAGGTCCTGGCCCAGCGTATTATCCCGGAACTCGAGTCCAAAACAGAGCCCGGGCCCGGACATGACAGCTCCACCAACTGCCTGATCCGCCGCTATCGCCAACTCAAGGACAAAACGTTATGAGTATCGGAATTCAGCTTAGAGAGCAATCAGCTCTGAAGGAAGGAACCCTATAATGCAACTCGGAATGATCGGGCTGGGAAGAATGGGCGCCAATATGGTGCGACGCCTTCTAAAGGCGGGGCATGAAGGTGTGGTCTTCGACGTATCGCCGAAGGCGGTACAGGAGTTGGTCCAGGAGAAAGCGGTTGGCGCCTCCGCGCTGGCCGATCTCGTTAAGAAACTCGCGAAGCCGAGGGCGCTCTGGTTGATGGTGCCGGCCGCGATCGTGGACAAAACCATCGCTGATCTCGTGCCATTGCTCGAGCCAGGCGACATTCTCATTGATGGTGGCAATTCGTATTATGTGGATGATATCCGGCGAGCCAAAGAACTCGCGGCGAAAAACATCCATTACGTGGATGTTGGAACCAGCGGCGGAGTCTGGGGCTTAGAGCGGGGCTACTGCATGATGATTGGCGGCGAGCCCGCGGTGGTGAAACATCTCGATCCGATTTTCGCCGCGCTGGCGCCGGGCCTGGGTGACATTCCACGCACACCGGGACGCGAAAAACTCGGCACCACATCCGAGTCTGGCTACCTGCACTGCGGCCCTAACGGTGCCGGGCATTTCGTCAAAATGGTCCACAACGGCATCGAATATGGAATCATGGCCGCCTATGCCGAGGGATTGGGTGTCTTGCGCGACGCCAACATTGGCAAACAGGAACACGCGATTGACGCTGAGACGACTCCGTTGCGCGAGCCCGAGAATTACCAATATGACCTCGATCTTGGTAATATCGCTGAGGTGTGGCGACGCGGGAGCGTGATTGCCTCGTGGTTGCTGGATCTGACGGCGATTGCGCTGGCCAAAGACTCCGAGCTCTCGGGATTCTCCGGTCGGGTCTCAGACTCAGGCGAGGGGCGATGGACCATCAAGGCTGCCATCGACGAAGGCGTGCCGGTACCGGTGCTCACCACGGCCCTGTACGAGCGATTCAGTTCACGCGGTGAGTCGGATTTCCAGGACAAGCTCCTTTCGGCCATGCGGTTCGAGTTTGGCGGGCACTTAGAAAAACCCGCGAAATGAGGAGGAAACTTGAGGCGTTTTCGTGAAGATTGAAATATTTGCAGATGCCGATTCGGTGGCTCGAGAGGCCGCGAAGATTATCGCCGCAGACGCTCGAGCAGCAGTTGCTGAGCGCGGCCGCTTTGTCATGGCGATGAGTGGCGGCCACACCCCCTGGGTCATGCTACGTGACCTGGCCGGAGTTGAGGTTCCTTGGCGCAGCATTTATTTGGCACAGGTCGATGAACGGGTGGCGCCAACCGGTCACCCGGACCGTAACCTTACTCATTTGCGCGAAAGCCTGCTTGAACATGCGCCGTTACCTCCCGAGCAAATCTACGCCATGCCGGTGGAATCGCCCGACCTGGAAACGGCGGCGAAGCAGTACGCCACAGCGCTCGCGAGGATTGCCGGCTCGCCCCCGGTGCTCGATCTCGTCCACCTGGGCCTAGGACCGGATGGGCATACTGCTTCGTTGGTGCCCGGCGACCCAGTCCTCCGGGTTAATGACTCAGACGTCGCCGTGACCGGTGTTTACCAGGAAAGGCGTCGGATGACCTTGACCTACCCGATTATCAATCGGGCTCGCCGCGTTCTTTGGCTGGTCACCGGGAGTGAGAAAGCGAGAATGCTTGTCCGCCTCCGGGACGGTGACGCGTCAATTCCAGCCGGACGTGTAAAACAGGAAAGGGCTTTGGTACTCGCCGATCGCGCAGCGGCGGGACAGCTAAAATGAAATCAAAAGAAGAAGCAGACACTCGGCTTCGAACCCAACCACGTGGCAGCGGTGACGGACTACTGGGAAGGAAGTAGTCCGTCAACTATGAAACCGTACAAAAAAGAAGGTCCTATCCGGCTTGTCCTGGCCGATGTGGACGGCACACTCGTGACGCAGGACAAGGTGCTTACCCCAAAAACCCAGCAGGCGGTTGCTAAGTTGGGCGAAGCAGGAATCGCGTTTGCTATTACCAGCGGCCGGCCGCCGCGCGGTATGCAAACCTTGATCAAGGAGCTCACCATCACGACGGTGGTGGCGGGCTTCAACGGAGGAGTTTTCACCACCCCCAGGCTGGATCCGATCGTGATGCGTGATCTGCCGAAGGATGCTACAGCCCGCGCGATTGAACTCATCAGGGAACACGGGCTTGTTGCGTGGCTCTATACCGATACGGTCTGGTACGTTCAGGACCCAAAAGGACCACATGTCGATAGGGAGAGTAAGACCGTCGGATTCGGGCCGGAGATAACCTCGGATTATTCGGGCTATCTCGCGCAAGCTGCAAAAATTGTCGGAGTCAGCAATGACCTCGCAGCAGTGGCAGAGTGCGAGAAGAAGGTCCGTGAAGAGCTCGGTGATCATGTTTCGGCAGCCCGATCGCAGCCGTATTATCTAGATGTTACCCATCCCGCTGCGAATAAGGGGAGCGTGGTTGATTTCCTGGCGTCCGTTTATCTTATACCGAGAAGCAGCATCGCCACTCTTGGCGATATGCCCAATGACGTGCTGATGTTCAACAGAAGCGGGATGAGCATCGCTATGGGTAACGCCAGTAAGGAAGTACAAGCGGAGGCTAACTTTGTGACTGATTCAAATGAAGAGGAAGGATTTGCTCATGCGATCGAGCGTTTTGTCCTAGATCAAACCGGCATTTCGTCGGTTTCGTCTCCTGCTTAATCCTAAAATCCGAAATTGCCCTGTAGGGCGGCTGGCTCAGCCGCCAAATTTTGGCAACCGCTGCACGCACCGGGTTCCTGTTCGGCTTTGATACAGGAGTCATCTGCTTTCGGTTTGTTCCGGAGACGAAGGGAGTGCCCCTTGAGCGAATCGAACGGGACCTTCGCCCAGGAGGTCCGTTGCGAAAATTGGGAGTATAAGTTCGGAACGGTCAGCGAGTGCTAGTCCCGCTAGCTGGTGTACCGGTGGCCGGGCCACCCATGCCCATATCAGGCCCTGCAGCGTAGGGATCTTGTGCGCAGCCTCCAGTCAAGACAACCGCTCCGAGAAAAACCGCAGCAATCACCCGAGATAAATTGATTTTCATCCGAGTTTTCCAGTCCTCGTCTTGTCGAGTATTCTCTAAATTCCTCGTCGATACAACTAATCCGAAAGGCGGCCTGAATTCAAGGCCGCTTGCTCGGCGAAATACTGGACTTTCAGCTTGAGAACCCGATCTCGGCGATTCTATCCGCCAGCTCCCGAGCCTTAGCCGCACTCAGACGCCTCATTTCCGCCTGGAGCGTACGCCCCTCCTTATCGGCAATCGGCGCGAGCCTCAATAGTTCATGTTCCTGCAGCCAGAGAGCCGCGACGACGCGGCTTAGTTCGTCCTCAGTGAGCACAACCGTGTAGGTTTTGTGATCAGCCGCGTTCATGGCCAGGTATAAAGTTGTCCTATTGGTGCAAGTTGGTCAAGTCGCGCCCCTCGGGACAAACTATGGAAGCCTGGACACCTGAACACTTTGTCAGCTAGGATTCCTGCGATGCCGCCAGAGGAACTGGACCGCCTGATGGCCGAACTGAGAACTTGGTGCAAGGCGAATCACGGAGAGCAGAAGAAGCTGGCCGAAGCTCTTGGAATCAGTGAGCAGCTGCTCTCTAACTGGATCGCTCGTCGCAAGACGCCTGGTCTCCAGAAGTACCTGGCCTTGCATGCCCTCCTGAACGAACGCCGGCGCGGTTCGGGCCAGGAGTATTAACGGTTAATACGGCAGCGATGCCGGCGGTTTTTCCTTTGCCAGCGGTCGACGTTGGGCAAATTGTTCCTCCGTGAAAGGCTTTCTTAATTTGATCATCGTTGCTACCGCGACAGTCCTGCTGGCCAGTTGTGCGGCAACCGACATCCCTAGCGCCTCCTCAGATAGTTCAGCAGGCCAGCAATCTCCGACGAGCGAGAGGGAGGGTACCTTTCAACGGTTCGGTCACGATGACTCAGGCCCAATGGGACCTTTTGGCCAATAATCGTGATCCCGAACGCAGAGAAGGAAGCGTAGTTAGAGCTATGAGAAGGCGAGAACGCGCTGCCGATGGGCGCTTGGGACGCAGGACCTGCTTGCGTCAGTTCGTGCCAAAATAGGTGCAGGCGCCCCGGCGACCTTTAACTTGCCCAATGTTCGCTGGGTCATTAGCCTTGCGAAGTGCGAGACAACGTAACCACGGGCGACCTTAAAGTGGGGGATGTGATTGAAGAAGGCGTCGGTCGCTACGCCGTTGTGAGAAACGTCTACAGAAACAGAAACCTCAACGACGTGCCACAAGCGGAAGTGCTCGACACTAACGGGGACGAGAGTCTTTGGACCGATGCGTTCAGCTCTGTCTCCGCCTTTTATTTACGAGTTGGCGAAGGCTGCGAACCGAACATAGAAGCCCTAAGAAAATTCGTGAAAACTCTGAAGTGAGTACCGAACGCAGCTGGAAGCTGCGGCTACTTTACTCCTGGGTGTCACGCGATGGGTCACAGTAGACGCACCTTCCAGGTGCGAACCCCCAAAATTGGCCAAACTCCAATCCCGGGGTTGAAACCCCGGGCTAAGTCCTGCAGCCCTTTCGGGGCCGGAATCGCGCCACTGGTTATCTTGGTACCCCTCAGTTAAATATAAGGCTGATCCTTGGCGCCCGTTGGGGGCAAAGACCGAGCCCTTAAGCTAAGTTAACGCTTCGTAGTGGTGCCCATCGTCACTTCGTTGCGAACTGCGGGCTCCGGTCTCCCTTGCGACTAGAAGTGAATGCAGAAGCCGTCAACCGGTCGGATTTGGAACCGTTTGATAAACTACGTCGCTTCCATTGTAAAATGGCCGGTACCATATTCCACCAAATTCAAAGTATTTGGCACCATTCACTGTCACGGTTGCGGCGCCTTCCGGGATTGATGTAACCAGGACACCTACCGGTGGCTGTACAATCTCATAGCCTTGGCCAGCTGGCTCGTAGAACACACCATTGGAATAGGCGAAGCTCTTGTCGGGGCCATGGACCGTTGTCGAAGAATCAGGAACCGAAGGGATGACCGCTCCCTTGGGAGGCGGCACGACCGCGTAATCATTCCCCTGGGGCGCGTAGTAAACGCCACCTGAGTAGTAGTACGGGTTACCCTGGACTACGATGGGGGTCGATTGCGGTGGAAGGCTCGCGACCGTCGCTCCCAGCGCCAAGCCAGCCGCGCCCGCGGTTGCCAATCCAGCGTAGTAGCCGCCCCAGGTTCCAACCGAACCCCCGCCGTACCAGGCGCCGTTAGACCCGGCGGATCCGTAGTTATTTGCAAAATTCTGGCGGCTCTGTTGCGCATTCTGTCCATAATTCTGCCGACTCTGCTGTGCGTTCTGCCCGTAGTTCTGCCGACTCTGCTGCCGGCTATTGGCGCCTTGCTGGTTGGCGGTCGTGCGCTGAGTAGCGCCCTGCTGGCGCATACCTGTCTCATTTTGCCGGGCCTGTTGGCGTTGAGCTTGATTCTGGGTGCTTGTCCCCCGCTGTCCCCCTGATGAGCCTCCCGCTCCCTGCCTGCTACTGCCGCGTTCAGACTGCAGATTTTCCCTGCTTCGAGCACCTGAGGACGACTCTCTACCAGACGAAAATCCGCCTCCTCTTGCCGCACCTTCGCGCGAAAATCCGCCTCCTCTTGACGCACCTTCGCGTGAACCGCCACCACCACTCCGTCCACCGCCAGCTCGTCCACCGCCGGCTCGTTGAAAGGCGAAGGCTTCAGCCTGAACCACGAAGAACAGGGCAAAAACAAGGACTATTTGTGTTGCAATTACCCTTAACCAGGATCTGTATTTCATTTCTCGCCTCCTTTCTTAGGAATGGCTGTAGCAGCGGCGCTGCCAACTTCGGCCAGGAATTGAATTCGATCCGCACCACTGGGCGGAGTAAACGTAAAAAGCGCATCGGAAACGTCCGGGGCTAAGTTCCAGTTGGAGAGTTCAGCCCAGAACTGCGGTTGCCCCGGTTCATTTTTGTAGGTGATCACCACGCGCCTGGGCAAGGGCTCGCTTCCCTGCGCAACCCATACCTGGAAGTCGACACCTCGAGAGGTTCGTGCCGCGACGTGATCGCATGGCACATCCGTTATGGTTGTTGTTTCCACGTAGTCTGCCGAAACAACCAGGTTATCCAATTCACTCGGAAGCGTGCTCAAGAGCATCGTTGCCAAGGGTAGCTGGATCTTGAGATCGTCGACTGCGTATTTGATTGCCTGATCCAGAGTGCCCGGCCTGGACACCGTGGCATAGACATTTTTATTCGGCGTGTAAACGGTGATATCCTTGCCATTGAAAATGACCAACGCTTTTGCCCCGTCGCTTCTCTCGACTTCGAAACGCAAGCGATCCGGACGGCTGACCGTCACTTTGCGGACCGCACCATATTCGACCTTTTGCCCGGACTGCTGAACGGCGTCATAACCATCGCGAATTGTCACGCTGAAACGCTCGGCTCGGGCCAGATATTCACTCATGTTTTTGAGTATAGCCATCGCCCGTTGTTCGGATGCCGAAGGGGTCGAATTCGGCTCCTGAGCGACCAGGACCGGCGCCATCAGGACCATCACGCTCACGACGGGTAAGGCGAGGTGCAAACTTTTGTCATTCATTCCAGAATCTTTTGTTGAATGTTGCGTATCAGAAGCGGAAAAGGCTGCTCTCAGCGCAACGCGCCGGACGAAATTCACCTCGGCCAATATGCACCTCGGCGCTTTCCAGGTCTAGTGGCCTTTCCTATTAGACCTTGATCCAACAGGCGGTCGTTTTTCGTCTATTGGACTAAGGTCCAATGCAGATGACGCTGGACGGCAAATCGATTTATCCCATATTGTTGGCGCCAATTGACAACCCATGAAGAAGGTTTCCCCCTTTATTGGGCCGTGCTGGCTGCCTCGATCGCTCTCACCTCGTGCCAAAAACCGCCGCAGCCGGTGAGTTCGGCCGGTCCCCCCGAGGTCCTGTTTACCGAGGTCGTCCAGAAGGATGTTCCAATCATTCGCCAATGGGTCGGCACGCTGAACGGGGTCCAGAATGCGCAAGTCAGAGCGCGCGAGACCGGTTATCTCCAGACCATCGCCTACCAGCAGGGCGGTTACGTAAAGAAAGGCGACCTGCTTTTTGAGATTGATCCAAGGCCATTCATCGCGGCTCTGGACCAGGCAAAGAGCCAGCTCCAGGAGGCGCAAGCAACTTTGCTTGGAGTCGAGCTCGACGCGAAGCGGGCAAAGGAGCTTTTCCAGAACAAGGTTATTTCTGAACAGGAGTACACCAACAAAACCCAGGCCTACCAAACCAAATTGGCCGCTGCGGCGGCGGCTCAGGCTGCGGTAGACGATGCCCAGCTGAACCTGCAGTATACAAAGATCCTTTCGCCGCTTGATGGTATCGCCGGACAACAGCAGGCGCAGATCGGGGATCTGGTCGGAACCGGGTCCAACACGGTATTGACGACAGTTTCCCAGATCGACCCGATCTGGTGCTATTTCCCGATCAGCGAACAGAGCTATTGGGAGTTTGCCGGCCGTTTAAAGGAGGCAATGATGGTGCCTGAGGACAAACGTCCGGAGAGAGCGGAACTCATCCTGCCTGATGGCAGCGTTTACAAGCATAAAGGCAAGTTTGCCTTCGTCGACCGCCAGGTCGATCCAAAAACCGGGACGATCCAGATTGCGGTGAGCTTTCCGAATCCTGAGCTGACCTTGCGACCCGGACAGTATGCGACGGCTCGTGCTGAGATCGACAGCATTCCCAATGCGCTGTTGATTCCGCGGCAGGCCGTGTCGGAGTTACAGGGAAGTGACCAGGTGGGGATCGTGAATCCGGACGGCAAAGCGGAGATCCGCGCTGTCACGCTCGGGCCGATATACGGCCAATTGGTTGTGGTGAAAGAAGGCCTGAAGGCAGGTGACAAGGTGATCGTAGAAGGCTTCCAAAGAGTCCGGCAAGGGATACCAGTATCGGCCAAGCCTTACACCGGTTCATTTGAGGCCGGGGGAACTCAGGGAGCTTCGCAGAAGAATTCACCCCCTGGCCAGTCCTAGGAACTGCCCAATGTCCAGATTTTTCATCGACCGTCCGATCGTTGCCATGGTGATCTCGATCATCATGGTGATCGTTGGGGTCGTCTCTTTCCTCAGCCTGCCGGTCGCTCAATATCCCAACATTGTTCCGCCCGAAATTGCCGTGAACGCAACGTATGTCGGCGCGGATGCACTCACGGTCGAGCAGGCGGTAGCAACGCCTATCGAGCAGCAGATGAGCGGTGTCGATCACATGAACTATATGTACTCGCTGAACGCGAGTAACGGTTCAATGAAGTTAACGGTGAATTTCGATATCGCCACCGATCCGAACATCGATCAGGTCCTGACGCAGATGCGCGAGTCGCAAGCCGAGTCACAGTTGCCTTCCAGCGTGCGCAATTACGGAGTCACGGTAGCGAAATCGACTGCCGCGCCGCTAATGGTCATTTCGTTATCCTCGCCAACCGGCCAGTTCGATTCCAAGTTCCTGGCAAATTATGCTTACATCAACCTGAACGACCCGCTCCTTCGAGTGCCCGGTATCGCCAGTGTATCCGTCTTTGGTGCAGGTCAATATGCGCTCCGGGTCTGGGTGGATCCGAACAAGCTCGCCGCCCTTAACATCACGACTCCAGAAATCGAAAACGCACTTCTCGCGCAGAACACGGTCAATCCGGCAGGTCAGATCGGTGGCGAACCGATACCGCCGGGCCAGCCCTATACCAACACCGTACTGGCGCAGGGACGGTTGGTCACGGAGGAGCAGTTCGGTAACGTTGTTATCCGGTCGGAACCGAACGGTGCGTTCGTAAGAGTCAAAGATGTGGGGCGCGTGGAACTCGGGGCTCAGAACTATTCCCAGACCAGTACTTTTAACGGCAAACCTGCCGCGGTTCTTGCGATTTACCAATTACCGGGTTCCAACGCGGTGAATGCTGCCAAGGGCGTCAGGGAGTTGATGAAACAGCTCAAAGCGCGGTTCCCGTCCGGACTGGACTATTCTATTTCTCTGGACACAACCCTGGCCGTAACGGCAGGGATGGAGGAAATCTATAAGACCCTGGTGGAGGCAATGGTTCTCGTAATCATCGTCGTTTTCATTTTCCTCCAGGGCTGGCGTGCCACATTGATTCCATTGTGCGCTGTCCCAGTATCGCTGGTCAGCACATTTGCGCTGTTTCCGCTGTTGGGGTTCTCGGTTAACACGCTGTCCCTCCTTGGACTGGTCCTGGCTATTGGCTTGGTGGTCGATGACGCTATCGTCGTCGTCGAAGCCGTCGAACACCACATCGAACATGGGTTGTCGCCTCGAGATGCTGCGATCAAGGCCATGGATGAGGTTTCCGGACCCGTAATCGCCATTGCACTCATTCTTGCGGCGGTCTTTATCCCGACCGCGTTTATTCCAGGCATCACCGGCCGGCTTTACCAACAGTTCGCGGTTACCATCGCGGTGTCTGTGATCTTCTCGGCATTCAACGCCCTCACCTTGAGCCCAGCGCTGGCCGCGCTCCTGTTGCGACCCAAAAAAGAATCCCGAGGTCCACTAGCTTTCTTTTTTAAAGGCTTTAACAAAATGTTCGGGTCCGCAACCAACGGTTATGTCGGTGCCTGCCGTCTCCTGATGCGCCGCGGCTTTATCTGCGTCCTGTTTCTAATTCTCGCTGTCGTCGCGTCAGGTTGGCTCGGTGAAAAGATTCCCGGCGGCTTCGTTCCCACTGAGGATCAGGGCTATCTTTACGCAAATCTGTCGTTGCCGGACTCCGCCTCGCTGCAACGAACCTCAGCCGCTTCCAAGCAGGTCCAGGATATTCTACGGAGAATACCTGGAGTCCAGGACGTAACAGCGATCTCTGGATACAGCATGCTGAGTGGGGTTAGTACAACCTATAACGGCTTTTTCTTTGTCAGCCTGAAACCGTGGAAAAAGCGTGAGACGCCGGAGGAGCAACTACGGCTCATGATCGCCCATACCAACGAAGCGCTGGCCAAGATTCCCGAAGGCATTGCTTTTGTTTTCCCGCCGCCGTCGATTCCGGGGATAGGAACATCGGGCGGGGTCACTTTCCTTCTGGAAGATCGCGCCGGCCTGGATGTCCAGTTTCTGGCCCGACAGACCCAGAAATTTATCGAGGCGGCGGCGAAACGTCCCGAAATTGCACGAGTCTCAACCACACTACTGCCTAGCGTTCCCCAATATTATCTGGACGTGGATCAGGACAAAGTCCTGAAGCAGGGGGTAAGTTTGTCGGACGTGTACAAGGCCACCCAAGTTTTTCTGGGCGGTTCGTTTGTCAACTACTTCAATCGGTTCGGGCGAACCTGGCAGGTCTACCTCCAGGCTGATGGCCCATATCGGACAGTCCCGCAAGATGTCGGCCGGTTTTACGTGCGCAACAAGGATGGAGACCCTGTCCCGCTCTCTTCGGTGGTGCGCATCGTGCCCCGCACCGGAGCGGAATTTACGATGCGTTACAATCTTCATCGATGCGCCCAATTAAATGTAACTGGGAAGGAAGGCGCCAGCTCCTTCCAGGTCATGGCAGCGCTCGAAGATGTGTTCGCGAAGACAATGCCGCAGGAGATGGGCTTTGATTATATGGGCATGTCGTTCCAGGAGCAGCAGGCGCAGAAAGGGGTGTCGCCTGCGGTGATCTTCGGGTTGTCCCTGTTGTTCGTGTTCCTCATTCTTGCGGCCCAATACGAGAGCTGGTCATTGCCGTTCAGTGTCCTCCTCTGCACGCCTATTGCCGTTATGGGCGCCTTTGCGGTCCTGCTCGCCAGACTTTTTCAAGCGGATGTGTACGGAAAGAGTTCTGTCCTATTCGAAAACAACGTCTACGCACAGATCGGTTTGGTTATGCTCATCGGCCTGGCGGCCAAGAACGCCATCCTCATTGTCGAATTTTCCAAGGCCGAATACGAAAAAGGAACGCCGATCGCGGAAGCGGCACTGGCTGGCGCCCGTCTCCGGCTTCGGCCGATTTTAATGACTGCGTTTGCGTTCATTCTGGGATGCGTACCGCTGTGGGCCGCTTCCGGATCGGGCGCTGCCTCGCGTCAGATTCTCGGCACGACGGTCATCGGCGGGATGCTGGCATCGACTTTCATCGCGATTTTTCTAATTCCGGTCATGTTTTATCTGGTTGAGAAGGCTTCGCACCGAAGTGGGAAAGGTAAGCAGCCGATCCCTCCCGTAGAAGAGGCGGGCGCTTCGCAGCCGCTTGGAGCAACCGAGCACTGACAGGGTTCGGGGCAAGTTTTCTCAGCTTCCGAGCCTAGCCTGCATCACTCCTAGCGCGGCGTAGCCGCAGCCAAACGTGATTCGTGTGAGAGGTGCTTGGGGGGTCGGCGTAACTAAGGAATGACGGTAGGGCGAATCCGCCGCGGCGGATGAGCCTAAACCGCAAATGTTGTTAGCCCCTTGAGGCTAATTTGTCCCGCTTCGCGGGACGAATTCGCCCTACCAGCTTTCGGCGGCATTGGCTTTCACTAATGCCTGTCCTTCCAATTTCCTGTGGCGTACTCTTTATGGGTCAAAAAATCCCGGATGTATATCTGCTGCCTGTCGCGGCTCGCCAAATCTGCCGTAAGTTACGTGGTCGTCGCAAGTATGGTTGATTCAGTACTGTGTAAAGTATCGCTCCATAAATGTACGCTGCCCTCTACATAGCTGCAGCTGTCATCATGGCTGTCGGGAGCCTCTATTTCGCCTGGCGAAACAGGGCTTTCGCAAATTTCTCGCAGGCTCGTTCTTCGTGTCATCGGGCATTTTGTTCTACCTCTATCTCGCCGATGTTTCGGTGCCTCTGTTGGGGACAGGTTTTGTCGAAACACCTCAGATCAGCGGTGGCCGCTCCATCGTCCATTTCATCCTGTTCTTGCTCTGTTTCTATTTTGGTTTCCTCAGGAAGCCAAATGCTTGAAACCGCGCTGACGATTGGCGCCTTCTCCAACAGGCTAACTTTTGGTTCAGGAGCCCGCAACGTTCGCCGGAATAGTGTTAATCAGCACGTCGCCCAGCTTCGTATGCCCGGACCCACCCAATAGTGATGAGGCCCATATGGTTGGGACTTAATATGCTCTCGACGCTTTGTCACGATCTCAACCGAAAGGCTATGCGATCTGAGCCAAGGTTGGCCTTATTTCGATACTCAGCCACGGACTGCGAGAATATCACAAGTTGAGTCGATCGAATTTATGACTCGCCCAGGGCAAGAAGTGCGCTTTCCTTGTTATGTTCGAGAAGCTCGACTCCGCGGTTCGCCAGTTTCGAAACGCCTAAAACATCCGCGACTTTTCCGTTCGTCCGCCCAGCTAAAAAACACCGCGACTTCTGTTGCGCGGCCCCGGATCGACTCGGGCAACGCACACTGAAAATCAGTAATCTGCCGCTGAGCAAGATCCTCCCGATCGATCATGCAACATGCAACTGCTCTTAAACCTCATTCGGTGAGGCTCACTTAGAATCGCCGCTAGATAGACCGAGGGAAGATGGCGTGACCCTCAGTTAAGTGCCTTTCGGCTTACCATCTTGTCTTGTTTCCGACCCATCTACTCCGAAGGGATTAATTGCGCCGACTTTATCTCGAGAGCGTCAAACGTCCGCCGTCTTGCCAAGTATATCTGCAGTTGCACGAATCAACTCATAGGCATTGACGGGTTTGACCAGGAAAAAATCGAAGCTCGAGTCGAGAGCTTCTGCATAATCTTCGAGGCGCTGAAAACCTGTTACGGCGATCACCGGAACCGAGCCACCGCGGTCTGGTTCAATCGCGCGTATCCTCTCCAGAACCTCGTAGCCATCCATTTCGGGGCATTCGAAGGTCGCAGAGAACCACATCGGGGCGCACGGTTTTGAAAATCTCCATCGGGCTTCCTGGCCGAGCGATGTTGCCGCTGATGCTTGGAATTTCGATCGAGTTGTTCCTTGTTAGCCGGCTAGTTACGAAGAGTTTGACGGTTAGCGCCAGTTTGGGCGCAATTTTGCTTCTTGTCTTCTTGATTCTCTGGTTTGTCTTTCCCTAGGTTTGACCAGAAGCAGCGTCCGCTGCCGCGCGCAAAGAAGGGGATCGGAGAACCCTGAATAGCAACCCGTCGAATTTCAAAGCGTTTCATATGCGTCTTTGAGCAAAATTTGCAGCCTTTTGCGAGCGTAGTATAACCGTGACATCACCGTCCCGATCGAACATTCCAGAATCTCGGCAATCTCGTGATACTGCAGGTTCTCGAATTCTTTCATGACGATCACCGCGCGATGACTAGGCGAAAGTTGGGCGATCGCTTCATTGATCCGTTGTTGAAGTTCTTTTCGTTGTAATTCCTCTGCCGGAAGGGGAGCGGCTGACGGAGTGGTTTGAGGGCCCGGCTCTATGTTGACAGCAGCAGCTCGGTCATCGAACTCTGCGTCCGCATACATTCGCTTTCTGCGCAACGAATCGACGGTGACATTCCTCATGATCCGGTAGAGCCAGGTATAGAATGAGGAGCGGCCCTTGAACCGGTCTACCGAGCGCCAGGCATTAAGAAACCCTTCCTGGGCTAGATCCAGAGCGTCTTGCTCGTTTTGCACCATGCTGTAGGCCATGGCACAGGCCTTGTTGCGGTACCTTGTCACCAATTCGCCAAAGGCGACCGTGTCCCCGGCCCGGCACTGCTCTACCAGTTCTCCGTCGTCCAGATCGTGATCATTTTTGCGAATTGGCGTCCGACGGTTGGAGGGGACGCCGAGAGGTTCCCAGTTCGGTCTCCGGGCTATCGCCGAAAAGTCAGCGTCGATCCCTGCTGGCGTTAGAGCAATTCCATCTTTCCCAATCATGCCCAAAGATCGGAAAGCTCCAAGCAGGTGGCCGTAAGGGCTGCCCCTGATCAAAAGTCAGGCTCGATTTCTTGCATCGACCTGTCACCGCCTACAAAGAGCTATTTCGGTCCTGTGAACCAAGCGGAAAAACAGGGTACGATAGAATGTGCATAGCGATTCCTTAGGCAACCGTCCCGGTTTTCCCTCACTGCACAATCAGGTCAGGGACTAGCCCTAAGGTCAAAATCCCTGACAGACCAACCGTGCCGGTGCCCGATTTCGCTTCAACCTCGAGCGGGTAAGGTACTCTGGTGAACTTCAAACAGGATTACCGACTAACTATGCAAGGAAAGAGTTGTACTATAGAGGAGAACAAGTCTGACGCGGAGTTGATGGCTGCTTTGGCTGAGCACGATGCCGATGCGATGGAGCAAATTTATCATCGATATGAGCCGATTCTGCGGACGGTGATTCTCAGCGTTCTTCATGAAGAGGGAGATTCAGACGACGTGTTACATGATGTCTTCCTTCAACTCTGGAATCACTCGGATAGATTAGTGCCCGAGAAAGGGTTGCATGGATTTCTTGTGACGATGGCTCGAAGGCGAGCATTAGACCGGCTGCGCCGCCGGCTGGCTTACCGTCGTGTGACGGACCGGTTCGAATCCGAGCTCAAGGCCGAATTCAGAGATGAACTCAGAGCCAACGACGCCGAACCGGCAAACAAGGACCTGTCGAAGCTCCTGGAAGAAATGATTGGCGAGCTGCCGGACCCACAGCAGGAAGTGGTTCATCTAACTTTTTTTGAAGGAATGAGCCAGCGAGAGATTGCGTCGCGCAAAGAGATTGCGCTTGGCACAGTAAAGACGCGGCTCCAGCTGGCGCGGAAGAAGCTCTTGCATCAACTAGTTCCGCTGCAGGGCAAGATCTAGGCATCAGGTCTAAAACTCCTAGTTCTTGTCCAGAGCTTCGTCGGTCGACTTCTGCAAATCAGCGGCTTGCTGTAGTTTTTTTGATCTCTTCTGCCATCTGGAGATGGCTTTGCACGGCCGCGCGTTCGTGGTCACCCTGACTGCATGGAGACTAGCGAATATGGCGCCAACATCAGATACGTCCAAGTAGGACTAGGACCAGAACTATGATGAAGACTAAACCTAACCCTCCGGTTGGATAGTATCCCCAGGCGGAACTATAGGGCCAAGTGGGCAACGCGCCCACAAGAAGCAATATCAAGATAATCAAAAGAATAGTGCCCATACGATTTCCTTCAATTCCTTGAGTTCGCGGCACCTTGCAACAGTGGATGTAAGCCTTTTGCAAGGCGCTTCTGTTGCCAGAGTGTTCGCGGCGGCATTCTGCGTTGTTGAGCTTTTCTCCGGCAAATTGAATAAGGCTGCCTAGAGACGAGTCCGCTCAGCGCCGTTGGAGCGAACGATATTGCGGACAGAGGTTAGTCGGCGGTAAGTGCTGGACACCAGCCGTCTGGCGCCCCCAGACTCGTTGGAGGAATCACTCCGATGGATAGAAGAAACTTTATTAAGACAGCGGCCACCATGGGTCTGGCTGGCTCAGTCGGACCCGTCATTGCCGCTCTGTTGGATTTCATTCCACCATTTCATCGCTACTGGTTCATCCATAGGTTCAGCCTCACTTTGAGAAGAAGTCAAACACCAGATGAGATCTCCCTTCTCCATTTTTGACGCCCCCACGCGCATTTTTGACTAAATTCCAAAAGACCTGCCGGAGACGGGCAACATCTGCCTGAAGGCCATATTCGGTTGCTTCGAGTTCAACGTTCAAAAGGAGATTCTTAGCCGAGATTTCGTTAGAACATATATCGAGGATGGAACGGAGTAGCTCGTGAGCATGGGCTGTTCCGATTGTCAGAGTGAACTTTGCCTGGCCAAATCGCGTAATATCGACCGCGATTTTCTTGGAAAGATCGCCAGTTGCGACGGCGGTCGTGACAGCCGCTATGTTGCGCACCTGGTTAGTTAAATTGCGCGCCATGAAATTGACGCTGTCAGTCAGATCCTTCCAGGTACCAGCGACGCCGCGGACATCAGCTTGGCCGCCGAGTTTGCCTTCGGTCCCTACCTCGCGGGCGACACGCGTGACTTCCGACGCAAACGAGCTGAGCTGATCGACCATCGTATTTACGGTCCGGGCTGAGCGGAGAAACTCGCCCTGCAAGGAGCGGCCTTCGATATCGAGGGCCATCGTTTGAGAAAGATCGCCTTTCGTTAAAAGTGTCTGCCGCCTTGCCTGCTAAACCGGTCCAGTGCAAAGGAAGCCGCACCGAGAAATCTCCGGATTTCAACGCGCTTAAGGCATGCAACAGAGTTCGAGAGTCGCAAACCGTTTCGCGACTCGAGGTTCGCGTTTTGCGCGTTTCTGAACCCTGGCGAGCTGATCGGCGAGTTGAACTGTTTTGGGTCTTTATGGCGGAATCAATGCAAAAGCGACAAGCGCGAACTGGGAGAGCTGTTCATTGTAGTTCAGA
>JBAUZZ010000225.1:0-12506 GCA_049585495.1 Chthoniobacterales bacterium | reverse complement strand
TCGAGAAACGACGCCTCTTCCGGAACGTCTTTCGCCTCGTAGTCAGTGAACTGTCCACGAGAAGAGACGTCCTTCTGCCGCCAAACCTTAAGTTTGAAATTCACTTGTAGCTCCTCTGAGCCAGCTTCACGCTTTCGAAGACCAGCGGTTCCACGTTCCGCGTCGGCTGCGAATCCGGACCGTTGTACTGCCACGCGGCCACGTGACAAAATTCATCATCATTCCGCAGGGCCTCACCTTCCGCAGTTTGATGCTCGACCCGAAAGTGACCTCCGCACGATTCATTGCGCTCAAGCGCATCAAGAGACAGCAGCTCGGCGAATTCGAGAAAATCGGCAACGCGGCCGGCGTCGCAGACCTCTTTCGCACTTCGGGACGCGATATCGCGCGGGGCAAGATTCCCAAAGCTCGGGTATTTTCGTTCCAGGTAATAGTCACGTTCTTCCTCAGGGATTTGATTCGGCGGCTTGGTGTCTCCTTTCTGCTTCGGCACCCAGACGCGACCGTCGTTCCGTAGCGACTCGGACATGAGCGTGAGCTTCGATTGGTATGACCCTGCGACCGGAATGCACGTGGGATGGATCTGGGTGTAGCACGGGTTGGCGAAAAACGCGCCTCGCTTGTAGGCGCGATAGGTGGCGGAAACGTTGCAGCCCTTCGCGTTCGTTGAGAGATAAAACACATTGCCGTATCCGCCGGTGGCCAGAACGACGGTATCTCCGGCATGCGAGCTGATCTCGCCGCTGACCAGGTCGCGAACCACGATCCCTTTGGCGTGGCCGTCGACGACGACAAGATCCAGCATCTCGGTACGGGGGAACATCTGCACGGTTCCGAGCGAAATCTGGTAGGCGAGAGCCTGGTAAGCACCCAGCAGCAGCTGTTGGCCGGCCTGCCCGCGCGCGTAAAAGGTCCGAGATACCTGGGCGCCGCCAAAAGAACGGTTAGCGAGGAGCCCCCCGTATTCCCGGGCAAATGGAACACCCTGGGCAACGCACTGGTCGATAATGGCAAGGCTTACCTCAGCGAGGCGATAGACATTTGCTTCGCGCGAACGAAAATCGCCTCCCTTCACCGTGTCATAAAACAACCGGAACACGCTGTCGCCATCGTTTTGGTAGTTCTTGGCCGCGTTGATACCCCCCTGGGCTGCGATACTGTGCGCCCGGCGCGAACTATCCTGGAAACACAAGCACTTCACGTTGTAGCCGAGTTCAGCCAGGGTCGCCGCTGCCGAGGCGCCAGCAAGCCCGCTCCCCACCACCAGAATATCAAACTTTCGCTTGTTGGCCGGGCTTACCAGCTTCGATTCGGCCCGATGGTGTTCCCACTTTTTTTCCAGTGGGCCGGAGGGAATCTTGGGGTCGAGTATCACAGCCATAGAGCTATCTCACGATGCCCAGCAAAATGGTCAGAGGGATTGAAACATAGCCGGCGAACACTAGCCAGGCCAGGGTTTGCCCTCCGGTGGAAACCAAGCCTGCCAATTTTCGATTATTGATCCCCAGGGTTTGCGTAACGCTGGCAAAGCCATGGCTCAGGTGGAGCGTGAGCAGGAACAAACCCAGAGCGTAGAAGAGTGAAATCAAGGGCTGTTGGAAGCCGAGAATTACCATCCGATACACATCATGGCGTCCCACGGAATCCCGGAGTTCGTGAAACTCCGGGTTTGTGGTCTGAAACGTAAACTGGAGAAGGTGGTAGATCACGAAACAAAGTACGATCAGGCCGCTGACGATCATCGTCCGCGATGCGGTAGTGGACCTTTGATACCCGGCAACCGCATATTTCTGCGGTTTTGCCCGGCGATTCTGGAGGGTGAGCTGAACCGTAGCCACGATGTGGATAATAAAAGCGGCCAGTAGAAAGATTCGTATCAGCCAGAGCAGCGGTCCCAGGGCATGCAGAAACTCCGCGTAGGCGTTAAGGCGCTCTGGGCTTAGGTAGATTTGCAGGTTACCGGCGAGATGACCCAATACATAGACGATCAGGATAAGCCCGGTAAGGGCTACAGTGATTTTCTTGCCGATCGAGGACTGATAAAAGGCCACCAGCGGGTTAGGAGACAACTTCCGTGCCGGCGCGGCGGAAACGGTCGCGGCAGACATACCAGGCAAACTATCAGGCGCTTTCATGCGGCACTTCCGATGCTAAGCGCGCGACGTCAACTTGCGCGGGTGCGTCATGTGCTCAGGTTTCAGGATGTCATCAAGCTGGGCTTGGGTGAGCAAGTTTTTTTCGAGCACGAGTTCGTAGACGCTCCGGTTAGTGACAAGAGCTTCCTTGGCGATGGCAGCGCTCTTTTCGTAGCCGAGCACTGGGTTCAGTGCCGTGACGAGACCGATGGAATTTTGCACATAGGCGAGGCAGCGTTCGCGGTTGGCTTCGATGCCAGCGATGCAGCGGGTGTTGAGGATGATCGCAGCGTTGCGCAGCAATGTGAGGCCGAGAAGCAAGTTAAAGGCGATGATCGGCTCGGCCATGTTCAGCTCAAGTTCGCTGGCCTCGCAGGCCATGGAAATGGCGACGTCGGCACCGATGATCTGGAAACAGACTTGATTGACGACCTCGGGGATCACCGGGTTCACCTTGCCAGGCATGATCGAGGAGCCAGGCTGCATTGCAGGCAGGCGGAGTTCGTAAAGTCCGCAGCGTGGGCCCGACGAGAGCCAGCGCAGGTCGTTGCAGATTTTGGATAGCTGAACGGCAGCGGTTTTCATCACGCTGCTCACTAATGCAAACTCGCCTGAGTCCTGCGTGGCCTCGACCAGATCGCCAGCCAGCGCGACGGGCAAGCCGCTGGTTTCCGCGAGACGTTGCGTGCACAGCTCGGCATAGCCGGGAGGGCTGTTGATTCCGGTGCCAATGGCGGTGGCGCCCATGTTCACTTTGAGCAGTTCTGCGCTGGCCTGTTCCAGGTGTCGGATGCCGTCGCCGATCATCACAGCATAGGCCCCTAACTCCTGGCCAAGGGTCATCGGCACTGCGTCCTGATTCTCCGTGCGCCCCATTTTCAGCACGTCAGCGAATTCGGCAGCCTTAGCTTTGAGGCCGGTCTGGAGTTCGCGCAAAGCGGAAACGGTGTCGCGGAGGGTGAGCACGACGCCGAGTTTCACCGCGGTCGGATAGGCGTCATTCGTAGACTGCGAGCAATTCACGTGGTCGTTCGGATGAAGATGTTGGTATTCGCCTTTGCGGTGGCCGAGCAGTTCGAGTGCACGGTTCGCGATGACCTCGTTGGCATTCATGTTCGTCGAAGTGCCCGCGCCCCCTTGGATCATGTCCACGGTAAAGTGCTCGTGTAGCTTGCCCGCGATGATTTCGTCGCAAGCGCTCGCGATCGCTTCTGCGCGCTTCGGATCGAGCACGCCGAGTTCGCTGTTCGCGGCTGCCGCAGCCTTCTTCACGAAAGCCAGCGCGCGGACGAAGTGCTGGAAGTGTCTCAGCGGGACACCGGAGAGCGGGAAGTTTTCCATGCCGCGCAGGGTTTGTACGCCATAGTAGGCGGTATCGGGTAACTCGCGCTCGCCCAATAGATCGTGCTCTTTGCGCCAGGTCGCGACGATTGGCGCCGGGCCGCCGCTTAGCTGCTCACCGGCTGCGCGGAGCCGCGCACTAAGACGCTGCGCGACATGGCCAACCATGCGGTAAAACAGCTCGGGCTTCGCAGCGCGGACTTCGTCGAAAACGGCTCGTGGAATCTGCCACACGCGCGCCGCAGTCAGTGCGATGGCAGAGCCGGAATGAGGCAGGTCTTCGAGCATGACGCCCTCGCTAAAGGCAGTACCGGGCGTGACGGTAGCGAGCCGCACCGAACTGCCATGCAGTCCGCGGACGATTTCGATCTCACCTTCCTCAACGATGCCCATCCAGAGACGCGGCGTAGATTCGTGATAAAGGTAATCACCGGCTTTGTAGGCTTGCGAGCTGCCGCGAGCGATGATCGCGGCGAGGTCGGTGGCGGAAACGCCCATACTCTGGGCGAGGGTGGCGATGCGTTGAGCAGTAATATTCATAGTCGGGATCGGATTCAGTGAGGTGTTGCCTTTCCCAGCAGGCTGCCGATGAGGAGGCCGACGGCAACAGCGAGCGTGGTGCTGACGAGACCGGGGATGAGGAAGGAATGGTTGATTACGTACTTGCCGATCCGTGTGGTGCCGGAGCGGTCGAAGTTAATCGCGGCGATGATTGTGCCATAGTTTGGGATGAGGAAGTAGCCGTTCACCGCGGGGAACATGCCAATCAGCAACAGGGGCCAGATGCCGAGAGAAAGACCGAGCGGCATGAGCGCGCGGGCCGTCGCAGCCTGGCTGTAAAGCAGTACCGATGCAAAGAACAGGCCGAATGCGAAAGTCCAGGGCGCCGCAGTCGCCATCGCGCTGAGACCCCCGATGATCGCGTCGCGATTCGCATTGATGAAGGTGTCGCCCAGCCAGGCTAGCCCAAGGATACCGACGATTGCCGTAATGCCCGACTGGCACGTCTTGCTCTTGGGCACGTCAGCAACCGGCGCCTTGGTCACCGTCATGATAACAGCGGCGATGGCGAGCATGACGATGGCGATGGCGATCGGCATCGTGAGAACGACCGGTTTTTCAACGCCGGGGACGGTCCGCAATTCCGGGAAAATGCCTGAGAGCACGACGAGCGCCACACCTGCAAGGAAAATGAGCGCACTGGCCTTTGCGCCGGCCTTGAGTGGAGCGCTGGTCTCGTGACCAGCCGAGCTCTGTAACTCCACCTCGCCTGATGCCAGCCGCTTCTGATACTCGGGATCGTCTTTCAATTCCTTTCCGACCCGGAGTTGCACCAGCGATGCGATGAACACTGCGATCAGTGTGGATGGCACGCAAATCATGAGGATCTGCACCAGCCCGATGTGATGCGGTGCGAGCAAGCCGATCATGGCTGCCGTTGCCGCGGAAACCGGACTCGCCGTGATCGCCTGCTGCGAGGCGATTGTGGCAATGGCCATCGGCCGCTCGGGCCGAATGCCGTTTTCATGCGCGACTTCGTAGATCACCGGCAACAGCGGATAGACGATGTGTCCCGTGCCAGCAGCAAAGGTGAAACCATAGGTTACGAGCGGCGCGACAATGGTGATCTGCTTCGGGTTCTTGCGGATGATCCGCTCGGCAACGCGGACGAGAAAATCGATCCCGCCGGCCACTTCCATCGCCGAGGCCGCCATGATGACCGTGAGCACGATGAGAAGCACTTCGCCAGGGATGTTCGCCGGCGCAACGTCGAAGGCAACTACAAGCACGAGCAAACCTACGGCGCCCCACAACCCCAGGCCGACGCCGCCCATGCGGCGTCGGCGAATTCCATCCCGCTCTGCTTTACGAGCGCACGAGCTCTGGCTTCGATGACCGTGTATTTCTGGTGCGCCAATTGTTCGATTGCTCGAGTCCGCTTCGAAATTTCTCGATCATCTCTCGGGAGACACTGGCCAGTTCAAAGTCGCGATCAGTTCGCCTGATCGCGTAGCCGCTCTCAATGAGCTTACTGGCCAGTCTCGCGTTAAAGGCTGCCTCATAGAATGGTGCATCGGCTTTCAGGTTCATGAACTGACCGGCCTTCCAGCGATTCTCTTGCGCATCAAACGTCGCATTGAACACGAACCCATGGATATGGTAATGTGGATCGGGTATCCCATCGATTGGACGTGTCACGGTATGGACAAAGGAGGCACAAACCAGGTTGCCGGTGATTCGTTTGTCCTTGGTCCTAACAGTTAAGGTCTCTTCCTTCGTTCCTGGGACCTTATTGGATGCGAGCGATACGAAATCTTCCCGCCTAACATCGCCGGCTAGTCCTAGCCGCTCAGCGCCTTTACCGCCCCACACTCCATGCTCCGAGGCGTGGTAATCGCTTGTCGATAACGCTGCGTCGAAGTACTTCGTTGCTCCCTCCGCTGACACTGACATTGTTACACGCAGCATGATTTCGCTCTTTCCCTAGAAAGCACCAGGCGCGTTAATGGTTTCTGCCTCGATGCATTTTCAGGCGCGTTTTGCGGTCCGCATTTTGCGGTCCGCATTTTGCGGTCCGCATTTTCCACAGGCGTCCCTATCGCTTTGCGGTAGGTCAGTCGCGGAATGGAAATGATTGGAAACATTCAAAGCTTTTTGTTTCCAATCCTTTCCATTTATTTCCAGTCTGCCCTTGATGGCTGGAAATAAGTGGAAAACTTTGTGCGGCATCCGGTTTGCGTAACCACTGGGGATTGCTGCACTTGGGAGCAGTGTTTTTGCGGCTGCTCAAAGTATTTTCTCCAGCCAGCTGATCAGCCCGACGAAGACCGGGTAGCTAGCGATGCCAATCAAGTAAACTGCCACGATCGGCACTAGGATCCACCTCTCGCTGATGGAGAGGATCGATTCAGCGGCATCCTGGATTGCATTGGTTTCCCGGCCGATCCCAGTAAGGAAGGTTTCGCGTCCGGCGGCCTCGCTTTCACGCATCTTGTTAATCAGTTCCCGCAACTCCTGATTGAATTCGCGAAGCAGAATCACCTGATTGTGAATGTCTCCGGCGTCTTTCGCTATAGCGCTTGCAGAGTCTCTCAGGGCCGATCGGTTGGAGACAATCACGTCGGTCATCTGAGTTAACTCTATCGCGAGGGCCTTTCTGAGCCGTTCAGGAGCGCACTTAAGCACGTGCGCATGGGCCTGGAGCAAAACGGCGAACTGAACGCTAAAACCGCCTGGATCACCTTGCGCAAACGTGTAGAAGGCTTCGTGGACCGCCTTGCGCTCGGCATCGGTACGCACCCGCGCAGCATGATTTCCAACTCAGGACTATCCGGCAGCTGGTGGGATAACTCGATCAACTTCCGGTCGATCATACGGTGAACAGTAAAGGATCGCTTAACGGATCGCTTAACGGATCGTGCGTTTCTGTCCGGAGTCCTGTAGGTCGCGCCACCTTGTTTTTAACTAGGTTGACGTCCGGGAGAACGTGACTGGCAAAATCTTCAAACTGGGCCAGAAACCGGTCCCGCAGGAATCCAAGCTCATGGCGGCTGAGCTCGTACAATTCCTTCTGTTGTCGCACTTCCTCCAGCGGTAGGTAGCGCTTGAGTTTGCGCTCCAAGGCTTCCCAAGCGTTCATCGTAAGGGCGGTGATCGCGGGGATTCGCAGGGTAGGCGTCGAGCGCTCCTCCAGCCAAACGCTCAGTGCCGTCTTCTTGAATTCGTCGCTCTTAAATTTAGCTCGATTTTCAACCAGCAGATGCGGTCACAATGGGCTGCCATAGGGCTTGGGATGCGTGTGCGGTATGCGGCTTGCGAGCGGTTCGCGCCCTGATGTTACTTTCTCTTTGGGTGACGCTGCCTCGCTAACCCCGCTGGCCACTCTAGGAGAAGACGCGTTCATGCCACCTCCTCGACTTCATACTTCTCAAGCGCCTTACGGAACTTGATAAGGTCAAAGCGGATTGAGCGATGCCCAAGCCGGATGTGGTGCAGTACGGACACGGGCCAGCGGGCAAATCGGATTCCATCAGGCTCAACCAGAAACGAACCGAAACAAACAAGCTTGCCTCCTGTGGACCAATTTGTGATTCGTTCCCTGGAATATTCACCTGTTTTTGTTGGCGCCGAGTTTGGCGGCTCGGCGCTTTTTTTTTGCCGGGCGAGACGTTCATTCGGCCGCCTCAGCGAGTTGCTTTTCCCGATATGCTCTATGGGCACGGCGCCCAATATTGCGAACCTGATATTCGCCGAGCCTATTGACGAACCGCTCGAGTTCCGCAGCCGGGATCATCGCCCGTTTGCCGAACGATGCACTGACCCGCAGGTTGCCCAAATAGATCTGCCGATAGACCCAGCTTGAATGCCGACCGATAGCTCGCCCCGCTTCTTCGGGGGTGTACGCCAGGCGCGCAACCGGATCTTTTTGTTTTTCGTTAGTCTGCTTTTTCATACGTGCGAGCAGACTACCGCGAGGGGTCAAAAAACGTGGCCGTTCTGTGCCTTCTTGACGTTCTATGGCCGATCGCCCGAGGGAAAAACGTAATAAATTTTTCTTGACGAATTTTGCCGAGCTTTGCGGTCGCTTCAGAAGTTGATTTTTTTTGCCATCTCGAGCGAATGAGAATCGCGCAGGTGACCGTAGGTTTTCATGGCAAGAGCGCCACCGTCTTTGTGTCCAAGCCATTTCGACACGGTTGGAACATCGATGCCGCTTTCGATCGCGGTGGTCGCGAACAGATGCCGCAAATCGTGATGCGTGATTCTCTTGCAACCGACTAGTCCGCAGCCTCGGTCAAGGGCCTTTTGCGATTCGCCAACCGCGATAACGAAATTCTGGCGTTCGGCTTTGGTCGGCCGCGGATTAGTGCGCAGATCCTCTAGCAACCGCCCAAGTGCGGGAATGATCGGCACTTGCCGGCGTTCGGAATTCTTAGTGCCAAGCTCCGGGTCGCCGTGAATCCAAATCACGCCTCTGGTCTGGTCAATATCGTTCCAAGTGACAAAACGCGCTTCATTGATGCGAGCACCGGAATAGGCCAGAAATTCGATCAGATCGGCCGAGGCTTGGCTGAATCGGCCGCCCGCAGTACGCATGGTTTTAACGAGTTGCGCGAATTGTTCGCGAGTCGGCAATTCGAGATGTTTAGAGCGCGGCTTCATTTTCCCGAGCTCAAGCGTCGGGTTGTGAAAAATGACGCCCGCTTTGATGCCGAGCTCAAAGAGGGCACGGAAGAAATCGATCGCGTTGTTGTAGCGGGTGGGCGAAAAGATTTTCGCGTAAGAACTCGCCCAGGCCTGACACTCGGCGTCGGTAACAGATCCAAGTTTTCGAGTCGCCAGCCCCGGCCACGAGCCGAAGATCGATTTTTCTACTTGGGTCCAGTAATGCTTGGTGGTGGCTTTGATATTGACCCGCTGCTCGACGTTCTCTAGGTGGATCTGTGCAGCATCGCCAATCGTAGCAATTGCCGCCTCTAGCCTGGCTCGCGCCCTGGCACCGCCACCGAGCTTGCCAAGGGTCTTAGGAAGCTTTGCCCTACCGACGCTAAAGACATCGGTTTTGAGCGAACGCCAAATCAGTTTACCTCGGACTCGGGTCCGGGCATAATAGATCCCAGAAGCAGAATGACGGACCAAGCATTGAACCTTTGTTTTTTCCCAGATTTGCACAGCGTTGCAGACTATACAGGGTTCGAGTATAAAAACCAGTATAGGAAATTCGAAATTTCTAGGATTAATGAAAGGTCACTTTCCTTGTAAAATGCGCTCTTAGCTCAGCTGGATAGAGCAAGGGATTTCTAATCCCTAGGTCGTGGGTTCGAGTCCCGCAGAGCGCGATTACCCTAAGCCTTTAAGCCTCAGCTACTTCCAGAATGCGCTCGGCGCATTCTATTTCTTATGAACCTGACTGGCATCCATCACATCACTGCCATAGCCTCGGACCCGGCCGGCAACGCGGCCTTTTACACCGAAGTGCTCGGACTGCGGCTGGTCAAAAAGACAGTCAATTTCGACGACCCGGGCACTTATCACCTTTACTACGGAGACGACACGGGTTCGCCGGGTACTATTTTAACGTTCTTTCCATGGCCAAGCGCGAGACGCGGGGCACCGGATGTTGGGCAAGTCACCGCTTTCGCGTTCCAGGTCCCAGCGGGCAGTCTTGGGTTTTGGCGCAAGCATCTCGCCAGCTTGGACGTCGTGACCACCAGTGAGGGCACGCGTTTTGGGGAAAGTTTTATCGCAATTCAAGACCCGGACGGGTTTCTAGTAGAGTTCGTCGAAACCACGGATTCGGCTACTATCACTCCGGCCCGGGCAGCAAACATTCCCGCCGAACACGCGCTATGTGGGTTTCACGGAGCGACGCTATCGCTTGAAGCTCATGAGCGAACCGGTGTGGTGTTGACGGAGTTCATGGGAGCGCGTCTGGAGAAAAGAGAGGATAACCGTTTTCGCTATCTTCTTGGTGAGGGACCAAGTAGTGCCCGAGTAGATTTGCTCTGCTTACCGGCTGGTCGGTGGGGTAGGGGTGGCACTGGCGTCGTTCACCATATTGCCTGGCGAACGCCGGACGATGCCACACAACTGGCCGCCAGATCTGAGTTGGTTTCGGGCGGGTTCAACGTCTCGCCCGTGATGGATCGTAATTACTTTCACTCGATTTACTATCGGGAGCCGGGTGGCGTCCTCTTTGAGATCGCTACTGATCCGCCGGGGTTCTCCGTCGACGAATCGCTCGAAACTCTCGGCTCGAAGCTCATGCTGCCGGACTGGCCGGAGAACCGCCGGGCAATGCTCGAGGCGACTTTGCCACCGCTCAAAACCAGTCGCGCCGTTGTCCGGCAGTCGCCGGACGAAGGTGGATCAGAGGCCGATGCGTGAACATGCCATCCTTTCGCCACATCTATCGACCTGGCGCCGGCGCAAACCCGTACTGTATCCTTTTGTTGCACGGTACGGGCGGAGATGAACACGACATGTTACCTCTCGCTGAAGAAATCGCGCCCGGTGCGGTCGTGATAAGTCCCCGCGGCCAGGTCACCGAACATGGAGCGCCGAGATTCTTCCGACGTTTTGCCGAGGGTGTTCTTGACGTTGAGGATTGGCGCGAACGTTCGCATGAACTGGCGGATTTTGTAGCGGCCACTTGTGTCGAGCATGGCATTTTTCCTGGAACCCTAGTCGCTCTGGGCTACTCGAACGGAGCAAACATCGCGCAGGGCCTTCTACTGCTGCGCCCCGAAGTGCTTGGTGCGGCCATCCTGTTTCGGCCGATGTTCGTTACCGACGATATGCCGGCAAACGATCTTTCCGGCCGCCGAATTTTGCTTCTTGCCGGTGACCACGATCCGATCATGCCTCCGGGCGATCCACAGCGCATAGCCCAACAACTAAACCGCCGCGGTGCGAACGTAACGGTCAAAATCCTCCATGCGTCCCACTCGCTTGTCCAGGACGACATCATTCAAGCGCGAGCGTGGTTTTGATGCCGGCGCCTCGCCACCGGCGATACCGGCAGGCCGCATAAAACGTCATGGCAAAGCAACCCTAAACCGCTCATATTCGTATTCATTCCCCCAAAGAATGGCGCATGGCCAAAAACTCCTTGTAGGTATCGTAGCCAATCCTGAATCGGGTTGCGATGTCCGCCGCCTGGTCTTATGCGCTTCCGTATTTCCTACTTCAGAGAAAGTGAGCATGGTGGTCCGGGTCCTTGCGGCACTCGGATCCTTTGGCGTTCAGGGAGCTCTGATGATGCCGGATAAAAGCGGTGTCGCGGCCGGGGTACTCCGAGCGATCCTGTCCCACTCGGTGACATCCAGCAACCCTTGGCCGGAAGTTCAGTTTCTCGAGCAAAGAATCGAACATACTGCTGACGATACCCGCTTCGCTGTGCGAGCGATGTTAATTTAGGCTCATCCGCCGCGGCGGATTCGCCCTACCGTCATTCCTTCTCCCGTTCGCTCCGGGACGTCCTGACGATCATAGAACAGCTCAAGATTTGTGAGCGATTGCGGGTAAGCTAGACTCTGTATGTCCATTAAAGATCGTGCAGCTGGTGCCGTGATGGGTGCTTTGGTCGGTGACGCTCTCGGCGTCGGTCCTCACTGGTACTATGACTTAGAGCAAATGAGGCGCGACTACGGCGACTGGATCGAGAGTTACACCGAGCCGATGCCGCATCGCTATCACGCTGGGCTGAGGGCAGGGCAACTTTCACAGGCAGGCATCATTACCGTGATGCTGCTGCGCTCGATTGTGACTAAGGGCGAGTACGACGAGCAGGACTTCTGCTGCCGCCTGGATGAGGAACTCTTCCCGCAGCTTGATGGCAGGCCAATCGGTGGGCCGGGCGGTTACACCAGCCAATCCATTCGCGAGGCTTGGCGGCGGCGGGTGGAACAGAAAAAATCATGGCGTGAAACTGGCGGCCACGCCGACACCACTGAAGCTGCCGAGCGAGCTCTCGTACTAGCTGCGCGGTATGCGAGAAATCCCTCGAAAGTGGCTGAGACGGTCATCTCAAATTGTCTGCTCACTCAGGCTGACGAAGCGATCGTAGCGATGACTACTGCGTACTGCTGTGTTTTGGCGCTGCTCGTGAGCGGCGAAAAACTTGATCCTTTGCTGTCGGACAAGTTAATGGACTTGGTGCACCAGGGCGAGCTGCCCTTTCACTCGGTCACAAGCGGGGACCGTCAACCGCCGAAGCCGGGCGACCCTGATCCGCCACGGACCGGACGCTTCTCCTCCCCCGACGCATTGCTTACCCCTTCCTACATGGCCGAAGCCGCGTTCGATCCGGGTGTCAAAATCGAGCCGGCATGGAAAGTTTCCATTGTTTACGGGATGCCATGCGCGATCTATCATCAGCTTCCGGCTGCGTATTACCTCGCTGCGCGTTTTTACGATGACTTCGAACACGCCGTGCTGCATGCTCTTAACGGTGGCGGGCAAAACCAGGCGCGCTGCATCCTCACGGGAGCGCTTGCCGGCGCGCAGGTTGGGCTCTCAGGGATTCCG
>JBAUZZ010000224.1:0-10326 GCA_049585495.1 Chthoniobacterales bacterium | reverse complement strand
CCCATGCTCATTACTGCACTAGAAAATCTTCACCTTGAAATGTTAAAAGTTGCAGCCTAACCACTCCGGAGAACCCCCTTTTCAACTATCCGAGGGACATCCCCACACAAGCGATCATAAACAATTAATGGTTATAAGTTAGCTAAGTAACGCCGGTATAAACCAATGCGGCGCCGAACAAGATCGAGTTCCTTCCCAACGTGGCTACGAGAGGCGTGACGCGCGCTAGCGCGATATGCGGCCAGGAGAACAGAAATTACGAGTGCGGGTGCCAGGGTGTCAGATCGACCAACCATGAGGCTCGTAACAACTATGTTGGACATCGTGACGACTTTTGCCACCGAGAGATCGATACCACCGACCAACAGAGCTGGGGTTTGTCCGATCGCCACAATCCCTAAAAACGCGGAAACCTGCAGAATGTTCAAAGTCTCGCCGATCTGAAACATGCCTGGAGAAATCAAACTGGATACCAGGTAAAGCAACATCACAGCGATCCAGACAGCACCTAACCTGTTCACGAAGCGGTGTGCGTTAGAGAGTCGGCCTGGAGAGGTCATGCTCAAATAGCCTTTCGGTTTGGACTGTGATATATTGTGATATATTTCCGTGGCGCGCAAGCAAAAAAATGGATAAATTCGCGGCAGAGAAAAATTATCTATGAAGATCACATCCCTTGAAACTCTGCGGCTCGACGAGTTCTACAACGTCTTGTGGGTTCGCGTATGCACCGACGCAGGGCTCATCGGTCTCGGCGAAACGTTCTATGGCGCGGGAGCGGTCGAGGCGCATATCCATGAAACGCTGGCAGAACGCCTGCTCGGGCGCGACCCGTTGCAGATCGAGCGCCTCAATAAGGAGATGGTCAACCTGCCGATGGCGCAGTCCTCCACGGGCGTGGAATATCGTGCCGCCTCAGCGATCGACATCGCGCTGTGGGATTTGTTCGGTAAGGTCTGTGCTCAACCAGTTCATCAATTGCTCGGCGGGCTCTGCGCCGACAAGGTGCGTGTCTACAACACTTGCGCTGGGTATCGCTACGTTCGTGGGCGAAACATACGCCCGGTCGACACGTGGAATCTTTCCGAGCAAGAGGGGCCGTATGAAGACCTTTCTGCTTTCATGAACCGGGCGGATGTTCTAGCAGAGAGCCTCCTCGAACAAGGCATCACTGCCATGAAAATCTGGCCATTTGATCCTGCAGCGCAAGAAACTGGTGGTCTCTACATCAACGCTGAGCAAATGAAGGCCGCGATCGCGCCTTTCGAGAAGATTCGCAAGGCAGTTGGCGATCGTATGGAGATCATGGTCGAGTTCCACAGCCTGTGGAACCTGCCGACTGCCAAAAAGATCGCCAAAGCATTGGCACCATACGCCCCGACCTGGTTCGAGGACCCGATCCGCATGAACTCACCCCAGTCGCTTGCGGAATACGCTCGTTCGACGGACGTCTCTGTTTGCGCCAGCGAGACTCTCGGCTCTCGATGGCCGTATAAGGAGTTTTTGGAGCGCGACGCCATTCATGTCGCTATGGTGGACCTATGCTGGACCGGAGGCCTGACGGAAGGCCGTAAGATCGCGGCGCTTGCGGAAACGTGGCATCGGCCATTCGCACCCCATGATTGCACTGGTCCGGTCGGGTTCGCCGCCGCGGTACACGCGTCGTTCAGCCAGTCTAATACTCTTATCCAAGAGACGGTGCGCGCTTTCTATACCGGCTGGTATCAGGAACTTGTCACAGCCGTTCCGAGTGTCGAGCGCGGTTTTGTGTACCCTATGGAAGGGGTGGGCTTGTGCCTCGACCTTCAGCCTGCTGTCTTTGATCGTCCTGACCTACACGTCCGTAGGAGTTGCCTTTAAGAAAAATAGAAATGTCATCCAAACTGTTTGATTTAAGTGGCACGACCGAGCTCGTGACCGGTTCTACTATGCCAGACCATCGAACTACGAGAAGGCCGCCTAAAGATTGCCGGAAACGCTCGCAACGAAAACGCGTTGTCGCCGAGGAAGCCGCGCCCCCAACGCCGCATCGCCGCAACCGAGTGAGCCTCTTCAATCTAGCCTGCGAGCGGATCGAAGATCTAATTGTCAAATGCGAACTAAAGCCCGGCAGTTTCCTTACAATGCAGGATCTGCAAGAGATAACCGGCTTTGGGCGAACGCCAGTCCATCAGGCAGTCAACCAGTTCGCGGCCGATACGCTCATCGTTGTTCACCCTCGACATGGGCTTCAGATCGCGCCGATCGATCTCGCGCGCGAGCGCGTCCTATTGCAGCTGAGGCGCGACATCGAGCGTTTCGTCGTTAGGCTCGCAGCCCTGCGTTCGGGACCCTCCCACCGCAATCAAATCATGCATCTCACTCGTACTCTACGTGATCAGCGCGAAAAAATGACCATCGGCGAGTTCAACATCTTCGATCGGCGGATCGACGGGATCATCTTGAATGCCGCGGGAGAGACATTTCTCGAGCACACGCTTCGGCCGCTGCATACGATCTTTCGTCGGATCGGTTGGATTTATCACACGCAGACCGCGAGCGGCGGTAACTTCGCCCGAACCATCGATTGTCACCTTGCTGTGCTCGACGCGATTGGCAGTCGCCGTGTCGACGCGGCGATAGTCGCCGCCGATGCGTTGACCGATTTCGTCGATCAGATGTTCGACGCAATGGAGCGGGAGATTGATCCCGCGCTGCTCGATTGCGGCCTCGAGTCTTTGGTTAGTACTTAGCATCTTGCCGGCAGCAATGGCTTCTTAGCGAAAAACTATACGAAATTCCCCGCCCTCTGGCATGAATCAAATTTCCCTAAGCTCATTGGTCAACGAAGCGCCGATCGTGGCAATCGTTCGCCGCCGGGATATTCGCGCGCCAGCTCGGCTGCTTCATCCGCGAAGGCGGTTACCATGATTTTAGGGACGCGAGGCTCGACCACGGCGACCACCGTTTGTTCGGCGTCTGTCATGCGCTGCTGCCTTCTCCTGCTATTCCCTTGCCTGCTAGTAATGGCAGGCGAAAAGGCCGCCTACGACAGCAATGGGCGGATCGTTTCCATGATCTCCGATGCGGGGGAGGTCGAAATCGCTTCCAGCATCGTCGCCGTCCTTCCGACGGGCAGCCCGGTTCCGCTCCAGGTGCGCCATGAAGGTTCGGGCGCCCTGCGCCAGGGGCGAAACCTCGCCTGGTCCGCCGCGTTCACTTTGCCGACGGAGCGCGCGGCCACCTGGAATGGAAATCCGAAGAAGGCTCCGCCGGCTTGCGCTCCTCCGCGACGGTTTCCGCGGATTCGCCGCTGGAATTAAACGGCATCGAATTTTGGGTCGATCTGCCGCGTCCGGCGTTCGTCGGGGGCACGGCCATTGCGGAGGGCGGCGCGCCGGTCGCCTTGGCCCGCGTGAGGGCAGCCGTTCCGGTCCTGTTCCGCGGCAAAACTCCGGCGTTGCGCTTCCAGGACGCCACAGGCAACCTGGCGTTCGATATCGGTTTCGACCAGCCCATTGCAGCCACTATCGTGGATCGCTGGGATAACGCGGGCCGGTCTTTCCAGGTGCGCGCAACCATTCTGAGTGACGCCCTCCCCGCCGGGCGTTCGGTTACTTTTGCGGCGGCTCTCCGCCTTGATAATCACCCACCAGCGCCGGCGCCCGTGCATCTCACCATCGATCCCGCCAAGCCACGCTTCCATTTCGACGGTTTCGGCGGCAACTACTGCTGGAACAACCAATCCCCCATTGCGGATTATACTTTGAGCCACTTGAGAATCGCTTGGGCGCGTGCCGAAATGAAAGCGCAACAGTGGGATCGCGAGCGGGGCGACCCAGGCCCCGAGATTCGCACCGACCTCGAGACCATGCGCCAGCTCCAGCAGAGGGGTGCGCATTTGGTCATCAGCATTTGGTCGCTGCCCGAACGCTTCTACACCGATCCTTACGAGAAGCCGCGCTCCTCGCATTTCCGAGTCATCAATCCTGAAAAATGGGACCAGCTGCTGGACCTGTTGGGCAGCTACCTCTTATACGCCAAGCGCGAATACGGCGTCGAACCGGATTTGTTTTCGTTCAACGAATCCAATATCGGAATTAACATCGGACTGACGCCGAAAAGCCATGCCCAAGCCATCAACCGCATTGGTGCTTACTTTCAAAAGCTGGGCCTGAAAACCAAAATGTTGTTGGGCGATGCCGCCAGCCCTCGCGACACGTACCAGTTTGTACTGGAGGCGGCTTCCGACCCTGACGCTTTTCCCTTCATTGGCTCGGTGGGGTTTCACTCCTGGGGCGGCGGCACACCGGAGCAGTACGCGGCGTGGGGCGACTTGGCCGAATGGCTGGGGCTTCCGTTGCTTGTGACCGAAATGGGCGTCGATGCCTCCGCCTATTACACCCGATCGTACGACAGCTATGAATACGGGCTTCGCGAAGCGCGCATGGCGCAGGAGCTGCTGAGCTCCGCCCGCCCGCAAGGCGCGCAATTCTGGCAGTTCACCGATGACTATGCTCTGGCGCGTGTGGCTGGCGATGGCACAGTCGAACCTACGGCGCGCTTCTGGTTGATGAAACATTTCACGGACTTGACGCCGCCCTCCAGCGACGCACTAACGGCGGCCTCGGACCAGCCGACTGTCCTGGTCACGGCGTTGCGCAACCACCGCGACTACACCGTGCACATCCTGAACCTCGGCGCCGCCGTCGAAGCGGTCATCGCAGGCTTACCCGATGCGAGTTGGAGAGTCGTCGAAACCGCCGAGGAAGCGCAATTCCGGGAAGCCCCCATCGCGCACACGGAAGCCGGCGCCGTGCACCTGCGTCTGCCGCCGCGCTCCCTGGTAAGCTTGAAAAGCCTGGCCGGCAAACAATCTGCAGATTGAGGACCGCGGCGCCGCTTGTCCGGTGTTTTATGATAGGATTCGAGCGCGCACACTTCGGTATGAGGCGCGTTCTGGTGCTGGGATTCCTCTGCCGGGCCAACGCATTCCACAGTCGGTGACCGCGAGATTCGCAGAAATTAACCTCCCACTCATCACCCGACTACGCAAAGGTTCCGACCTCGCGCCGAGGCACCCTTACTTAATAGAACCAGCTATCAACCCGCTAATATAATATCGCTGTAGCAGCAAAAACAAGATCGCGCAGGGCAAGACTGAAATGAAAATACCAGCCTGCATGAGACCCCAGTCGACAGTTCCGAGGTATCCGCTCTGTGCGTTCAGCAGCATCACTGGAAGAGTGTACTTGTCCGCATCAGTCAAAAAAATCAACGCCGCCAAAAACTCGTTCCATGACGCCAGAAATGCGAATAACCCCACCGTGATAACTCCCGGCAGAACCACCGGCAGAAGAACGCGTGTCAGCAAACTTTTGGAATCGCAACCATCAATCGCTGCCGCGTTATCCAGGTCCGTTGGAATACTGTCAAAAGAGTTGCGCATCATGAATACCGAGAACGGGAGCTGGAACGTAGTATTGACCAAGGCAAGCCCTAAGAGCGTGTTCTGCAAACCGAGCGCTCTTAGTACCAAGAACAGCGGCGTCAAAATTGACTGAAAGGGAATCATCAGGGTGATAAGAATCAGTACGAAAAGAAAATTCTTGCCCGGAAAAGTGAATCGCGAAAAACCGTATCCTGCCAGAGTGCTCAGGAGCACAACGCCGATGACGGTGAGCATAGCGACAAGCAGACTGTTGCCGAAATAATGGAAAATACCGTCACCGTAGTGGAGCAGCTTCGCGTAGCTTTCCAGGGTAAGCTTCGAGGGAGCGAAGTTGGGAGGAGAAGCATTCGCATCCGCTGGCGTCTTCAGCGACGTAACAAAGGACCATAACAACGGCAGCAGGAAGAGAAACGCAATGGTACAGCACACGCTATAGTACGCGATTCGCTTGTAAGCTTTACCTTTTAACTCTCGAGCGAGCCTGGCCATTCACGCTTAATATTTTGCAGGCCCTCTGAGCACCAAGAGTTGTAACACGCTGATCGTGGTTAGAATCACCATCAGTAGAAGAGAAAGGGCCGAACCATACCCCAGTTTAAAGTAGGTAAACGAGGCGCGATAGATCCAGCAGACAACCGTAATCGTAGAATTGTTTGGACCTCCGCCGGTCATGATGAAAAATTGGTCAAAGGCGAGGAAAGAGCCTACCACCGAGATGATCAGGGCCAACGCAATGGTTCGCCTTAACAATGGCACGGTAATAAAAAATTGCATGGGCCACCAGGTGGCGCCGTCGATTTTGGCAGCTTCGTAAAGTTCGGTGGGAATTGCCTGCATTCCGACTAGCAAGAGCACCATCGTAAATCCCACAGTTTTCCAGACCACCATGACAATCACTCCCGCAAGGGAAGTGCTCGGCGTGGTTAGGACCGGTGCTTTGATCACGCCAAGATGTGAAAGGATAAAATTAAAGAAGCCGACCTGGTCATTGAACAACCAGACCCAGAGCAAGCTGGAAGTTCCTAGTCCAATTACGACGGGAAGAAAGTAAATTGTCCTGAACAAGCCGACCCATCGCAGCTTGGAATTAACCAGTTGCGCCAGGATATACGCGCAGATGAAAATCGCCGGAGTTACGAGCATCGTGTATTTGGTCGTAAACCAGAGGCTGTCCCAGAACGTCGAGTCGCCGAGCAGGGATGCATAATTATCGGCGCCGCTAAAAGCCGGTCCCCCAAGGAGCGGCCAATCATGGAGCGACATCCAGACGACCATGGCCAAAGGGATAAGGAAAAAGACGATGACAAATAACAAACTGGGCAGGATATAGAGAAATCCTGGCGCCACCCGTCGCCGAGAGTGGCGGGTGGTAGCAACGAGTACCTGCTCAGTCGTTGCCATCGTCTTTGTCCATTCTGGAATCGCGCAGAATCAAAGGTGGGTTCTAGCCAAATCTGGAAAAACCTATTTCGCGTTTAGGATCCTCGTGAATTTTTCCTGCGCCTCTTTCACGGCCTCGTCCACGCCCTTGCCAAAGACGCCTGTTTGCACCATTCCAAGCCATGGACCGTTCGGATCGTTCAACAGCTCGTTGTACTTCGTCGAATACGGTGTTTTCCCGGTTGCCATCGCCTTGGCCACGACGACATACCGCGGATCAAGCTTGGCGTACGCGCTTTCGGCTATATCCGTTCGCACCGGAATACTTCCATTCTTCGCGAACTCGTTGATTTGCGTGTCGTCCTGCAAACACCATTGGATGAATTCCCAAGCTTCTTTGACTTTCTTGGAGCCTTTCGGGATCCCAATAGAATCGCCGCCCGCAAAACTCGCGGATCCACCGTTCTGCCCCGGCAATGGCGCAACGTCAAAATTGATATTTGGATACTTTTCCTTCAGGAGACCGATGGCAAAGGCGCCCAGCCCTGCCATTCCGACTTTTCCGGTCGCAAAACCAGTGAAGAAATTGGTGCCGTTGTCCCCTTGCGCCCCTTGCGGGACATAGCCCGCCTCCCACATTCTTCGATACAGAGACAGCGCGCTGCGGACAGCATTGTTGTCGAGCGTCGCTGTCTTGCCATCCTCGCTTAAAATGTCGCTCCCGGACGCCCAAACGAGAGGCAGCATCGTGAAGACATTGCACCCCGCGCAACTACCAGAAAAGTAGAACCCTTTAGTATCTCCCGCGAGCGAGGTGATTTTTTGAGCATCCTGCTCAATCTCCGCGAAGTTGGCCGGTGGATGCTCCGGATCCAATCCTGCCTTCTTGAAGAGATCTTTATTATACACCAAGACAGAAGCTTCGGCACTGAATGGCACCGCATATAACTTACCTTCGTAGGTGGCAAGACGGACATGCGAAGGGCTAAGCTTGTCGAAGAATGGTAGAGCTTTCGCCTGCGCCGTAAGGTCTGTCATTTGGCCTGCCTTGCTGAATGCAGGCACGTAGATGAGATCAATGGCCACGACATCGGGAGGAGTTCCACCGGCAATGGATGTCGCAAATTTAGTTACGAACTGCCCGGCCGGAATCACCGATAGTTTTACGTTGGTAGCGCTATGAGCATTGTAGGCTTTTACTAGCGGATCGACGATTGCCTGGTCGGAATCGCGAACCCAGAATGTGATTGTGTTCTGAGCGTGGGCCGAAATGACCGCAGCTACCGCAAGTAGCGCGGGAAGGATGTACTTTTGCATACGCGTCTTCGGGGGGATAGGGTTTGTCGTTTGCTGTATCGGGATAGTAATGAAAAGCCAATAGTCAGGGCGAGCAATCATTCTTCGCGCGCTTGTCCCAAGCAGATGCGAAATACGGCCTCTACTCGGACATCGGATCCGTGTATCTTAGAAGGAGGCGTGATGCGATACCTCGTTAGAGCCCGAGTAAAACCTGGACAGGCGAAGGATCTGCTAGGTGCGATCCGCGATCGAACCCTCGGGCGCGGCTCCATCGCGGGCGACGAATACCTGTGTGACATGGAACGCGCGCGCTTGGATGACGATGGAACAGCCCGGTGGGTGGAAGTTTGTTTCTGCCGAACTCCACTCGCCGAGGAACGTCCCTACTGGGAGCAATACTTCGAGTTGCTTGCCATTAAGGACGCACACGCTCGCCGCAATTGCAGGGACTGGAACGGTACCAAACCGTGGGCCTGTTGCGAGTGCAACTGCACGCACAAGCTGGAGGCAAAGCTCCAGTCTCGCGGGAAACCCTTCATCGAGTCGCTAGAGCGACCCACGAGCCTCATGAGCGGCGAGCACGTGCAAACTCACGTTCACTGTTCCCCATCCGCATACTCATTCCTACGTGATGAACGCCATTACAGGAACTCGGGTACCGGTGTCGTCGTACAAATGGTCTCAAAGCGGAACCCAATTTTCTGTTGCTGGTCTGCCGATATCAGATCAACCCCTGATCATTGTCATGCAATGATCATCTGAACAATCCTCGCAAACGGGGCGGGTTCGCCTACTGCGGCTGCTCCTACCGCTGTTCTCTTGCGATATTCTCTCGACCACTTGCGCAATGACCAGATGCTGACGCCCAGTTCCGCGGGCCTAAAAACCGACCATCCCACTACACAGAAAGCGATCGAGACGCGACGAGAGTAGAACGGCGGTTTCCGCCGCTGTGGAAAAGCTGGCCACATGGAGATTGAGCTTCGAAACCCGAAATCAAGGCCCGTAAAGTTGGTATCATGCCTACACGGCGAACCTAGACATGGTACAGAGAATCAGCTTGGAGGTAGCTACTTGCAACGCGATACTACTGTGACCTAGGAAAAGGGCATTCGTTCATCAAACCGGATATCAACTCGAAGCTTCCACGTTGAGGATTAAGAAAAAGTGAATGCTATCGAAATTGCACGGAACCACTTCAATTCCTGGGACCGTCACGATGCGGACGCGATCGTCGGAGCATTCGTCGAGGGGGGAACGTACAACAATCCCAACGTCGACCAGCCCTTGACCGGAGCGGCGATCGGGGACTTTGCCAGATCGGTTTTCGCTGCCTTTCCTGACATGTCACTTGAGATCATCAGGTATCGGTGATGCCGGAGGAGGTCTCGTCGCGCTCCAGTGGGTGCTGCGCGGCACGAACACCGGCAAATTAGGAGGCGTTACTCCGGCTACCGGTCGCAGGGTCACGCTTCCGGGAGCGAGCTTCGTTCAGGTCAAGGGGATAAAATTCGTTCGGAGCGCACCTATCATGACCGGCAAATTGTGGATGAGCAGCTGGTCTCGTTCCTCTGATTGAATGGCCGATCCGGTGTGGCTTGACGGAGACATCCAAACCGAGGGAAGTAAACAGCTCTTCAGCAGCAAATCGAAGGGGTAGGACCGTCCACCCCACTCCCGCAAACTGCGTCAGAGATGGTTTTTGTGATCGTCGTCGGCTACGCTCTGATTCTACTTTCGCAATCTCAAGCTTTCTTTTGGGCCCGTGGAATCGGCGGCGCCCCTCCGGGCGGCTCTTCGCCTTGGTCTCGGCATCCTCGCATTGAGCCTTCGAACTCGGACGTCGGAACGCGGTAAAGTGCCGCGGCAAGCCGCCCGCCGTCGCTGCTCTCTGTCATGCCTCCTGCTTGCGGATTCCCGCACCCAATCAGCTAGACCTTCCAGCCACGCCGACCTTTATCGGGCGAGATCGGAAGCAGTATTTGGGTCATCCCACCGTCACTTGCAACCCCGTAGGCAATTGAAAGCTTAGTCGTGATTCCAGTCGTAATTCCGCCACTTATAATATCGATGACGAGGGCCGTAATAATAGCCTCGATAGTAGGACTCGGGATAGTAAACGCGTCTGTGGTAGTAATAATATCCGTGCCCGGGATTGTAGTATTCGTTGCCGTAGTACGGGTATCCGTAAAAACCTGGCGGGTAATACCCTGGCG
>JBAUZZ010000223.1:0-1942 GCA_049585495.1 Chthoniobacterales bacterium | reverse complement strand
ATGTTGAGGCACTCAACCAATTGGTATCAGAGTTGTCCACTTCCTCCGCCCATCGCGAGCGGGTTTTCCTGGAAGAACGGCTCACCGGCGTAAAACACGACCTTGATCAGGCTTCTCAGGATTTCAGTCAGTTCGCCAGTAAGAACAAGACCATTGATCTTAAGGAAGAAGCGCGCGCGATGCTTCAGGGCGCGGCTACGATCGAGGGACAATTGATCGCCGCAGAATCGGAGATGAAAGGACTCCAGGCGATTTATACAGACAACAATGTCCGTGTGCGTGCAGTCCAGGCGCGTATTGTCGAGTTGCGTCAGCAGATGGAGAAGCTTGGCGGATCGCCATCGGAGAAGGTTGGTTCTGAAGCTGCCGACTCGACACATCCCTCTCTTCGAAGCCTGCCCTTACTTGGCGTTACTTACGCCGATCTTTATCGCCGTTTACAAATCCAAGAAGCCGTCTACGAAGCTCTCACTCAACAATACGAACTCGCCAAGGTTCAGGAAGCCAAAGAAACGCCGAGCGTAAAACAGCTCGATCCTGCCAATTTTCCGGAGCACAAGTCTTTTCCGCCGCGTTTGCTGATTACCTTGTGTTGCACACTTTTGGCTGCTTGCCTTACCAGCGCCTGTCTCATGGGCAAGGAGCGGTGGAGAGCGATCGACCCACAGGATTCGGGAAAACTTTTCGCCCAGCAAGTGTTGCAATCCGTTAACGCGACCATGCCTTGGGCGTCCTCAAATGGTTCTCCTATTCAGGCTTGGACGAATCGCGTTTGGACCCGGTTTATTTCCCAGAAAAGAGCTCCCGGCGAGGGACGGGAAAAGGACGATTCGTCGCGGATTTGATTGTAAGTTGTTGTATTGACAGAGGTTTGAAACAAACCGCCCCTGGGGCTGACGGGGCGAAGCCGTATCCTGGGGAACACACAGATGGCGACAAGCACCAGAGCTATTCAATCGATCGCTTCGCCACAGGGTTGGATTTCTAACGACCCTCAGGCTTCTTGGTACGCTGTCTACACCCATGCCAATCACGAAAAGAAAGCCGCCGCTGAAATTTCGCGAAGGGGTGTCGAGAGCTTTCTGCCGCTCTATCGCACGGCGCGGCGCTGGAGCGATCGTCGCATAGAACTCGATATGCCGCTTTTTCAGGGCTACGTCTTCGTGCACCTCGCCTTATGTGATCGCTTGAAAGTTCTCCAAGTGCCCGGAGTAGTCCGGCTCGTCGGATTCGGCGGCCTGGCCGCGCCCCTACCAGAGGAACAGATCGACACGTTGCGTTCCGGTTTAAACGGATACTGGCGTGCCGAACCTCATCCCTATCTGGCCGTCGGTCGCCGCGTTAGGCTGAAGAGCGGGCCACTTGCGGGAATACAAGGAATCCTCCTCCGGCGGAAGGGAAACTTCCGCATCGTGATCTCTATCGATTTGATTCACCGAGCGGTCGTCGTGGACGCAGATGCCGCCGATGTAGAGGCCATTCGATGAATTGTGACAGGGAGATGTTACACACTGCTTCGGACAAAGGGGCGCAACAAATTCTTGGTGAGATCACTCCGAACGCAAAGCCGCACCTTACGAGCGGCAGGCTGTTGGCGCGCAACACGATTTGGAATCTGATCGGCAACGGCGCACCGATGATCGTTGCCGTGTTTTCCATGCCCATCTTGATTCGCGGATTGGGAAAAGACCGCTTTGGAGTGCTGGCTCTGGCATGGGGCCTGATTGGCTATGCCAGTCTTTTTGACATGGGATTGGGCAGGGCCCTCACCCAATTGGTGGCGAAAAAACTGGGCGAGGGAGACGACAAACAGATTTCTACTCTTGTCTCGACGTCACTCCTCTTAATGCTTGCCATGGGGGTGGTTGGAACCGCCGTTATTGGCGGATTAGCTCCTTGGCTGATCCATCGCATGCTTAAGATTCCCGAAGGGCTACAGCCG
>JBAUZZ010000222.1:0-5298 GCA_049585495.1 Chthoniobacterales bacterium | reverse complement strand
GGCGCCTATCACCAATCCGGCAACAAAGGCCCACAATATCGCCTGGAGCGGCTTCCGGCGCACCCGATTTTCCAGGTCGGCTTGCCACTGTCCGGGTTGCGCCGAAGCCCCTTTTATCTTCTCCTCTACTACGTCGCACAGCTCATCTACTTTTGCACCAGCAGCAGCTTTGGCCTCGGCCCCCGCTTCCGTTGCGTGTATTTTCGCCTTCTCGAGATGCTCCCTCGCGCTCTCGAGGTGTTCTTTTGACGACTCACCTTCCATTTTGTTTTCCTTGTCCATAAGAAAAGACTGGATCGTCCCATTTAACTATCGCACTTAAGCAGTATCCCGGACGTCAGGGGCAGAGCAGAGTTCGCTGCCACCTAGCAAGATAATTCATCCGCCCTCTCCAGGAACTGGCGGCGCAAGGTCTCGAACTGGAACAAGTCGTAGAGATTGAGAGACCTCATCCGTGCGCGCTTGCAATATTAAGCCAGTTCCTGGCACAAGTCCCAAATCCGTAAGGATTTGTGATCGCTAGTAAGCAGGTCAGCGAGTTCTCGAGAGCTACCTCGGCCGATGTAGCGCAAGGGATCGACACCTGCTGAAATCGTCGAGTAGGCGCCGCACCAGATTGTAACCCATGACCGGTGCGGGATGGCGAAGACAGTATTGGGCTATAGCTTGAGGATTAAGCGATCTGGCTCTTCGTTGTGCCATCGCGATTCTTCGCTCTTTTTTTAACCGAGTACCGCCAAATGATTGCGGCTCGCTTTTCAGCATTCTCGGCGGTCCATTTCCGCATCATTGCGTTGCAGTACTCCCTATGTTCTTTCTTCCACCGCTTTTGCGCTTCTTTTACCCGCTCTGGGTGCGCGTGCCGATACCGCTGAGCTGACTCTCTTCGGCAGACTTTACAATGAGCCCATCCACGAGGGTCGATGTACGCGTTGCCAGTGAGCGGATGACCCTGAGCGCAATGGGTGTTCATCCTGACGCCTTCTTCGCTCTCTTTCGGTTGAGACCGTGACAAATCCTATCGCGTTGTCCAGCCAGTAGAGTTTCGCGCTTCGGTGCGGTTTCGGTCGCATTTGATTTCGGCTAATGGCCGACTCGTTTCAATCGACGGTGCGCAGGCACAAGTGATACGCGGACATGCTGCTTGAGGAAGCCATTTCCGTAGTGACGACGAATCGTTCAGTTGCCCGGTCGGCGTCCAGTAGTCTGTGGCGTGGATCAACACACGGTTTCGCTTGGCAGATACTGAAGCAAGAAGGTGATTGCCTTTCCCGCGAGCTTAGAAAATGTCTTAGCTTTCGCAGACCGTCCCCGTGAACTTTGAAAAGAATTCGTCGTTGCGCAGAATCCCGCATGTTTATCCGAGCGGACGGCCATAAGCAAAGCCTCAAACATTACCTGAAGTTCTGGCTGGCAGTGGGGGGCGATTCCCTTGTTAAAGCGTAATTACAACGTCACTGTTTGTGGCCGCATACATCGATTCAGATAGTCCACCGAATCATTCCGCGCCAGCGTCACCATATAGCCTCGCTTCCAATCTCGTCCATTAGCGTGTCGATCCCTTAGCCATTTCGGGGATATATGAGACGGGCGGATATGGAATGGGTCGTCGAGTATCGGCGCACGCCAACAAGGCAGCGCAGGCGAGGATTGTTACGCCCTTCATTTTCGGGTTTTCCGCTACCCCAAATATACGCCTCTTCCCGGTCGACTGAAACCCGTTACCGCCGCCGCCTCGGCACGCTGGCCGATCGATCCGTGCCCGCTACCAGTCACGCGATGCTTTCGAATCGTCTTCACTCGCCTCTGAGAGTGCTCGCTCGATGGCCCTGTTTAACTCGACGTCGATCGCTCGCTTGATGGCCCTGTTTAGCTCCGCGTCTATCGCTCGCTGCGTTGCCGCTGGATCGGGAGGCAGCGCCGGTTCCGCCTTAACCTCGACCTGCGGGCCCGCATACCGAGCGACTCGGATCGGAGACGAAGTGCCTGGAGTGTGTACAGGCCTGTTACGCTTGCCGATTTCTGCGGCCACAAAGGTACCAATGCCGAGGACTGCAATTAGAAGCTAGAGCAGCAAATTACCGGAGGACCGTGTTTCTCCGCGAGGTTCGAATTACCTACCTTCACGAATTGGGACATTACTTCGGGTGGGACGAAGAACAGATCACGAACGTCGGCCTCGCGTAAGGCGCGGTCTCACGCTTCCGGGCGCCAAAAACGAGGGGATCCCCTTTGAGATTCATCGATTTCCCGGATTCCGGCAGCCCATCAAAGCTTCGCGCTTCCGCCTTCTTTGGGCGTACGGCGGATCCTTCATTCCGCTCGAAGCTCCCGTTATCAACGCCACAGACGTTTTCAATGACACCTCTGGATTCCAGTTGAGGCTCTCGACCAAGGCAGTGCATGTAGAGACTGAGCAGAGTGGCAAGACCTCGATCTCTACATGGACCAGATGCTCAACTTGCGGAATCATAATTTATGTTCGCTTCGCAGAACTTCGCTGGCAAAAACCTGAGTAACCGCATTACGGCAGCGCTATTCGTCCATGAATAGAGTCGTCAATAGCCAACTTGGTCCCGCCGTCTTTGATAGCTAACCTCAGCTTCGATAACCTCCGCGATAGTCTTGAGTGCCTGGGCTGCGATTCGGAAGCGGGCCAAGGCGGCGGGTTTTCTCACCACCGGTCGGATGTCACACCTGGCGGCCAACCGGCATCACGATTTACCTGCAGAACGACGGACGGCTCGAGCACGGCCAACAGATGGCGGGGCATGAGTCTCCGCGAACAACCAAACTCTACGGCCGGACAAAGGACGAAAATACACTAAGCGAGGTGGAGCGAATCCGACTGTGCCGCGTTGGCGCGACCGCGCAATGCACTCCTCCGCTCTCGGTCGTTATACTTTCGACGCTGATAGGCGGCCAGACAGACGCCCCGAATTTCGAACAAACGCCAATGCGTCGGTTCCCCTCCTCCACCCTCCCCCACTATTTTACGAAGTTTGCGCAAATCTACAGCATTCCGATCCCGAAACAGCCGGATCTACCCATTAGCTACAACATCGCATTGAGCCAGAATGTTCTGGCGATCCGGTACAATCCAGAGACCAGAGAAGGATCTTTAGACCAGCTTCGCTGGGGACTGATCCCACATTGGGCAAAGGATGAGAGATTGCGTATCGGGCCATCAACACGCGAGCTGAAACCGTCGATAAAGCTACGTCGTACCGCTAGGCGTTCATCAAACGCCCCTGTCTGATTCCTGCGATAGTTTTTACGAAATGGCGTAAAACGGCTAAACCGAAGCTGCCGTTCGCGATCGCCATGAAAGACGACTGTCCGTTCACCTTTGCTGAGCTGTGGGAAAAGTGGAAAAGACCCCGAATCTGGAGAGTGGATGCGCACTTGTACGATCATCACAAGCGAGCCTAATGAAGAACTCGTGCAGATCCATCTCCGTATGCCGGTGATTATTCCTGAGCAAAATCACGCGGCATGGTTAGGGGAAACAGAGGACAGGAACTTAAGAGAGTTGTTGGTCCCCTATCCTGCCGATCAGATGCGAATGTAGGAAATTTTCTCGAGGATAAACAGCCCGAAGAACGACGATCCATCGTATCCGTCTGTCTAACCGCATACTCGACTCTCAACGAGCAACTCGTACACCAAGATTCCGCGGTTTGTGGCGGGCAACACTCCGCAGACCTATGTTCCAATATCGATAGAAGCAATCAACCGCTGCAGCTGGTCCTCGGGCAAAAAGCCGCGCGAAGCACCGCTCTGACCTATTTTGTAGGCGGCGAATACCGTGGCTTTCCGCAAGGCCAGAATCGGCTCGTCGCCATTCAGATAAAAGTGAAGGAAACAGGAGAAGAGTGCATCGCCAGCTCCGACTGTGTTCACGACCGGTCCAATCTGGACGGCGGAGACTCGGCGGATCTCTCTGTCGCGAACGCAGAGCGATGCCCCAGCCGCGCCCATCCCGATCACCGCGATCTGAGCGACGGAGCGTTCCCAGATAGTGGAGACGAAGTCCTCGGGCCCGACCGGTAGCTTTTCGTGGCTCATAAACACTATGTCGGCTGCCTCGAAGAAATCGGCGTCATATTCTCGACTGCCTTCGCAAATTGTTTGCAGGTCGGTTGCAACTGTCGCTGATGTAGCTTTGGCCAACGCCAAGAGCGGACGCGAAAAGTCGACGTTGGTCATCACGGCGGCTCTGCACCCTTGAAGTGCCTGTTTGAAAAGCTCCAGTGGATAAACCCGTTTCCCGACATCTTTTAGGTCCGTGTTGACCATGCGGCGACCAGCGGCGTCGAAAATGACGACTGACTGCGGCGTTTCGTCTAGGTTCGAGAGGACGAACTCGTCTGATATGCCGAACCGGGGCATCGAGTGGCGCAGCGCAGTTCCGAGGAAATCGGAGCCGATCATCGACACGAACCGGATGCGATTGACCAGCGTGTAAAGCGCCCGCGCGATGTTGAAACCGACGCCGGAAGGTTGACTCCTGATTTCGAGCGGATCATAGGAGACTGGCTCGTAGTCCAAGGGGAACACTGTGATGGGTAACGTCGTCTCTAGGTTGATGGTGCCGCAGACCAGAATGTCCTTGCTTGCCATGGTCTAAAATCCTCCCCGTCTCTCAAGTAGTCCAGGAACTAAACAAAGCGACTGATCGGACCTAAAAGCTGTTGCAATGATTGGTGATGCGTTTCGGCCTAAAGAGGTTTTAAGACGACCCCACTGTCTGAACAGTCATACATCTGTCTTTGGCGGGCGTCGAAGGTTTGCGAAGCAGTTTGGACGCTATGGGCGCGTCTTTTTTCGATGTAGTCATTATAGATCACCACCTTCCGCTTATCTGGAAATACAATATTCACCTTAAGGGTGAAAAGGTGAATTGACAAACCCTATCGCTCTGTCATAGGTGAAGAGGATGGGCCCCGAACCTCTCTTGCAGATGAGCGAAGCTAAGCCGAAACCCCCTGGGGAGTTTATTCGCGCTGAGTTAGAAGCGCGTGGGTGGGCACAGGCTGACCTGGCTAGAATCGTCAACAGACCGGTGCAAGCGATAAACGAAATGATTCAGGGAAAAAAAGCTGTTACTCCAGAAACCGCTGTCGCGTTGGGCATCGCTTTCGAAACCGGGCCGGGAATATGGATGACACGTGAGAGCGCCTACCGTCTGTCATTAGTGGAACGGCACGACCCCGAAATTCAGCGGCGGGCCAAATTATTCGATTTCGCTCCTGTGAAGGACATGGAAAAGCGCGGGTGGATTAAAGAGACGAATAA
>JBAUZZ010000221.1:0-4989 GCA_049585495.1 Chthoniobacterales bacterium | reverse complement strand
GAGCAACCGGCTATCGATCAGGCGTTGACCGGCGGGGTTGAAAGTATCGTAGGCGACGAGTGTCGCTGCGACCTGCGGCAACGTGAGCGACCACATGGTCAGGCGCGCGGCCGGAGTATAACCGAAGGCTCGCCCTGCAATTTGTACCGCAATCCACTTCCCGACGAGCAGCGCGAGGATGACCGCTGAGGCCAGGGGAAAATTGGTAGCTATGCTTTGGCAGAATGCCAGCGGATCGATCAGAAACCCTGTCACTACAAAAAAGATCGGGATACAAGGAAGTTCCAAAGAATTCCAACTTCCCTTTCGCCGGCTTGTCGCGAACCGCGGCGTTCACCGCTAAACCGGCGAGGAACGCCCCGACTATGCCAGGGAGGTTGATGCTTTGGGCGAGGAAACCCGCCACCGCGATTATTGCCAGCATAAGGACGAAATATGCGTCCTGGTCATCTTCGATCTTCCGCAGGGTGTACGCTCCCAAGCGACTGAGGCCAAACAGGATCAGAGGTACGAAGATGACGATCTCAATAAGCTGCACTACGAGTCCGGATACCGAAAAGCCGCTCTGGTAAATCGGGACGCAGATGGCAAAGACAATCAGAGAAAGCGTGTCAGAGAGCACCGTTGCACCGAACGTGATCGTGATGGGCTCGAGCCGGGGCAAGTTGATAGGCTCCTTAATGCAACATTTTGGTCCAGAGCTGGCGACTTCGGTGATACCGGGGTCGCAGTACAGGACAGACCCCAAGCTCGATAAGTCAGGGCTCGTCTACGATCGAACCTAGCGTCGCTTAGGACGTGTACAGCGTGAACCAGTGACAGCGAGTTATCACTCTCGCGCACCCTATGATCTCAGATAAGTCGAAAGACTAAGCGCTACAGATGCTAAACCCAGTTTACCCTTCGTTCGCCGCCGGCTGCTTTACAATGTCCTAAGCCGGACGCTGGGCATTTTCGATAAGTCCGGGTTTATGAAACAGCCTCTGGAAACAGAGCTTCTGATCACCGCGGCGCGGCGCCGGGCGAGATTAAACGACTTTGGAGATGAAACATTTCGCGAACCGCTGCGCCGGCTCCTGGACTGTTGCGAAAGCGAGGCCAATCTAAACGCCATCGGCAAACTCACCTTGGCCGAAGACCTGCTACAACTTCTGATCAACCGCTTGCAGATTCAGCGCGACCGCCAGACCTGGCCCCAGATCAGTAAGGAAACGATTGTCGCGCCCCTCTTCATCCTGCGGCTGCCATGCACGGGCACGACGTTGCTGCACAGCCTTTTGGCGCAGGACCTCAGCAACCGATGTTCCAAGGCAAAATCCTTCCTCTCAAGTAAAACGCGATCGATTACTTGTTGAACCTGCGCTCTATCTTCCGGGTGAATTCGGTCGAGTACTAGTTTTAACGTAGGTTCAGTTGTTAAGTCGTATTCAAAGATACGAAAGGTTTCCTGCGACCAGTAAATTTTTCCGCTAGTAACATCCCAGCTGAAACTGCCTGTTCGGCTTATCCTTTGCGCCTCATCGAACAATGTATCGCCATTTGCAGCGAAGTATTTGGCATACTTACTCAGGCGATCGAGCCGTTTGCCGCTCCTATCTATCCGGGCTCCCGAAGCGTTTATTTGCTCCGCGGGGTATCGCCCGCTTATTCAGGAGAATCTTTTGTATCGGCGCCACCCCTTGCGTTTCCGCCACCATATCGGATTACGAAAGAGATTTTACGAAATCTCGCAGCGCGGTCCCGATCTCCTGCGGAGAGTCTTCCTGCAGGAAGTGTAAACCCTTGACTGTGACTTCGGTCTGGCTTCGCCAAGTCCGACAGAATTCGAGTATGCGCCCCTTGATGACGAGTCCCGGGTCACCCGCGATGAGCAGTTTCGGAAGCAAGCGCACGGCCTTCCAAAAACGGACATCGGTCTTGGTGTACCCTTTGCCATTCCTTTGCCACTTTTTTTGTTTCGATCTGATCCGCAAAGTTCTCTCCTGTTCCGCTTAAGTGCAGCCGGATCAAGTACAGAAGCCGCTTCGCTCGGCACAAGAAGGAACTCTGAGGATCTTTACGGAACACTTATCCCTTAGTCTACGGAACGGTAGGTTACACGTTCGCGCCGTGTCGGGTGCACGGTTGGGCATCCAAATTCAGAAGTTGACTTGTAGGGCGGCTGGATCAGCCGCCGGAACGAAAGACTTCGCCGAACACCGCTCGTTCCTCGCGGCACTCTACCTGCAGCCCTTGAGACTGAGACGCCTTACTTCGTTTCCTTCGATCGACGCCCGCGGCAGTTCGCCTGAAGGTGTTGCCGACGGACCTCGGTGCCCTACCGTTAAATCGGCTCACCTGAAGTTCGCCCTACCCCCGTTCGATTATTTGACCTGTTCCTCTTTACTCTCGAATCGACCGGTTTGCACAGCGCCGGTTCATCTAGGTTAAATCAGAAACTGCTTCCTACCCGGAATGCGGCTCGCCGGGAGGCTCGCCCTACCCATTGCGCGCCAGCGACAGATCGTCCGGTAGGGCGAAGCTCCTGCTGAGCCGCCGTCGCCGACGCCAGACTGACGAGTTTCGCGGCTCCGGGCAGCTCGTGGTGCAGCGAGTAGAGCGTGTCTTCAATCGCCATCCGGACACGGGCCCGGGCCTGACTTTTCTTTCGCCAATCCAAGCCGAGTAATGAATGAATCCGGGCCAGGAGCTGGCGAGCAACTTAGATTTGCGCTCTGCCGCCATCAACGAATAGTTCGATGCCCGTGACAAAACTGGAGTCATCCGAGGCCAGAAATAGCGCCGCCTTGGCGATTTCATAGGGTTCTCCCATACGCCCGATCGGGATGGTGGACACGATCTTTGCGATAGCGTCCACCGGTTGCCGCGTCACCTGCGGAGTATCGGTCGGACCTGGGCTAAGAACGTTTGAGCGGATCCGGCGGTCCTTCGGCTCCACGGTCCATGCTCGCACGAAACTACGGATGGCAGCCTTAGTCGCTCCATAGACACCGAAGGCGGGAGTGCCTTTGACACCTGCGATCGGGATCGCTGAGGAGGCTAAAGCTGAGCCAACCTTCAGCGGCCCTACGCCCCAGCCGATTAGAAGCATCCGCAAAAGCTAGAATTGAGTCTGATACGTTGAGTTGAACCGAGAGGAAAACCAGCCGATACGATGGAAAATCGGGTGTGAGGTGCGGCGTCTAAAGCCCTTGCCGAAAACAGAAATCTCACAACTTTGGGAGAGCGCCGCCACTCGCCGCGAATTCCTTCCAGGCGCACCTCAATGGAGCGAGTAGAAATCGCCGAGCTCTTTTACAACACTCTCATCGGCTTGGATAGTGTGCAAAAGCTGGCTCGATTCCTTTCGCCGAGGGTTCAATGGACCCTGTCCACAGCTGATCCCGATACCGCGGGCGAGGAGTCTCCCCCAGATGCCATCAAATTTGCTGGAATGGAAGGTTGTCGACACTTGGCGCTGTATTTCCGCGAGACGTTAAAAGTGTATTCCGGAGACCTAACAGGCTGTATAAGCCACCGCTCCTTCGTTTCCATTTTCGGAAAAGTGTGGTTGCGAAGCCTTGTGGCAGATCAGCTCGCAGAAACAAAAGTCGCTGCCAGACTCACGTTCGACGGCTCTGAGATCATCAAAGGCCAAATACGCATCTTGTGGCCGCTAGTCTATGCAGCATGATCCAGCAACCTTCGACCAAAGGCGCTGTTCCTTTCGCTTTCCCAACGACACGGATGTTACTGGTGACGCAAGAAAATCCCGCATCGGGTCGTTCCGCGACAAACCATCCTAAAGCTTGGGAGGAGAAATTGGTATGGAACAAAAAGAGACCGCCCATCCGCAAACAGATCAAGAAGTTCGTGCGATCGCTATGAAGTTTGAGGAGGCCTACAAGAAGCACGACGCGGCCGCTCTTGCGGCGCTCTTCACCGAGGACGCGGTTCTGTTGAGGGATCACGGACCGGTTTACGGTCGCCAAGCCATCGAGAAATATCATGCAGACATGTTCCAGAAATGGCATTTCATCGACCTAGCCATAAAGCACGATCAGAATTCGCCTCATGCCATAGGTACGGCTGGCAACGACGTATGGGACAACGGAGAATGGAGTTGCACTATTCAGGGCCAGAGCGGCGACCCTATACGACTCAACGGTTACTGGTCATCGGTTAAAGTCCGTGAGGGCGATACCTGGAAGACCCGCTTGCACAGCAGCATACCGGCCGCGCATTGCTGAGACGGAAAGTAGATAAGAGGAGAGCCAGTCTCCAAGCAGCGGCGCTCCGGCAAGAACTGACGATAGCCCAAACGCTTCGTTCGAGGATCGGATACAGCTTGCCCACGGAATTAGAAAAACGCTTACTTTCGAAGTTCGACTTCTGAGATCCTTTTCAGTGCTTCCAGCCATCCTTGATGGCTGACGTGAAGTATTTCGGGTTGGACTCCTCGTGCATGTAGCGCCGCAAAACCTGTGGCGACTTCTTCGAAAATTACGCGGCACTTTCTAGCACCGGTTGGGGTAAGGAGCCAGGTATGGTACATATCACAAAGGGGCCCCACAGTAGTGGGTCCCGCATAACTGACCCAGCTAATACGGCTCTCAGGAGCGCATTCAACCACTTGGCTCTCCAGTGGCCCGGGAAAGAATCCAAATCTGTTGTCCAGCGGCAGGTCGAAACCATTCCAGGTGAATCTGGTGTTCTGTTGCAGGATCTGTGAACCATCCTTGATCTTGACCTTGCCAACTTCTGGGTACCATTGCGGCCAGAGCTGGGCTTGTACAAGGTGGTTCCATACCGTGGCGAGAGGCGCAGTGATCTCAATCCCGTTATGCGCAAACATTTCTGGTGACGAGTCGGGCGATAATGGTGGAAGACGCAAAATCATCTAGCTGTATTCGCTTTTGGTCTGCTGCTAGCTAAGGTTGTCGCTGTGAAGGCGACTATTCTGATTTGTCTCTGCCTAACCATTCTCGGCTGTGCCGCAGGTAATGGCGT
>JBAUZZ010000220.1:0-3896 GCA_049585495.1 Chthoniobacterales bacterium | reverse complement strand
AGTTGAGCTCCCGACTGTTAGCCTTGCACAAAAGAGCGCCGTACGTTTACTGCTTCGAAACGTCCTTTGGGAAATTGGACTGGGTACTTTAGTAATCCTTATTGTTGGATTGCTTGGAATCACTCCGCCACCAATGCGCTGAGAGCTTAAGACGCTGGACTCGCCAGTGCTCGGGGTCACCATGCCGCCGATGGGCGAAGCGCGATCCACAGAAGCAGCTGTGGAGGTGCCAGGTGAACTTAGTCAGAGGGTGCGCAGTGATCATTCGCGACTACGAATTACCAAGGCGCTGGATCTGGATTTCGTGCAATGTGCAGGCGGTAAAATCGCAATTCATACGACTCGTTCGAATTCAATGTGTTGAACCGCCAGTTCCTGGATAAAGATTCAGCCAAGGAGGAGATTATTCGGTTGTCGATTCAAACCGGTCGAATCGTTTGATGCGATAGATATCACGCATCCCACCCAACTCAGCGCGAAGATCCCGATAATCACAAAGCCGAAAGTACCAAAGTTGTCACACCGTAGCTTTGCTGAACGGGCGTCGCGGCTGCATGCCGGAAAAATGACTTCAACTCGGCAGAGCCCACTTGCCGCTCGCGGCCGCCCAGGCTGCATCCTGAAGAGAATCGTCTGCCCGAGTCGCCAAATCATGGCACGTTTTATAAAATTGTGCTACCAGGGTCAATCTCCGCCACAAAATAACTCTCCACGAATTCGCCGGAAAGCTTGAGCAGCTGGTAAATGAGGCCAGCCGGCTTGCTGAGCAAGGAAATCGATATGTTCATTCATTGTGGCGTTTATCGCAGACGGGTAAACCGGCTATCCGCTTCAAGGAGGGAAAGGTAAACCAAGCCGTCGACGTGCTCCTGCTGAACCAGTTGCGGCAGTTGTGTCACCGATGGTGCAGAGGTTTGCAGATTCCATATACTCCTTACCGGTCTGAGTTGATGAGCATCGCTGGCGGAGGCGGTGCCGTTGGCGGTCCTTGCTCGTCTCCACCATGCGCAGCAGAACACCAATCCGTCTCCCCCGCCCTCGGTCTCGATACGACGAGGCCTACCGCCGGATGAGCAGCTGGGTCATGTGAGCCCCCTTCGCCACAAGGATCGACCTGAATTACCGTTCGTTGTTCTCCTTCGCTTTCGAGTTCATTTTCTGAGCCACTTCTGAGCCACTTTCTTTGTTCTAACCCGATCCGATTTGAGCCGACGTGTTCCTCAGCAATTGTCAGCAAAGCGAGTACAGAAGCTGATCTACCGGCACACAGCGGATCACAGCGGTCGTCGGGCTCATCTCTCAGCTTGCTCTAGGTGGTGGGCATAGCTTGGTCCGCGGTCCGCGACCGGCCGGGCAAAGTAGCCATCGGGAACGCGAAGCGGGCTCACGCCAGATGAGCTAAATAACATCGCTGTCGCCCGCACAGTTCGCGGAACTTTCCTCAGAGGAGAGGGTTTCCATGCCACCAGTTGTTTCGGCGGACCGTCGGGGCAGGCCAATAGTTTCATACGTTCGGGTCGGGAATTTGACGCCGGCACCAAGGGCGCGGTCGACGCCATCACCGGAGTGCTCTCCCGCGAACTCGGCCCGAAGAAGATCCGGGTCAATATTCATCAATCCCGGCGTGGTTGAGACTGAAGGCACCCGGAGCAGCGGCATCATCGGATCCGATTTCGAGAAGGCCGCCATCGCGCAGACTCCGCTCGGCCGCATCGGCCAACCTGGCGAGATCGCCTCCATCGCTGTCTTTCTGGCCTCGGAAGACTCCGCCTGGCTCACCGGCGAGCAACTTCTCGCTACCGGTGGCCTTGGCTGATCCGCACCCGGCCTTAGACCAGACGCGCAGGCTGGCCGGTGCATTCCAGCACGGAATGCCAAAGGTCACTATTCGGGTCTACTTTCTGGCGCCGGTTGATGACCAGTTCAAAAGGAACATGAACAAAACTGCCGTGCCAGCGGCCGACCAGCATGTTCGTCTTGCCGGCCATTCCTGCGTGAACGGCGTGCTGCGCCAGTTGGGAACAATACACATTATCCTGCGGTGACGCAGGCACGCTTCGGATGATGTAACTCGGATCGATGTATTTGAGATTGAGAGGAGTTCCTCGGGAGCTAAAGAATTCTGAAATCTGCTGCTGCAGAAACGGACCGATGTCGCCAAGCCGCCGATTGCCAGAGGCATCAGTTTCACCCCGATGCACTTGCATGAGTTCCTGGCCGGCTCCTTCGGCAACAACAATCACGGCATGCTTACGTTGGGCTATTCTGTAGCGCAGCGCCTCGAGAAAGCCCCGTGCACCGGTAAGCGCGAACGGTACCTCCGGAATAAGGCAGAAGTTTACCTGTTGCGAAGCGAGGGTTGCATTACAAGCGATAAATCCCGAATCCCGCCCCATGAGTTTGACCAGACCGAGACCATTTACCGCGCCCACGGCCTCGACGTGCGCACAGGAGACGGCTTTCACGGCTTCCGCAAATGCGGTCTCAAAACCGAAGCTCTTATCCAAATACATGATGTCGTTATCGATCGTCTTTGGAATCCCGATAACGCACTTCTTCAGCCCGCGTCGCCGGATCTCTTCATTGATCGCTGCGCCACCACTCATCGTGCCATCACCGCCAATCACGAAGAGAATATCCACGCCGAGTTCTTCGAGATAGTCGACCATTTCGTCCGGATTCTGGTGGCCTCGCGAGCTGCCGAGGATTGTTCCTCCTAACATATGAATAGTCGAAACGAAGTCCTGCCCGAGCATCAACGGGCGATGACCGAACCGCGGGATCAGACCTTCGTAGCCATACCGAATTCCGAAAACGCGCGTGCAGCCATAACCAAAAGAGAGTTGATTCACGATCCCGCGGACGACGTCATTCAGGCCAGGACAGATGCCGCCGCAGGTGACGACGGCTGCCGTCGTCTTTGCAGGATCAAAGTAGAGCTGTTCCCTTGGCCCGGCATGCTCGAAGCCCACAAGCGGCCGGCCGTGCCGAAATGTTTCCTCGACGCTCTGTAGCGAATCGTCGAAGAGCACTCGATCAGCATCGGTCCTAAATCTTCCCGTGGCGCGGTCAATGTGCCTGAGCGATGAAGGATAGCGGCATTCTCCAAGGCACTTAATTTTGAGTTCCATTTCTCAATGTGATTACTTGGAAGCTAGGTTCGGATAAGCTGTCCACCTCACCACCGGTTGCCAAAAACCAGGCGGTCCTTGGACTGGCACCAGTCATTGGGCATCAATCATCCGCCGCTCGGACACCCGTAGCCGGTGAGTCGATTCTCGGTTGGCCAGCGTTGCATTTTCGCGAGGATTTTGTAGGGAAAAGATCACTTGTTAGCGCGTCAGACACTAAGGGGCCTGAAGGCTGCCAATGCGGTTCGCCGGGAGGCTCGCCCTACCCATCACACGCCAGGGAAACGTCACTTGGTAGGGCGAAGCTCCCGCTGAGCCGCCTGACATGCTTTGTACGGAGCTCCGCTCTTTTGGTTGCGGCTTCGCCGCGCTGAGAGCGATGCAGGCTAGGCTCTCATCTTTCGCACCCGCGGCGCTGATAGACTGATATGTCTAAACGGCCCGCAGCTTGAGCCAAGTTTTGCTAAGCCTTTGCCAACCGAGGGAGCGTCGGGCACCAGGTCCGGGATTACGAATCAAAGAGCATTACGAAATCTATTGAAGATCCGTTGGAGGATTAATTGTGTTCATGACAGTGCTCCTTTAACAAGCAACTCCCCTTATGAAAGGTACGAAGATGGATTATGAAATCGCGGTGATCGGATCCGGGTCGGCCGGAAAAGAAGCTGCCCTGCTCGCGGCCCAACAAGGACACCGCGTCGTTGTCATTGAGAAGGAAACCCTTGGCGGCACTTGTTTCCACCGGGGCTGTTTTGCCATCCGTAC
>JBAUZZ010000219.1:0-24610 GCA_049585495.1 Chthoniobacterales bacterium | reverse complement strand
GCCATCTCCTGGATTTGTCGCATGAGGATATCGCCAAAGAGCGCGCCCACACTCACGTTCGTGTAAAAATCGCCTTTCCGACCAATCCGAATTCTGTCCGAAGCGTAGTAGCCAAATTCCGGGTGGTATAAGGCCTGTTGCATGAACCAGCTAAACGACACCGGCCCGTGACGTCCGATCTCTTTTTGTATGATCTCAATGAGGCGCGGATTGCCGGACATCAGGGCAACATCTCACGTCGCACCTGCGTCGTCTTGTGGGTTCCAAGTTCCGGGTTCCGAGTTTCCGGCGGCAGCGTTGGAGAAAGAGGCGAAACTCCTCTTGAAGAATAACTCGACGAGTGAGGTGCGGTAGGGCAGGTTCATCCGAGCCGCGTGGCCGGGCTTCATTTGGGCGGCAATTGTCAATAGCAAAATCCTGATTGGAAAATCTGACCTTAGTGTGGCCAAAGCTCAGGATCGCCTTAAATTTCCATTTGATCCCGGTTAAAGCTCGTGAAAGCTGTCAGTCCAGGATTTTATGAGTGAACCGGGACGATCTACCCCCTTTTTTGCGAGAGCCTGGTTCATCACCATCGCCGCGTTGACGGTATTCGCAGCAGGCGGCGCGGCCTGGCTTTACAATAATTTCATTCTTCGATACGAGCGAAAGGCGGCGGAGTACGATCTGTCAAAATTGGAGAACCTGGAGTCGGCCAGCGTCATCTATGATCGGTTCGGCAACGTCTACGGGAAGATCTTTATCCAAAACCGGGAACAGGTGGGTCTTGATCAGATTTCCCAGAACCTGATCGACGCCGTAGTTTCTGCGGAGGATAACCGCTTTTACGAACATAGCGGTGTTGATCTTTTTGGGATCTTCCGGGCCGCGCTCAAGAATACCCAGGCTGGCCGCATCCGCCAGGGTGCCAGCACACTCACCCAACAATTGGCGCGTAATACCTTTGATCTGAAAGAGCGTACCTACGACCGGAAGATCCTGGAGGTGTTTCTGGCGATGCGGATCGAGAAGGCTCTGGCAAAGGATAAGATCATGGAGCTGTATCTGAACCGCGTCTATTTCGGCGGTGGTCTATATGGAGCGGAAGCCGCTGCGCGGGGATACTTCGGAAAGCCGGCCAAAGATCTGTCGATCGGGGAAGCGGCCACGCTGGCTGGCCTGCTTAAGAGCCCCAACAGCCTTTCGCCTTGGCGGAGTCTGGAGACAGCCTCGAACGAACGAGATTTTGTCTTGGGCCGGATGGTGGAGAATCACAAAATCACCGAAGCCCAGGCCAGACAGGCCCAGAGCGAACCTCTGAAAGTCCGTCCCCGGTCAAGTCTGCTCTCCCAATCGTACGCGATCGATTTGATTCGGCAGCAAGTGCAGGGCGAGCTGGGTTTCGAGGCAGTACAAAGCGAAGGGTATAAGATTTACACCACGCTCGATCCGGTCCTTCAACGAACTGCGGAAGAGTCACTTAAGCGGGAGCTGTCGTCGGTGGAAGCTCGCAACGACTATCATCACCAGACATACCGGGAGTACAGCGAGCTGCTCAAGAACTGGAAGGTGACTCATCCGGACTCTGGATCTCCGCCAACCCCGGAATATCTCCAGGGTGCGGTGCTGGCGGTAGATAATGGGACCGGCGGTATCCTGGCGATGGTTGGCGGGCGCGACTATGCCCAGAGCGAGTACAACCGAACGCTCCAATCGAAAAGGCCGGCGGGTACTGCTTTCACACCACTGGTTTTCGCCGCGGCGTTGGATAAAGGGGTTTTTCCTGGAACTCTTTTTGAAGATTCGCCGATAGACAACCGTCAGGTAATGATCGGCGGAACGACTGGGATTCTCGGGGAATGGGGAGTCGAACGACTGGACAACAGTTACGAGGGTCCGATACCGATGCGGCGGGTTTTGGCCATGTCTAAAAATGCCGCGAGCGTTCGCGTCGGCGTTGAGGCCGGCCTGGACTCTGTCCTCCAGCTCGCGAAGAAGGCCGGCATCCAGGATGATCTCAGACCGTACCCGTCGACCTTTCTCGGGAGCAGCGAAGTCACGTTGGCGGATCTCGTGACGGCGTACACGATTTTTCCTGGTGCGGGTTCGCGACCGGACCGGCTTTCGATTCTAAGCCGGATCGAAACACAGAGCGGCAAAGAGATTTATCGGGTTAGCCCGAAGCGACAGCCGGTCGTCGACTCGCAGATCGCGTTTGAGGTGCATTCGTTTCTGACCGATGCGCTGAACGACGGTACGGGAGCAAAAGCCCACCAGGCGTTCGGGCTTAAACAGATTCCCGCCGCCGGCAAGACAGGAACCGCCTATAACTTTACGGATACTTGGTTTGTGGGCTACGACAGTGCCATCACCTGCGGCGTTTGGGCAGGATATGATAAGCCCGAAAGTATCTACCGTGGGGCGTTTTCGAATGACATTGCGCTTCCGGTATGGACTGAGATCATGAACGCCTCGGTCGGCAAGGATCCTCCCCATGAGATTGGGCGCCCGCTCGACCTCAAGCGGGTCGAGGTTTGTCTCAATACCGGATTGCCCGCCTCGCCGAAGTGTTCGCTTCTTTTCGTTGCCGACAATGATCCAACACTGCCGCCGCGGAAGGGCACGATCTTCGAATTTTCAACGGCGAAGCAACTACCTAAGGAACGATGTTGGTTGCACGGAGACGATACTCGCTCGTTCGTCCGGAAGTTAAGAAGCCAGGATGTTCCGCGGGCGACGACGGCGGTCGGCAGTTCGCAGGTTGGGCCGGTACTGATGCGCGAGCCGACGATTATCGGTGATGATCCATATCAGTCAGTCAAGCCACGCGAGGACCAGGCGCAGCTCGCCAAGGCTGGTTGGACGCCGGCGCCGCGCGCCCTCCCGGTCGTGACGCCGCCACCGGAAGTACGGCGGGCAGCACCGGTCGGACCACTCGATCGTCAGCAAATGCCTCCAAAGGTTGATTTGCCGCCTCCGGATCCAGTCGACCTCGCTGAGGATCCGACGAACCTCTAGCCCGCAGCAGGCTAGCGCGACGTTTTGAGGGACAGCGTCATCTGGCCGATATCGATGATGGCGTGATACTTGGTTAGCAGGTCCGTGCCGAGGAATCCGCCCAACGCGTGATCGGTCCCATCAACGACGACTTGCCGGCTTGGGCCGCTGGAGGCGGCCGCACCACCAGGGCCGGGTTTCGTGCCGAGCATGGCTAATTCGGCGGGGCCTGCGTTAAAGTCGCCAAATCCCAGACTATCGACTCGTGCACGCAGGATCTGTTTTTCTCCAAAGAAATTGCTACTAATCCGCTCGCTGGTGAGTTTTGGTTTCAGGCCGAGCGAATTGGCGAGGGAATAAGAAACGAAGGTGAGTGCCGCTCCCGCATCGACGATAAAGCTCGCTGGAACTGCTGCGAGCTTTACCACTACCTGGAGATGTCCCTTGGGCGTAGAGGTCATCGAAACGGTGATGGGTCGGTCTTTTTCAAGCTCATCCGGGGTTGCCGGGACCGACACCATTTCGCGATTGAGCAGCAACTCATGAGTCCAGCAGTTGATGACCGCCTGGTATTCTTTCAGGATGTCCAAACCTAGGATCCCGCCTACCTCGAGGCCTGGATCGCTGCTTTGCTCGTTCAGATGTCTTTCGATGCGCAAGTCCATCAGGGCGACCGGCTGACTACCGAAATCGAAGTTCTGGCTGGTCAGCTTCTGGATAAGAGCAACCTGGCGCAGTTTCCCGTTTACCTTTAGGGATTGCGGATAAGCAGAGTCGGACAGAACTGGGGAGGTTTTCGCCTTTTGCGCGATTTTCAGGTCAATTGCTGATTTCACCGCGCCAGTATCGACCAACCACAACATCGGATAGCCGTCGACCTCGACCCTGGCGTAAAAATGGTTGTCCCGTTCAAGGCGCAAGTTGATCAGGGACTCGGAATCGGTCGAAGAGTTCGCCCCGCAATTCCCGGTCCAGAGAATAGTGGACAGGCCGAGGAGGAGAACCTGACGCTTCCGCAGCATTCGAAAATAATCAATACTATCCGCCGGCGATAGCGGGTACGATGCTGACTTCGTCACCAACTCTTACTGGAGTCTCGGCGTCCTGCAAAAAACGAACATCTTCGTCGTTCACGAAAACATTCACAAAGCGCCGGATGTTGTCTTGCTCGTCGCAAATGCGTTCCTTGAGGCCCGGATAGGTGAGCTCAAGATGATCAATGATCTCACGGACGGTGCCGCCCTCGACCTGAACGATTTCTTGATTATCGGTCAGTTTCCGGAGCGGCGTGGGAATTCGAACTGGGATTGCCATAATATTACTTCAGATAGTTTGAAATTGTTCGTCTAATAAAGCTTCGAAATCTTTCATTGCGGGTCGGATCACGGGAGGCCGGCTCATGTGGTCAACGATAGCCTCCTGAGTCTTAAGCCCGTAACCGGTGATACAGAGAACGATGCTCTCATCCCGCGGAATCCGGCCGGATTCAATCAATTTCTTGGCACAAGCCAACGTAACGCCGCCGGCTGTTTCAGCAAAGACGCCTTCTGTCTCAGCCAATAGCTGAATGGCGTCAATGATTTCAGCATCGGTGCAGTCTTCGGCGGTGCCACCGGTTTCTTTCATAGCCCGGATGGCGTAATAGCCATCCGCCGGAGTGCCAATTGCCAGCGATTTTGCGATTGTCTGCGGCCTGGCAACGGGCCGGACGACGTCAGTATTGTTCTTGATCGCGGTGGTGATCGGCGAACAGCCGGAAGCTTGGGCTCCATGGACGGTGTAGTCGTCCTTCGGCGCCAACCCGGTTTCGCAGAATTCCTTGTAGGATTTGTGGATCTTAGTCAGTAAAGCACCGCTCGCCATGCAGACGACTGTGTGACGGGGTAGCCGCCAGTCGAGCTGTTCGATGATCTCGAACCCCATTGTCTTTGAGCCCTCGGCATAGTAGGGCCGGAGATTCACGTTCACGAAGCCCCACCGGTACTTGCCGGCGATTTCAGAGCAAAGGCGATTCACGTGATCGTACGCGCCCTCAATGGCGACGACTTTGGTACCGTATACAAGGGAGTTGAGAACCTTACTCGGTTCCAGGTTCGAGGGGATCAGTACAACGCTCTTCAGGCCGACCGAAGCCGCGTGAGCCGCTACGGCGTTGGCAAGGTTCCCGGTCGACGCGCAGGCAACGGTATCGATCCCGAGTTCCTTGGCTCGACTGAGGGCGACCGAGACAACGCGATCCTTAAACGACAGCGTCGGATGGTTGAAGGCATCGTTTTTTAAGTAGATCTCCTTCACGCCGAGCCGCTCACCAAGACGGCGAGCACGGATCAGCGGTGTAAATCCGGTGTGGAGGCCGACAGAGGGATCGCTTTCGATTGGCAGAAACTCCCGATACCGCCACATCGATTTTGGACGCGACAGAATCTTCTTGCGAGTAAGGCTGGCGGCGATTGCTTCGTAATCGTAAGCAGCCTCGAGCGGACCGAAATCGAATTCACAGACGTGAATCGCTTGCTTCGGATAGCGGCGACCGCACTCCCGACACTGAAGGTGCGAAAAGAATTGGCTTTTATCCATATTTAGGCGAGGTGGACGATCTTCCACCAAGAGCCGCGAGATTTAACTAGGAAACCACGCTCTCCATCTTCGCCCGATCTAACTCGGACCTGGAATTGGCACCTGGTCGTCCCGCTTTCGCGGAACCGGTTGCCGTGGCATCGTCGGGCCAGTCCCTCCGCCACTCTTGATGGAAATTTCCGCGAAGCTAGGGGAAGGCTGGGCGGTCGTCAACAAAAATGTCGTAGCGGATGGACTGGCAGGGTCGTTTCTCCGAAGCGACCGCGTACCGCGGAGTTGATCGAAACCTGCCAGGAACGGTCGCGTCGGAATCGCGCCCCTACCGGCTTGGCCGAAATCCTTAAAAATTTGGAAGCGATCCCGGCTAGGCGCCGTCCCTTACAGCGCGGCGGAGGCGCAACCAAACGTGATTCGTGTGAAACGAGGTGATCGGGGGTGGGCGTAACTAAGAAATGACGGTAGGGCGAAGCTTGCTGAGCCTAAACCGCGAATGTTGTTAGCCCCTTGAGGCTCATTTGTCCCGCTTCGCGGGACGAATTCGCCCTACCAGCTTTTCACCGGCAAAAATCCTCGCGGAAATGCACGATTCAGAACTATTAAGGCTTGTCCCTGGTAGCACGTGTGTGAACTTTGGAGGAATGGATCCCGATAAGCAGAGAAAATTAAAGGAAGTCTTTCGCGAGCATTTTGCGGTTCCTCTAGCCGGTTTCACCATGGCGGCAATTCTGATCGGTCTATTCGTCCTGCTCATGACCACGCTATCGCATTTTGTTTATGTTGGTGGCATGAAATAGCCTCCTCTGTACAAGTTTTCGGCCGCATGTCATCGTAGGGGCGGATTTTGCCAAAATGCCTGCCAAGTTCCGTGTTTACCCTCCAGGCCGTGAACCATTCGACAAGATAGTCAACAACACTGCGACGATTGGCCGTACCGCGGATAACACGATTCCCCTGGCGGGCAACCATGTGTCGCGTCAACACGCCATCGTTCGGTGTCACAATGCCTTCCAGTACCAGATCATGGATCTTGGCAGTCGTAACGGAACTTTCGTCAACGATCAGCGAGTCATCATGCCGATCGTGCTTGAATCGGGCGCTCGGGTCCGGATCGCTAATTATGAGCTGATTTTTGATCAGACACCGGACGACGAGCCGAGCGAGCACGTAGACGTGACCCTGGCCGCGACGAGCACTGAAGGCCATCAAGCGGCCCTTTCTGTTGCTATTTTGGTCTGCGATATCCGGGGTTTCAGCACAATGGCGGAGAAGCTGGAAGAACGGGAACTCGCCCAGATCATCGGGAACTGGTTCCGGGACACGGCGAATGCGGTGCAGTCCGCCGGTGGAATCATCGACAAATTCATCGGCGATGCCGTTCTCGCCTATTGGCCTGCCCGAGACCAGCAGGGGACCGAGTGCGCGACCTGCCTCGATGTAGCACTTACCATTCTGGAACTGGCTGCGAGCAGGAACTGGCCGAGCACTGAGCAGGAGTTTCGCGTAGCGATCGCCCTGCACTTCGGACGCGTTACCAGCAGCAATATCGGCCAGGTGGCGATGCGCGACGCGACAATTATCGGAGATGCGGTGAACACGGCTTTTCGTTTGGAAGGAGTAACAAAAGAGCTGAATCAAAATCTGGTTTTATCCCAAGACTTCATCACCGTTCTACCCCCTGGGCGCGAGTTCCTTAATTTCGGCGAGTTTCAGCTGAAAGGCAAAAGCCAGTCGGTTCGCGTATACGGGCTTAACCCGGATTAGTGGGACAAGCGAGCTGAGCGGATTGAGCGGTCTGAACAGATTGAATGGGCGAAGGTTCGATCCGCTCCCGCTCGATCTACTCCGCTCAGGCCGCTCAATCCTACTCGCGCCTGGCTAGGAGCAGGTAAGACGCTCCGAAGCCCGCGAGGGTCCACAAAACCAGGGAGAACAGACCGACCCACACGGGCCTGGTCTCGGTGAAGATCATTCCAGATTTAAGGCGCTCCCCCGTCCGCCTTCGGTACCAGTCGTTAAGGTTGTAGTATGGAATCGGAAAGTCGCGAGCCAAGTCCCCGGAAATTCTTTGATTAAGGAGAAAGCTCACGTCAGAAATCCTCTGGGCCGCGAAGCTTGGCATGATTTGGCTGACCTTGAGAACCGGACCGGACATATCTCTGGCCGGCACCGTGAAGCCGGAGAACAGGATCTGAGGAATCAGGATTAATGGGACGAGCATCACCGCCTGGAGCGCTGAACGGGCAAAGCTGGAGATCGTTAACCCGATCCCAGTCGCCGCGAAGGAAAGGATTAAGAGCCCCAGAATTTGGTATTCAGCGAATCCCGACAAACCTCGCTCGCCAATTGCGATGGTCCCGTACACCAAAACGGATTGACTCGCCGTCAACGCTCCCAGCCACAAAAGCTTGCTGAGAAGGTAACTGCTTCGACTGAGCCCGGCGAGATGTTCGCGCCGATACACTGGCAACTCCCGCACGATCTCTTGCGCGGAGTTACTGCAGCCGAACCACAATGTCGCGATGTAAGCGAAGAACTGGACTAGCGGCGCATCGTTGGTTGCCCAGGAAACGAGCGCACCGATCACGATTGGCTGACCAAAGAGAACGAGGGAGTTCTTGGAGTCTGCGCAAAAAATGGCCGCCTGTCTCTGCAGCAAAATCGGGAGGAAGAATGCCCTCCTCCGTTTCGGGAGTGCGAAACCGGGCTCCGCCGGCTTTTCGGTTACGGTCGGAGCCGGTGGCGGCTCGAAGGGTGGGAGCTTCTCGAGATCAAGCGATTGAAGAGCCTCGTAAAGTCCAGTCAGGCGTGAAACACCGAAAGTCGTACGCGCTGCGTCGGGAGTCCCCTGGAAAATTAGCCGCCCTTGAAGCAGAATCGCGATCTGATCCATGAGGTAGACGTTCTCCATGACGTGCGTCGTGCAGACTACCGTGCATCCTGTGTCCGCGAGCCGCCGCAATAGCTCCATCAACTTGAATTCTGCTAACGGATCAAGGCCGGACGTAGGTTCATCCAGAAAGATAAGGGGCGGCCGGCTCAGCAGTTCCACTCCTACGCTGACGCGCTTGCGTTGGCCGCCGGACAACTGTGAGACCCGCAGCTGGCTCCGATCGCTGAGACCCAGATTGGCGATCGTGTGACTGACCAGGGTTCTGATCTCGCGGATTATCGTGCCACGGGGAAGGCGCAGGCGCGCGGCGAAGGTCAAAGCGTCAGTCACGGTCAGCTCGGTATGCACGATGTCGTCTTGCGGAACATATCCGAACAGGGATCGCAGCTGATCAACGTTGGCGTAGAGATCTGTCTGGTCGACAAGGATTTGGCCTCGTTCCGCCGGACGAAGACCGCTCAGCGCGTCCAGCAGTGTTGACTTCCCGGCGCCGCTCGGTCCGAGAATTCCGATAAATTGGCCCGGTTCCGCCACGAATGAAGCGTTCTGGAGAATAATTCGGGAGTCGGCACGTTTTTCGAGAGCGCGCGCCACGATTCGTCCTACTGAGCGACGAGGCAGGCGAAGAAGTTGTCCGCCGTTGAACATGAAGTGAAACGGGCCGAGTTGGATCTGGTCACCGATAACCAGATTGTGCTCGTCAAACCGCCTTCCGTTAACAAAGGACCCGGATTTGCTGTGAAGGTCCATTAGTCGATATCCGTTGGCGCTGGACTCAACCATCGCGTGGCGTCGCGATACGATCGGATCGCACAATTGAACATCCGCTTCTGCGCTTCGTCCGAAAACGAGTGGCTTGCCCAGTGGAATTACGGAGGCCGGTTTTTGCTGAAACAAAACGGTCCCTTGCGCCGGTCCAGGCGCGACCGACTCGGAGGAGGGGTTCGTACCAAATCCGAGCGTGATCGGGCCAATCAAGATCTCGTCGCCTTCCTTGATGGCGGTGCGTCCTGCGATCCGCGCGCCATTTACCATTGTGCCACGTTGGCTTTCCAGATCCTCGATAAACCATCCACCGCTCTCCTGCAGGATACGGCAATGCCGTCGAGAAACTTCCGGATGATTCACGACAAAGTCAGTTTCGGCGGCCCGCCCGATAACCACGCTGGGCGATTGAATCGTCTGACTGCGCGGCGGCAATCCGGAGAGGATGGAAATTTCGATATCCAAGCTGCTTTAGCTAACCGGACTCGGCTATCGAATTCAACCTCGATTAGCCGTCAGAGGACTACAGCAAAGAAGAGCATACTGCCGTTGCTGCATTCCTGCCCTGGCGGGGTTCGTAAGTCTGCAATCCGTAGCCCCTGACGGTCTAGCACTCTTGAACCAGATCGGGGAGTGCGCAAAGGATTCTTGAGTTTACGCGTTCGGGAGCTCCAGTTTCTGAGTTTTAAGTTTTGAGTTTCGAGTTTTGAGCAGGCAGGGCATTGACTAGAAGCGGAGTTGGCCCAACACTCAAAACGCAAAACCCAAAACTCAAAACGCGGAACCAGGAAGCTGATGGTCAGGTTTCTCTTAGCGGCAGCGGTCCTATTTGCCCTGTTTTCGGCAGGCTTTGGCTTTTTTAATCGCTCCAAGTTAGCTGGTTTGAATCAGGAATTGGGAGAGGCGCTACAAAAATCGCAGCAGATTCAGGCTCAACTCAAAGACATGCAGGTGAAGCTGAAACAGACGGAAGAGCGCTTGGCAACCCAGGAGAAACTCACTCAGCAAGAGCGGGACAGTCGCAATGGAGAGTTGAACGCGACGAAGGCGAAACTCAATCAGGTGACAGACCAATTGAACGCCCGCGACAGCGAAAATAAGGCTCTCACTGCGGCACTTACTGAAACTGGGCGGAATCTCGATCAAAAGCAGCAAGCCGAGAACGATCGGCAAGCCCTCGCGTCACGGCTAATCAGCGTGGAAGATGAATTGAATCAGCTTCGCCTTCTCTCAAGAGGCAAAACGAAAGCCCCAGTCCAACTTGAGGGCAGCATTCTCTCCATGAATCGCGACGCCCGTGCGCTGACCGTGAGTCTCGGAACCGACGTCGGGGTAACGACAAATACCCGCCTCACCCTGATGAAAAAGGGGGAGAAGCCCAGCCAACTCCGGGTCGTGTCGGTTGACAGCAGCAGCTGTGTCGCAGAGTTTGTCTCCGCTGCTGCCGAGAACTTCGCGCGAGTATCGGTAGGGGATCCAGTAATCCTAACAACACGATGAAGAAAACGTTATACATATTTTGTTGCGCGTTCCTCTTGGTCGGTTGCCAGACCGACCCGGAGGCGGCGAAAACGACCCAGCAAAAACCGCAGTTTGGGCAGCCAGAAAGCAGCATTCCTTGGAACAAGCCAGAGGACTGGGAAGAGGGTGGGCAACTTGGCGGGATGATGCCGAATGGGGGGTTCGGCGGCCAGCAGCACTAGTGTATCGTCTGCATATCTCTTGCGAATCCTGGTTCTTCGCGGCGGCGCCCTCGGCGATTTGATCCTCAGTCTGCCCGTGCTTAGCGCGCTGCGGAGCGAGATGCGACCGAGCCATCTCGAGCTCTGGGCCACATACCCGCACGCGGAGCTCGCCAGACCAAATCTTGCCGATTCCGTAACTGATCTGAATTCTGTAACGATTCTTCCGCTGCTCGTACGCGGCGATGATTTTCCGAGGAGCCTGATAGAGCGATTTGCCATGGTAGATCTCGCCGTCAGTTATCTCTTCGATCCAGATCAGGTTATTTGTCGCCGGCTGGGGAAAGCCGGCGTCCGCAAAATTGTTCCGGGACCACACGGCGTCGCAGACGAATTGAATCATGCTGTTTTCCAACTCGCCGCGCCTCTCCGCCAGCTTGGAGTGCGTTTGGTCGACCCGGTCCCGAAATTGCTGGCAGAAGATCAGGGTTCGCGTTTGCAAAGGGTGGCGATTCACCCGGGGAGCGGCTCGGCGCAGAAGAACTGGCCGATCGAACGCTGGGTCAACCTGGCCTCGGAGATCGAGAAGTTACCTGCCGAGCTTATCGTCGTCACGGGGGAGGCGGATAAATGGGTTACAGCCGCCTTTCTCGGGAAATATCGATCTCCCCAAATGAAGGTGTGCGATAGCCTCCCACCCCTGATCCTGGCCGCAGAACTGCGTCGTTGTCGCCTCTTTGTGGGACATGACTCCGGCGTGACTCACCTGGCGGCCGCGGTTGGGACTCCAACAGTCGCTTTGTTCGGACCAACCGATCCGGCTATCTGGCGTCCATTGGGAGGACACGTGACTGTCGTGCGAAGCCCGAGTCGAACCATGCAGGGAATCCAGTTTGAGGAAGTGCTCCAGGCCGTCCGCGAACGCTGGTAGGCGGCGTTTGGCGTTCCGAGTTCGAAGTTCCGGGTTTCGAGTTGCGGGTTGCGATACGCTCGTACGCTCGCCAAACGCTAAACGCCTTATTGCTTTGCCTTCAGCCAGACCTTTTGCCGCTCAATGCGGGCGCCGCGGTCCAGGAAAAATTCCCGTAACTCAGAGGTGTAGTGGCCGTACGACTCTGGATTGAAGCTCAAGAAGACTTCGCCACCCGGCTCAAGGACGTTTTTCTCTAAGTCATCCAGAAAAAATCCCCATTCTTGCGGACCCCATACATGGTCCGTTTCGTGAGCGTTGAAGCAGATGGCAAACGCAGTGACGAGATGAAAGCTCTTCGTAAGGTCCGGCAGAGGTTCAAACGGGTCGATGTGCCAGATAACGCGCTGCAGACCAAGAAGCTTGAAGGTCTCGTGATAGAGCGGGGGCCAGTCCAGATCGAGTCCGAGCCCATCGTGGCCGAGGTGTTGGCATACGTAGAGAAAGTATCCTGCTCCGCTGCCAAGATCGAGGATCCGTGACGGCTTGCGTCGATCGAGACATAATTCCTGGGCCTGCTCGATGGCAAGCTTCAGCCATCGTCTTTCATCGACATACTTCGGCCAAGCCTTTGTCTCGCCTGCGACTCCGTATTTTGCACGGAGTCTGCGGAATTCAGACGGATCAAGTCCTTTTAGCAGCTGAGCTATAGTAAGAGAGCGAGAGAAGCGATAGTAAGCATCAACCGCGCTGCACCACGCTTCGCCGCTGGTGAGTTTTTCGATCTTGCGTGATAAGCGCATACCAAACTTCTCGTCGTGATTCCAAGCCCGTGCCGGGCGAGTTCCTGCCTCAAGATGATGCCGCGGTCAAGCGGCTTTTGGAGCCGCTCGCGCTTTCGCCTGGAGGGCTTTGTCGGGCCCTGGCTCAGGCGCCACTGCGCCGGGTTGCCCCGGCGGCTGAGCCAGCCGCCCTACAGCGGTTGCCCCCAGAATTGCCCATTCCTTTCAAGCCGCATGCTCACGTTCTCTTTTTTGGGATCCAAGAATGCGCCGCAGGAAAGGCGCGGTTCGACTTTCGCGATGCTGTGCTACTTCCTCCGGAGACCCGGTTGTCACAATCCGCCCGCCCCCTTCGCCGGCCTCCGGTCCGATATCAACAATAAAATCCCCCTCAGCAATGACATCCAAATTGTGCTCGATGGAGACGACGGTGTTTCCTTCGTCGACCAGTCGGTGTAGTACTTCGACCAACAGTTGCACATCGGCCATGTGCAAACCAATCGTCGGCTCTTCTAGAAGGTAGAGGCTAGACTTCGGTATCTTGTTGCGGCGCAGGCGGTCCGTGAGACCCTTCGCGATCCCCGTTTTCAATTCGCTGACCAGTTTCAGACGCTGTGCCTCGCCGCCACTAAGCGTTGGACTAGGCTGACCAAGCTGAAGGTAGCCCAGTCCAGTGTGGACGAGCAGCTCAAGCGGTTTGTGGATCTTGGGCTGTGACCGAAAGAATTCCGCGGCCTCTTCTATCGTCATTTCCAGCACGTCGCCGATGCTCTTGCCGTTATACTTGACGCTTAGGGTCTGGGAATTGAACCGTTTTCCGCCACAACTTTCGCAGGGGATATAGCTTGTCGGGAGAAAGTTCATTTCCAGCTTGATGACGCCTTGCCCAGCGCACTCGTCGCATCTGCCGCCCTCGGTGTTGAAAGAAAATCGGCTGGCGTGGTATCCGCGGATTCGCGATTCGGGCAATTGGGCGAATAATGCGCGAATTTGATCGAACACCTTCACGTAAGTACCTGGAATCGAACGCGACGTCTTGCCGATCGGCGATTGATCCACTTCGTAGACACCCCCGAGAAACTCGGTGCCACTGATTCGCTTCCAGCGGTGTTCCTCACCTCTCTGCCTTGTTCGGGAAAGCGCACGCTGCACCGCGGGTAGGAGTACAGAATGCATCAGAGTACTCTTTCCCGATCCGGAGACTCCCGTAATCACGGTCAGTCGACCGATCGGGAATCGGACGTCAATATTCTTCAGATTATTTGCATTGGCCCCCTCGAGTTCGAGCCATGGTACGTATTCGATCGGCCGCCGGTTTCCCCGGACAGGATGGTTCATGGGGATTCTCAAAAACTGCCCAGTGACCGAATCGCTGTTTTTTTCGATCTCGCGAACCGTTCCAATGCCGACCAAGTTACCACCCTTGCGGCCGGCGCCCGGCCCGAGATCAACGATTACGTCAGCCCGACGCATCGTCTCTTCGTCGTGTTCAACTACGACGAGGGTGTTGCCTTTGCTTTTAAGCGCGTCGAGCGTGCTAAGCAGTTGTTCGTTATCTCGTGGGTGGAGCCCGATCGTGGGCTCATCCAGAACATAGAGGACACCCCGAAGATTGGACCCAAGCTGCGCCGCCAGCCGAATTCGCTGCGATTCTCCCCCGCTGAGGGTTTTCGCCGATCGGTTGAGCGCGAGGTAGTCGAGGCCAACCTGGCTCATAAAAGACAGGCGTTGCAGAATCTCGATCACGATGTTTTCGGCAATCACTCGTTCTGTACTGGAAAATTTCATGCTCTTGATGATTCCGGCCGCTTCCTTAACCGAAGCTGCCGTGAGCCCATCGATCGTATGACTCTTGAGACGCACGGCGCGAGCGATAGAATTCAACCTCGCGCCCTGACACTCAGGACAGGCTTCAACCGATTCCTCATCAACCCAATCACTCCGACGTTCAGCCAATAATTCCGCTTCGAGAACGGATTCCGCGCGATCCTCGTCAGGGGCGAACGGCAAAACGTATCCGAAGCCATGGCACGTTGCGCACCAGCCATGAGGCGAGTTAAATGAAAATAGACGAGGGTCTAGTTCTTCGAAAGCCGTGCCACACGTCGGGCACGTCATTTCGCTGCTAAGCGTGATCCGTGCGTCGGCCCCCGTCGGTTGCCGCGGCGCCTGGCCCAGGCGCCCTACAGCGGGGACCAGGAATGCTGACCCGTTTCCTACCCGAAGTGCGGTTTTGATCAGATCGCTGAGTTTGTTTGACCCGCCTTTCTTCAGGTCGGCAATCACAACTTCGATAGTATGCTCGCGGTAGCGTTCGAGGTTTGGAAACTCGGCCAATGGGTATCGCTGACCGTCGATAATCATCTCTGCATAGCCTTCGCGTCTGGCCCACGCAGCCACTTCCTTGTGGTAGCCCTTCCGAGCTTTGACGAGCGGTGCAGTTAAAGTCGCCGGAGCCTTTGCGAGTCGGGCGCGCACCTGGTCGGAAATCGCCGAGATGCTTTGCTTCGTGACGGGCGTCTGGCAATTCGGGCAATGCTGCGTTCCGAGTTTGGCGAACAGAAGGCGGAGAAAGTGGTAGACCTCGGTTACAGTAGCTACGGTGGACTTGCCGCCGCCTCGCGTAACCCGCTGTTCGATGGCCACGCTCGGGGGTAGGCCTTCCACAACATCCACGTCCGGCCGCTCCAGTTGCTCGACGAATTGCCGCGCATAGGTCGACATGCTGTCCAGAAAGCGCCGTTGCCCCTCTGCGAAGAGGATATCGAAGGCCAGACTCGACTTTCCTGACCCACTCAACCCCGTAACAACGACCATCTTACCCCGAGGCAGATTCACTGTAAGACTTTTCAGATTATGCTGCCGAGCCCCGTGAACTGAAATTGCCGGCGCGACCATTACCGGCGAGCGTTCCGCAAACGAAGCCGCCCCCAGCCCGCGGCGCCGCGTCATCAAGCGTTCTCGCAAGAATGCTGCGGTGTGTGATCGCTTGTTGTAGATGATTTCTTCGGGAGTCCCGACAGCGATAATTTCTCCCCCCTGGGCGCCCGCTTCAGGGCCGAGATCAATAATATAGTCGGCGGATTGAATCACCTCCAGGTTATGTTCGATAACGAGGACAGTGTTCCCGCGGTCGACCAGCTGATGGAAGACATTCAGGAGGGCAGCGATGTCATCGAAATGCAACCCCGTGGTTGGTTCGTCGAAAATGAGTAGCGCCTTGCGGCGATTCGTCGCGTTCTCTGAAAGATGACCAACCAGCTTTAGTCGCTGCGACTCTCCCCCAGACAGAATATTGACCGGCTGGCCAAGCCGCAGGTAGCCGAGACCGACCTCGCGAAGCAGTTCCAGCGGCTGAAGCGGTGCGCCGCCGGTTCCGGGATCTCGAAAGAACTGGATCGCTTCGGTCACAGTAAGTTCGAGAACCTCGTGAATCGATTTTCCGCCGAGTTTGATCTCGAGGATGTGCGGCTGGTATCGTTTCCCGGCGCATTCCGCGCAGCGAATATACTGGTCGCTGAGAAACTGCATCTCGACTTTTTCAAAACCGAGACCGGAGCAACGCTCACAGCGGCCGGCCCCGGAGTTGAAGGAGAAAGCTCCCGGTGTCAGACCTGCGGCCCGGGCGTCCGGCACCGCTGCAAACAGCTCTCTGATCCGGTCGAAAACCCCCACATAAACGGCGGGCGTTGAACGGGGCGACCGAGCCAAGGGAGATTGATCGACCAGCACAATGTCGTCGACGTTGTGCGCTCCGATAATGCGATCACAGATTCCCGGCGTCTCTGTGCTTGTAATACCCTTTAGGCGAATCAGGTTTTGGAACAGAACATCTTGAACCAACGTGCTTTTGCCTGATCCGGAAACACCAGTCACACAACCGAAAACTCCGACTGGGAACGCAACGTGGACGTTCTTCAGGTTATGCTCTCGCGCATCGACGACCTCGATGAATTTTCGCGGCTTCCGGCGGGTCGTCGGAGTGAGGATTTGCTTCCACCCCGTAAGATACGCCGCCGTCAGTGAGTCGGGCAAGGCTCGCGCGATTTCGTGCAGAGGACCCTGGTATACCAGATTACCGCCGTGCTCACCGCGGCCGGGACCAATTTCGATAATGTTATCTGCAGCCCGCATCATCGCTTCTTCATGCTCGACGACGAGAAGCGTGTTCCCTTTATTACGAAGACCGCGAAGCACGCCGATGAGTCGATGAACGTCGCGCGGATGTAGTCCGACACTTGGTTCGTCGAGGACGAAAAGGGTGTTGACCAGCGACGCTCCCAGGCAGGTCGTGAGATTAACTCGCTGCATTTCTCCTCCGGAGAGCGAACGGGTTGGGCGATCGAGCGTCAGATATCCTAGACCAACATCGGCCAGATACCTCAGGCGCGAGGCGATCTGGCCCCGGATCATCTCGGCAGTCGTATCGGCGGCCGGGATCGATATTTTGGTGATTTGAATCGCGAGCTCCTCGACCGGCATTTGCTGTAACTGGGGCAAGGTGAAACGATTGTCATCGACAAGTACTCTGAAATTGAGCGTATCCGGTTTGAAGCGGGTTCCATTGCAATCTCGGCACAACGTGTAAGCGCGATACCGACTCAGGAAAACGCGGACGTGCATCTTATAGGTCCGGGATTCCATCCAATCGAAAAACCCGCGTACTCCGTACCAGCCGCCGCTTTGCCAAACTTCTTCGGCCGTCATATCCGGCCGGACGTCGCCATTCACGACCCAGGCCTGGTCCGGATCAGGCAGCTCTTCAAAAGGGCAATGGATGTCAACTCCCCGCTCGAGCGCCCGGGTGATCAGGTCGCGCTGACATTCGCGCATGTTGCCGGTCTGGAACGGCTTAATAACGCCGTCCGCGATGCTCAAACTGCGGTCCGGCATCGCCCGATGCAGATCGATGCCAATCGTGCGCCCGAAACCGCGACAGGTCGGGCAAGCACCAAGCGGATTATTGAAGGAGAAGAGACCCGGGGAAGGTTGCCGTATATCCAGGTCGCAATAGGGACAATGCCAACCCGTCGAGTATCTGTGTTCACGGGGCGGATCGAGCGTTACGATCATCACCTGGCCCTTGCCATATTTAAGGGCCTGTTCGATTCCTTCCACCAGGCGGGACCGATCGGCCTTGCTCGCACTCAACCGATCCTGAATTACGGGAACCAAGCCGGGCAATCGCTTGACGGTGACCCCGCCATCAATTCGCATCACCTCGCCATTCAAAAAGACGCGGAGAAACCCTTGCTGATTCAAAAAGGAGAAAAAATCTCCCGGCTTCGTCCCGGGGGGCGCTGCAACACCAAAAGTGACGAGAATGGCCTGGCCCTGGACCTCCTTTACGATGGCGTCGCAAATCGTTTCCGCCGTTTCGGTGGTGATCTCGCGCTGACAGTTTGGGCAGAACGCATGCGCTACGCGCGGCATCAGGAGCTTCAGATAATCATTAATTTCTGTCATCGTCCCAACGGTTGAACGCGTCGTTCGAACGCGATTCGCCTGCTCGATCGCAATTGCCGGCGGGATCCCGTCGATGGCGTCGACCAGAGGCTTATCCATCCGCTCGAGGAACTGCCGGGTGTACGGGCTGAATGTTTCCACGTAACGGCGTTGTCCCTCAGCGTAGATCGTGTCGAACGCGAGACTTGATTTTCCGCTCCCGCTAGGGCCGGTCACAAGGTGCAGCTTGTTGAGTTCAAGGTCGAGATTGATGCCCTTGAGATTATTCTGACGGGCTCCGCGGATAATGATAGCGCTCTGGCTCGGCACAGATTCTCTGGGCATAGAAAGCCGAACCTAATACGAACGGGCTTTGCTCGCCAGTAGCGGGTGGACGTTTCTCGTTTCTCGTGTCTGGTTTCTCGTGTCTCGTTTCTCGAGACGCTGGGATCCCGATGCGCGTTGGAGGAATTTGGCGGGTTGAGGAAATGAGGTGTCGCTCTCCGAGGGCTACGCTCCGTCGTGGCCGTTGGTCTTTTTTATTGAGAGCCGCATCGCGGCGATGACAGAGGATCGCCCTCCAGATGCCACGTTCGGGGATCAGTCCGAAACCAGACACGAGACACGAGAGACGAGACACGAGAAACGAACTACGCTCTCCGATGCCTTACAACCTTTCCGCAGCAGAAGTAAACAACCTCCTCGGACTCGCTCCCCATCCAGAGGGTGGTCATTACCGCGAGACATTTCGAGATCCGACGGCGACTGCAAATCGATCCGCCTCGAGCGCGATCTATTTTCTCCTTGCTGCCGGGGAAAGGTCTCACTGGCACCGGGTCGACGCAGCAGAAGTCTGGCACTGGTACGGCGGCGCGCCATTGGCTCTCAAGCTCTGGGAAGAGGGCCGAAATGTCAGAGCCATTCGACTTGGGTTGGACCTATCTAACGGTGAGCGGCCGCAAGCCGTTGCCACAGCCGGGATCTGGCAGGCGGCCGAAACCCTGGGCGAATGGACACTGGTGGGATGCACCGTGGCACCAGCGTTTCAATTCGAGGGCTTCGAACTGGCGCCACCAGGATGGGAGCCGGGGTAGCCTGCGTTGCGCCCAAATCCTCAGAGATTTGAGCGCAACGCAGGCTCAGGGCTAGTACTCGTAAAAGATCCGCTGAATCTCTTTCGTGTCCTTCGTCTTGGTCAGCGCCAGCATCAGAAGAATTCTTGCCTTTTGCGGGTTCAGGGTGTCGGAAACGACAAAATCGCGTTGATCGTCATTAACCTCGTTGTCCCTCGCGACAATGCCATTGCCGACGCGTGCGCTGCGGACAATAATCACGCCGCTTTGTCGGGCATCGGCCAGTGCCTTTTCGGCCGTCTCCGACGGATTGCCATCACCGACTCCGGCGTAAACGATTCCATCGACATGAGCGGCGGTAAGCGCGTCGATCACGGTTCGCGAGACGTTTTCGTATCCGTACGCAATCTCGACGTCCGGAAGCTTATCGATCGCTGAAAGGTCGAACTCACTACTAGCGGTATGCTTGCGGGCGGGCAGGCGGTAAAATGCAACCCGATTTCCCTGGACGTAGCCGAGTAACCCAAGCTCTGGTGCTTTGAACGTTTCCGCGGTTGAGGTGTTCGTCTTGGTTACATCCCGGGCGGCGTTAATTTCGTCGTCCAGACATACGAGAACACCCTTTCCCACTGCGTCCTGACCGCTTGCAATCAAAACCGCATTGTAAAGGTTAATAGGGCCGTCAGCCGAAAGCGCAGTTGAGGGTCGCATTGCTCCAACGAGAACGACCGGTTTGTCGCTCTTCACGACCAGATCAAGAAAGTAGGCGGTCTCTTCCAGCGTATCAGTGCCGTGGGTGATCACGATCCCATCGACATCCGATTGGCCGACGAGCTCGTTGACGCGCTTCGCCAGTATCAGCCATTTGTCATTGGTCATATTCTGGCTTGCGATCTGGAAAACCTGTTCGCCCCGAACATTTGCGATGTTTTTTAATTCGGGGACCGCCTGAATCAGCGCATCCACGGGAACCGTTGCCGCCTTGTAGCCAACCGTTGTGGTCGATGTCGCTCCCGAGCCGGCGATTGTGCCACCAGTAGCAAGGATGACTACCGTCGGAAGATGCTTCGGGGCGTTTTCGTCGGATGCTGATAGTCCGCCAGCAAATAGCAGCGTCAGCGCTGTCCAAGTAATGGTTGGTAATTTCATAGTATCTCCTAGCGATGGGCGCTGGGAACGTCCACCGAATGACACATGACAGATTACAAATGACAAAAGGCTAGGCTACGCCAAGCAGCAATTTGTTATTTGCAATATGTCATTTGACATCCGGCGCGAAGCGCCGGCGCGCCATGGTCGGGCTGGTGGGATTCGAACCCACGGCCTCCACGTCCCGAACGTGGCGCTCTAACCAAGCTGAGCCACAGCCCGTTAAGATGAAGCGGGGAGAGTATACTCCGGCTGAACGGAAATCAAATGGGATTCTGTCCGTTCCTGAGCTTTGTAGGGCGCCTGGCTCAGGCGCCAAAAAAATCGCCAAATTCCAATGCCGGCTGAGCCAGCCGTCCTACAGGCCTGAGCCAGCCGTCCTACAGCCTGAGCCAGCCGTCCTACAGGCCTGCCTCCGCCCCACGCTTATCTGGAAGTGTGGTGCGCCCGAAAATAGTCGGCCAACCCATTTACCACGCCCTGCACGTACTCTTGGTAAACATTAGGGCGCAGGACGCCGCCGAATTCCTGGAGACCTTGATATTCGCCTGCCTGGAAACGGGCGAAAAATTCACGACTATTCATAACGTAACATTCGACATAGACAACCGGACACTCATAAAGCCGGTTAGCCAAAAGATTGCGTGCCCAGACATAACCGCTTGAACCGATCGCTTTGGCGTTCGGGCTGGTGTAATGATAAGCAGGCAGGCGCGTCACGCGAGCTAGCGCTGCTGAGATGGCTTCCGACAACGGCAGCTCCTCCTCATAGGTTCGGCTCAAGAGCTTGAGCAGCATCGCGTAACGAACATCGTCGTACCCAAGTTCCGCCACGCTGTAGTTGCCATTAACCAGAAGATGAAGGTGGTTCGAATCCACGAGCGTCGGATTGGCCGGATCTCCCCATGGCTCTGCATTGAAGTGAAGACAAAGAGTCAAATCGGGTCTGATGGTTTCGTTGACGATCCGGGCGCGCGCCTGGATTTCGCCAACGCGGTAGAAAAGGAGATTCGCTTCCCACGGAAGGGAGCGTTCCTTATCTGGATCGCCTGCGCCTCTAAAAGTGGGCAAAATGTTGGTGACTCCGTGACTGCGGAGGGTCGCTTGGGCCGCCTCCTGGAGCACCTCGGGACGGAGCTGGTTAACCGGCCCCAACGTGGACCGCACAAACTCGACCTTGGCGCCCAACCCTCGGAGCCGGGGTGCGAGCAGTTGAGCGACTCGCAAGGTCAGGTTGCCCTCCATGATCGGAGCCGAAGTCCCGATTTGAAACCAGCGTTCTTCCATCTTGGCCCATTCACCGCCGAGATGGCCGGGATCGAGCGCGATGGTCATTCCCTGGAGTGGTCGATCGGGGGGAGGATTCTTTTCGGGCGCAGGACTCCACTGACGAAATATCGGCTTCCGCGAGACTGGTGCTGGAGCAAAGCGGAGCACAAAAGTCTTCGTAGCGTTCTCTCGAATTAAGGCTTGTCCTGGTTCAATTGTAATCCAGTGGTCCGCGGCGCCTCCCGGCGCATAAATTGAATTTAGAACCGTCACGAATTCATCGTGGGTGATAGTTTCCTGAAACGCGTTCAAGCGATTCCAGTCCGGCGGAGAAGACAGGGGCATGATCCGCTGGCAAAAGCCGGAGGTCAGTGCGAGGAAGAGCTGGAACAGCATGAAATTCCGAACCGACATGGCGAGTTTGCTTCGCAGCGTTTGAGAACTTATATAGCCTGAAGATAAGGGACCGTAACCAATGCTTCGACTTTTATTCCTCGGTGATGTGATTGGTGAACCTGGGCGAAAGGCAGTCATCGACATGGTGCCGAGGCTAAAGCAGGAATGGGAGATCGATTTTGTTGTTGTCAACGGAGAGAACGTGGCCGCAGGCCGCGGCATCACACCGAAGCTTTCGATCGATCTCTTGCGGTGCGGGGTCGCGGCAATCACGACCGGAGACCATATCTGGGATCAGAAGGAAATCGTTGCCTATATTGATACCGAACCGCGTCTCCTGCGGCCCTTGAATTATCCCGATGATACTCCAGGCAACGGGTCGATTGTTCTTGAGACTGCGAAAGGAAAGGTCGGAGTCGCTAATGTCCAAGGCCGAACCTTTATGTTACCAATGTTAGAAAACCCGTTCCGGCGAATTGCCGAGGAGGTTTCCAGACTCCGTGAAGAAACCCCCATCATTCTTGTGGACGTCCACGCTGAGACCACCAGTGAGAAAATCGCCCTCGGCCGGTTTCTCGACGGGAAGGTGTCCACCGTCGTCGGTACCCACACGCATGTTCAGACTGCGGATGAACAGATTTTTCCGGGCGGTACCGCATTTATCTGCGACGCGGGGATGTGCGGGCCGACCCAGTCAGTGCTCGGTCGGGAAATCCAGCCGATCGTTCAGCGGTTTTTAACCAGCATGCCCGTGAATTTCCCGGTGGCGAAAGGAGAGGTGAAGCTGCACGGGATTGTGGTCGATATCGACGAATATTCCGGGCGTGCCGTGGCGATTCGAAGGGTGGCGGAAGCCTACCGGCCGGTTGAGTCGTCAGCAGGGATCGCTCTGGAGCTCGCTTCGGCAGGACCGGCTGGCTCGACAAGCTGAATATAGGTAATAGCTCCGGCTTTCACTTTCTCCGGCGAAGCTCGAGCTTTTGCCGGCAGCGTGTAAAAGCGGGCCCTTTCACCGCGATCTGCCCTCCTAGAATCCTGTTGACGGGTGGGGACTCTTTGTTAGATTTCCGGCTCGCTTGACGGACCTTGAGCAGCAAGTACCCGGCGTCTGATGGGGCTGGCGGTAGACGGTTTGGTTATTGTCCTCAAAATCCGGCGACGAGTCTCAGCCGGTCCGGAATAGAGTGAAAGCTGGCTGAGAGCAGATGCCCATGTAGCTCAGTTGGCAGAGCACGTCCTTGGTAAGGACGAGGTCACCGGTTCAATCCCGGTCATGGGCTCCATGGCGCTACTGACTTTATTTAGTGATTTAGAAGAGATTACCAGCTAGTAGAAGGAAAACCTAATAGGTGAGACCGGGTCCCGAACCTGGTCTCACGACGAAAGATATGGCTAAGGATAAATTCCAAAGATCCAAACCGCACGTGAACGTCGGCACGATTGGTCACGTCGACCACGGCAAGACCACGCTGACTGCCGCCATCACTTCGGTGTTGGCCGAAAAGGGCATGGCACAGGCCACACGGTACGACCAGATCGATAACGCACCGGAAGAAAAGGAACGTGGAATCACGATCAATACCTTCCACGCCGAGTATTCGACCGAGCATCGCCACTATGCACACGTCGACTGCCCGGGGCACGCCGACTATGTAAAGAACATGATCACCGGCGCGGCGCAGATGGACGGTGCGATTTTGGTAGTCTCAGCCGCGGACGGACCGATGCCGCAAACTCGGGAACATATCCTCCTGGCTCGCCAGGTCGGTGTGCCCTCGATCGTCGTTTTCCTGAACAAGTGTGACATGGTCGACGATCCGGAGCTGCTTGACCTCGTCGAAATGGAAGTACGCGACCTTCTTTCACAGTACCAGTTTCCGGGCGATACGATCCCGATTGTCAAGGGTAGTGCCCTGAAAGCCCTCGAGGGCGATCCTAAGGGCAAAGAGGCGATTTTGCAGCTAATGGATGCCGTCGATGAGTACATTCCTCTGCCCGAGCGCCCAATTGATCAGCCTTTCCTGATGCCAATCGAAGACGTGTTCAATATTGAAGGCCGTGGCACAGTAGTGACCGGGAGGGTTGAGCGTGGGATTCTCAAGAAAATGGAGGAAGTCGAAATTGTTGGGCTTCGCCCCACCCAGAAGACGACCGTAACCGACATCGAGATGTTCCGGAAGCTGCTCGATGAAGCCCGCGCCGGAGATAACGTTGGTGTCCTGCTCCGCGGTGTTAAGAAAGAAGACGTCGAGCGAGGACAGGTGGTCGCCAAGCCTGGGTCCATAACTCCCCACAAGAAATTTAAGGCGGAAGTATACGTGCTGAGCAAGGAAGAGGGCGGCCGACACACTCCATTTTTCTCGAACTATCGTCCACAGTTTTACTTCCGTACGACCGACGTTACCGGAACCGTAAAGCTTCCAGACGGGGTTGAGATGGTGATGCCTGGCGACAATGTCGCGATTGAGGTTGAATTGATTACCCCGATCGCAATGGAAAAGACCATTCGGTTCGCGATCCGAGAGGGCGGTCGAACCGTCGGCGCCGGACGAGTATCGGATATCCTCGACTGATCGATGAACGTTGCAAAGGGATTTGGCGCCTGGAAAATGGCGCCCCGCGCGCACAGAACGCCTTGCTGTTGAATGAATTTTCGAGGTCAGTAGCTCAATTGGTAGAGCAGCGGTCTCCAAAAC
>JBAUZZ010000218.1:0-9093 GCA_049585495.1 Chthoniobacterales bacterium | reverse complement strand
GCCGGCGAGCAAAGGTGTACAATGGGTACCAATAAATCTGACAAAGGGCGGATAAAGCCGCTTGACCTGTCCGGCTTTGCTCATGCGCGGAAGCCATCACCAGCGTCCAGCGCGTGGTGTGAAATTGACCCGCGCCACCTCCGATCGAGCTATCGTCCACTCTCATCGGGAACCCGCTTTCAACTCGACATTAACGGATAAGCACAAATTTTTCACACCTTTCGTCAATTCTGAAACTCGGGCCTCAAAAATCCATTTGTAGAGCATAGCAAGGCGGGAATATCAGCAGCTGCCCAACAGTGTAATATCAAACGCTATGGACGCGCCCTCCAACTTCAGCCTTGGGTTCTCACAAGAGCTTAAATGTTCAGGCAGCGTTTCTAATGATCCAAGGAGAAATGCCACCTCCCTGAAATGGTCCAACCGGGGCCGGAACGACATGAGCACCTTTAGTTTCACAATGACTCTCCTGCTTCTCGGTACAATCGGAGCCGCTCAAACTGACAACCCGATGTTCTGGCTTCTCATCGGACCTGCCCCGTTTGCCGTTGTGTTCACGGGACTTGTGTTCTTCCGATGGGGGGGTTAGTCCAAGACGTATGGGAAACCACTGCGTTAGATCCTGAGCATCATGCAGTGAATCTCCGTGCCGGCAAGCGAAAGCGCGTCGCTCACTCTCATCGGAAACTCCCGTTCGGGTGAATATTAGCGGATCAGCCAGAATTTTTCACTTTTTTCGTCACACTCTGACACTCCAGTCCTCCAATTCGATTTGTAGAGCATAGCAAGGCTGAAATACCAGCAGCCCCCTATCAAAAAAGACTAAACCCTATGGATGCCACCGCCGATTTCAGCCTCAGGTTCGCCCGAGCATCAGACTCAAAAGTCGAAACGCCCGATTGGTTGCTCAGCCGACAAGTGCTACAGCGGCTCGTCACTCGAATGAGCCTAGTCAGCCAGGCCATCGGGTTCTCGGTCCTTGGGATACTGCATAGGCATCAGTGCTCACGGAGAAAGGCATAGCAAGGGGTTACATACGGCTCTTCGTTTGCGGTGCCTAAAGCGTTCGTCCAGGGCTCCGATATATAGCTACCCAACCTCAAAATGCCCCCAACCAGACTTTCACTCTTCCGGGACGCTGACTTCGCCCAAGTCCCTTTCTTTTCCGCTCGTTGCTCAAAATGCGACGCTGTCCAACGGGCAATATCCCAAGGCAACGTTGACGTACCCAATCCACACCGCGATCACGCAATGAGCCAAGCGATCATCAACGCCGGCATTGCCGCGCTGAGAAAACAATACGGATTTGTCTGAGGCTTCGACGTTGGCCAGGAACGCGACGTCGCTCTTCCCATGGGCAAATGCACAATTCGCGTCTTGGGAAATCCTGGCTCCCAGCAAGCGCTAGTAAATAGCCAGTCCGGCTCGGGACCGCTTTGATCCTGTGGGAGCGGCACCATCTTGTCGGACAGCAGGTGCCCGAGACCGGTCAGTACGCGTTTGCGAGCGTCGCTGTAGAACCATTGGTGCTGGCGGCATCGGGCGTACCGCAGTTGGCGGCTAGCCGCCGGAGCGTCATGGGTCGCGGCATCTGATCTCACTTCTGCGGTTTCGAAACCGGTGTACACCCTGGCCAAGGAATTCGGCAGGCAGGCAGGCTTTCGGTGAACAATCGCCGTCAAATCTCCTCCATCCGAACAGCTCCTAGACTTGCTTTGCCAACTTTGCCAAGGTCTTTTGGAGACTTCGATCTCGTGTTTAAGACACTCGACGAGGAAACGCCCCGGTTTAAATATTTAGGGCAAAAGTTTGCCAACTTTTTGCCAAACAAATCTTCGGAATCGTTCGCAATTCTACGCTAGTTTTCGCTATTCTCCCTAGGAGAACCGCATTTCTCCTCGCACCTGAAAGAATTTCAAGACCGGTGCATTAAACCGCTCTGCCATCCCTCCAAATTGCTGATATTCAATTGCTTAGGTTTGTAAAGTTGCGGCCGAGATACTTTTGTTTGGCGAGTTGTTGACAGCATGTTGACACTATGGCGAAGTACTTTCCTAATACGAAAGCCCCGCTTACGCGTCATAAAGTACAAACATTCGGCCCCGCATCCTTATTGCATAGAAGGTTATAGAGTCAACGGGAAGCGGAAGCGGTTGTTCTTCGAGACCAAGAGAAGGTTGTTCTTTGCTGACCGGCGACAAAAGATTCCCGCACTGCACTTTCCGCTCGTATTCATTTTCCCGATGACCCGCTGGCGAGCTCATTGCCGACTACGTCAACGGTGTTCCGTGGCCACAAACAAACCCAGTTCAGAGGAGCCACTCGCTAATCGAAGGGTCCTTGTGCCAACCGGTATTTCGCAAAATCAAAACATATTATGATATTGTAGTTTCGACGCTCATATCGCAAGTACGACGAATGGGGCAGCAAGGTTAGGACAGAAATCTGCAAAGGCGCATAAGAAGATGCTACCGGCCGCCGCTGGTCATTTGCTCCACTCTGCAGCCGTCTCACGCACAAAATCCTCGTACCGCCTGGGGGCATGGCCGATCAGCGCGGTCAGCGTAGCGACATCGGCGTTGCTCGGAGCGAAGCCACGGTCCTCGTATCCCTGGAACATAAGCCGGAGGTCCTTAGCGAGCCAAGCGGGCAAGATTTGACGGAGTTGCTCCTCGAACGCTTCCATCGGAAGGTCGGCGTAACGAACCTGCTTGTTCAAAGCCTCACTCCAAATGGCCGCGGCACTGGGTCCGCTTAGTGGATCCGGTCCAACGAGGTTATAGGTCTTCCCAGTGTGCCCGTCGGTGGTTAACGAAACGACAGCGGCATCGGCGATATCTCGAACATCAACTGCAGCGATTCCAGCTTTGCCAATCGGATTTGGATACAGACCGGCCCCAGTCAGCACAGGTTTGAGCTCGGCATCATTCTGGAAGAAATAACCGGGCCGCAAGACAGTGAATGGGGTATCGAACGCCTTAAGAGATGTCTCAACGGCATACTTGCCAATAAAATGCGGAACGTCCGGGAACCGCTCGGCTTGGTAAACAGAGAGGTAAGTGATGTGCTTAACCTTTGCTTCCCGAGCTACGGCCACTGTAAGCAGAGCTTGAGTCAGCTCATCGGCCACATTGCCGACCAGCAGGAAGAGCTTGTCGACGCCGTTCAGTGCCGAGCGGACCGAGTCGGGGTCCAGCAGGTCGCCGATAGCCACCTCTGCCCCGTCGGGCAGCTTTGCTTCCTTGTTCCGAGTCAGGACGCGGACAGACGCTCCACGGTGAAGCAGCGCTTGGACTACTTCTGTGCCCACTTTGCCCGTACCACCAGTCACTAAGATTTTCATAAAGTCTCCATCGTTTACGGAACCCACTGGCCGAAGACCAGAAAGGTCAGGCCGAGAAGTAACCGCGAGATTAAAGCAATGATTTTCATGCAAAGCACGATCCGATGGAACCGCGCGAGTTTAAAAGACTATCTTTCTTGCCTCAGTATAACTAATAGGCATACTGAGCTCGCTATGGAACTCCGGCATCTGCGATACTTCGTCCGGGTAGCCGAGACGGAAAACGTCTCGCGCGCCGCGTTAAAACTTCACATCTCGCAGCCCGCACTGAGCCGCCAGATTCGCGACCTGGAGGATGAGATTGGCGTCTCCTTGTTGGAACGCACCGCCAAATCGGTCAGCCTGACCGAGGCGGGACGCCTCTTTCTGGACGAAGCTCGCGCCGTGCTCGAACGAGGGGCTTGCGTCTGACCCCGGAACCCAAGCCGGTAATCATCGGCATCGCCGCGCCGGAAGGGCGACTCACACCCGCTGCGGAAAAGTTCTGGCAGTGCGCCAAGCAGGCGGCAGCAGCTGCAGCTGCTACAGGACAATGCGATTCTCCCGAAAAGCCCTGAGTTCCTTGATCAGTCGATACTCTAGCTCCTTGGTCCACTTCCTTGTGAGAATTGAACAATCTCTGTAGATTTTCGGCAAAGCCGTCGTTGCATGCTACAGCCCGCAATGGCCCCAATAATGGTGAATCTTCAAAGTACCAATCAAGCGCCTGCACTTTTCTAGCGCTTCCCCGGTTGCATGATAATGATCCACGAGCTCGAGTACGCGCTCGGGTGCTTCCGGGTGTGAGCCATTTAATATTTCGCTCTGGCGAATACTTTCGAGTGCCCCGTCCATTTCGCCCGACGCGCGACGGAGGCTCGGCAGCTCGCGCCGGCAATCACCTTGACGAAGGCATTCGGCAAAAGCATCGAGCATCTGCTTAAACTCTACCTCCGGGCGCTCGAACCGCGGTCGCAGGATAGCTTCCGCGATCTCCGGTAAGATATGTTTGCAAGAAATCAGCACCGTCGTCCGGGTCACCAGAGTTTGCAGCGCTCGATTCCACGCTGCAAGCCTGGCCTTTTCCTGTTGGGTACATCCGGCAATTCGAATCTGGCGACTCGCATGAAGAGCCTCTGCCGGCAGAATCGCCAGGTTCATGACGGGATAATCTGTTAGAAATGGCGTGGTAAGAATGAGGAGGCCGGCAGACGCAGCTAGACCAAGAGCAGCCAAAAAACTATTTTGATAAGAACGCAGATCGCCTGTCCCGCCGGCTCGCACGAATGGACGACCAAGAACAGTAAGAAAAAAGGCCGCCAGCGGAATTGAGCTCGGCCCGGGCGGATGGATCCACATCAGGAGAAGAATTGCTATCGTGGCGGCTAAGCCAGTCTTGATGCCGATCTTTACCCAAAACCAATCGATCCAGCGAAGCGCTGGGGCAGGCGAACCCAATCAACAGTCTGACTGATTGAGGGCAACAAACCGGTGCTGGCGTTGTCCGAGCCGTCCTGAACGTAGACGCCCCAACCAACGCTCCGAACCATCCCTTCAAAGGGTTGGTTCGGGTAACCCATGAATGTAAGATTCGCCTTTTGGCCCACTTCAATGTGAGGCAATTGAGTTTCTTTAAAATAACCTGCAACCCAAAACGAGCTCGTATCGACCAAGGCCATCAGAAGGTCCAGAAACCGAAATTCTGGTCGATTCAACTGCACCGCGAGGAGCCTTATAGATATCAGATTTTGCACGTATCCGGGTATCATCAAAACGCTAGAATGCATAATTAAACGTTATGATCCGCTATCAGACTTTATGATAAGCCAAAACTTCATTCTATTTTTGCCGGAATGCTTCAGGTTCGCACGCAGAAGCTAGTCCCTCTTCTTGCGCTTCTCGTGCGACCGCATAAGCGATCTCGAGTGCGACCTCCCGGACGGTTCCAACGTCCCCTTGCTTTTATGTACCTCGGCCATTCTGCTTGCTGCGACCGGTGGGTCGTTCGATGTTCTCTTCTAGAATCCGCTTAATCTCCAAGACAGCAGATTCGTTCGAAAAAACACCGTGACCAGCAGGTACGATCTTTTCGGATTCGGCTCCAGCTAGATGCGAGCTGCTGTACGGCACAACGCCGTCGGAACTTCGGGGGCCGCCGCCAAGCCCTCGATCACCAATGATGCTATGAAAAGGGACTCGGATCGGTAAGGCAGCCATATGGTCCAACAACGGATTCGGAGCAAGCGAGAATAGACTGGTCGGACCGCCTCGGGCGTTCACTCTGGCGAAATAGGGGTACAGTATGCCTGGATCCTTAACAGTTAAATCCTTCATTGCTTCAGCTACAGTTTTAGGATGCCGGATTAATCGACTGGCGATGCTGCCGACAATACCGCTCGCGAGACCGCTTCCACGATGCGGTACCGCGAGAAAGATTACGCGCTCGATCGATGGTTGATGATGGAAAAAGAAATATCCGGAGATCAAATTCTTTTCGCTGGGTGACAGGGTCAAACTATTGAACGGTTTGTCAGCGAACACATTCCAGAGGGCGTCACCGCTATCCGATACCAAGGTGTGAGCCAAGAGGCCTCCCATACTATGAGCAATGACAACAACGTGGTGGGATGCAATGGCTGTGCCTTTCGGATCGAATAATCTTTGGGTCGCTTGCAGATCTTCCCGAAGCTGCTCGGCGCTTTCCAGCACTGGTTGGCCGGTTGGATAGAGAAAAAACCAGGGTTGATAATGCTCGAGAATCTTTGGATCCGCGCAGAGATCGTTGGTCAGATTTTGCCAGGAGAGTGGCGAAGAAATAAGTCCATGAACAAACAGGATCGGAATCTTGTTGGGGTCATACGGATGAATCAGATAAATGCCGGTCGCGAACCTCGGATTATCGGGCCGCAAGAACGATCCAGCAGCGCTGCCAGCCACTTGTCGCGCATGCGAATCCAGTACCGCCAAAGTCGCAGTATAGTTGGCTGCAATCGGGTCCGGCCCAGACGAGGATCGGACTACGGTGGGATCGAACGCATCATACAGTTTCAGTAGCGGCACGTGACCTGGGCGCTCTTCTTTTACCGCGGTCAGGCCAAGGATAATGCCGGTTGACGGATAATGTTTTTCCTGCGGAGTACTGTCAGGATTCTTTGCGTAGATGACGAGCGGTGTACCTTTGCCGGTTATTTTGTATTCATGCCTCAGCCCCCGTTGCCGAAGTGAATTCGCCAGGAAAACCTGATCATAGTTAGCCAAGTATCTGAGGCATTCGGCTCTTAAGGAAGGCGTCAGCACGACCCGCACACGTTCACCTGCCCAGGTCGCGAACGGCTGATTGAAGGCCGGGTGAATGCTCGCTTCTGAAGGGTAGGAGATCTTGACTGGATACGCACATCCGGAAAGCAGAGCGCAAAGGAAAACGGCGGGAAGAAAGCGGTGGCAGTAGTCAGCTTTCATGATGCGACTTCCAGATGAAAGAAACTCCGGATACGCCATAAAAGATCGCGCTGTTCGATCGCAACCGGCTGAATCGCGGCTCGATCGAACGTCGTGACGAACTGTTGCAGCTTGGCCGCTGAATGGCTGAGCGATTCTACCAGCTCAGGACGCGCTTCGAGGATCGGTTTGAGGTCTGCGGCCTGTAATCCTAACAACAGTCCCGAGGTCAGAGCCGTAAATGTTCCCCTCGAATTGGCGCCGGTCAGAAGCGATATCTCACCGTATGAGTCACCGGGTCCTAACCTTCGGACATTCAGCACGAGTCCATCCTTGACCTGACGCGTGACCTGGATGATGCCGGAGAAGACGAAGTGGACCGAGTCAATTTTTTCATCTTGCGCTAAGAGCTTTTCTCCGGCTTGGAAGTGACGTCTGCTAATCTGCGCAGCCAGATGGGCTTTCTCTGACTCGCTGAGCGGTTCGAGAAGAGGAAGGTGATCGAACACCTCGCTCTCCGGGAAAAGAAAGATAGGATATGAATTAAGCGAGTCGGGGCCTGCCGCGCCTGGTGAGGACTCACGCTTTCCGACAAACGGGCGTGCCCGTTTATATAGCTGAGTAATCAACTGCGATCGCGCCTCACCCGCGGACACAATCGAAGAGGTGCTAAAAGAGATCTCGTAACTGATCCGATCGCCACCGAGCTCGGTCGCGTCAGCGGAGGGCGCTGGGTGTTCCAATATGGAAGGACAGGCCAGGGCTGCCTGCTTCAGGATTTCGAGCGTGAGTTCTGGCTCGTTCCGACTATCCACGATTACGGTTAGAGTTTCGCCGTACCTCCTGGACCCGGCACTATGGTTCTGGATCCGCATTTTCGCTATTGAGCTATTCGGAACGATGACGACATCGTTCGCACCGTTCTTGAGGTGCGTGGAACGCCAATTCATCTGAATCACCTCGCCGCCAGCTCCGCCCTCCAAGAGGATCTCGTCGCCGATGCGGTACGGCTTTTCAATGCTCAGTGATAATCCGGAGAAAACATCCCCAAGCGTGCTCTGCAGCGCCAACCCAAGCACGATCGCGATAATACCGGAAGTTGCGAGCACTCCCTGCAGCGACAATCCAAAAACGAACCCCATCATTGCTAGTACAGAGCAGACATAGATGCTGGCTGCGATAATATCGGACAAAAGCTTATTCTCTATCGCTGTTCCTCGCATCGCTGTCGGCAATGCCAGAAGAGCAATAAGTTCGCGTGCAGCCAAGCCCCACCAGCAGCAAGTTAGAACTTGGAGCCAGAACTTACGCGGCAAATCTTGCGGTCTGAAGAACGGATGCACCGGCGAAGCGATGAGTGCAACGATGAGAACGGTCTGCACAGCGAAGAAGATCGACATGCACACGAATCGAGAAACTCGCCGGCGTATCGGAATAAATCTGGAGATGACAGCGTCCGCCGCCATGGCAAGGCAGAAAACAAGAGACAGGTCCATAGACAATATCGATGTAGTAGAATTCAACCAGGACCGCGGCATTTGCCCGCGCTGTTCGCAGACCTACCTCCACGCTGCGATCGCCATCAAAAGTAGGCAGAGACTGGAAAGAATAATAAATGCTTCCATACGCTGTCGTCTGGTCAACGATACACAACCAAGACGTGACTACCTTCAATTGCCGTATGGCGAACGTGCCATCGGTAGAAGATCAGTTGGCCGTGAATTCCGTTCGCTGCCAGCCGGGCAGAAAGCGCTAAGGCATAATCCATGCACTCACCATCCTTGCCTTTTCCTTTGACAGTCGAATCGTCAGCGAGTCGATCGGGTAGTGACTCACTTAAACACAAAGCGATTAGTAGAAAGTAGGCCACTGCACCCGCTAGTATGATTGTAATTGAATGGCGTTTTGACATATTATTTTTGAATTTCCGAAGACCTATCTCTCCGATCATTGTTAGCTCAATTGTCCCCAGAGGCCTGTTTTTGAGCTCACGCGGACACATCGGCATCCTTGACAGCACCTTTCGTTTCGTACGCGAGTCCCAGGCACATGGAAGTAGCCATAGCTTGGTTCATGCCAGAACTACCCGATGTTGCTCTTCCTCGAGAAGAAAAAACTTAAAACATTGCTTCGTCTAACAAGTCACAACATCTTGGAGAATCGCGAATTTGTCGCGAATTCACAGCTGCACGGGACGAAGCGGCCAGACGGCAACGAGTTCTTGGAGAACATTCGCTGACGTCGTCAGCAATGGAACAAAATAAGTGTGGAAAATCGGGCTCTTCTTTCAGCGCTCCTTAGCCAAGGCTGGATAGGGTCGCAGCTCCGAGGCG